>NZ_JBDIAQ010000009.1:0-51713 GCF_039812505.1 Intrasporangium sp. | reverse complement strand
CAACCGCGCCGCCGAACCACACTTACCCCACCCCACGACGGCCGAAGGCCCCGTTTGCTCGATCGGCAGGGGTGCACCCTCGATCGGCAGGGGTGCACGCTCGATCGGGCAGGCGTGCACTCTCGATGGGTACAGGCGCTCGCTAGGCTGGGCCGGTGACCAACGAGCCCGACGCGCCGATCACGTATGCCGCCGCCGGAGTCGACGTCGAGGCCGGCGACCGGGCGGTCGAGCTGATGAAGGACGCGGTGCGCCGGGCCACGCGGCCCGAGGTGCTCGGTGGTCTGGGCGGTTTCGCCGGCATGTTCGACGCCAGTGCGCTCGCCCGGATGACCCGTCCGGTCCTGGCGACGAGCACCGACGGCGTCGGCACCAAGGTCGCCATCGCCCAGGCCCTCGACAAGCACGACACGATCGGCTTCGACCTGGTCGGCATGGTCGTCGACGACATCGTCGTCTGCGGCGCCGAGCCGCTGTTCATGACCGACTACATCGCCACCGGCAAGGTCGTGCCCGAGCGGGTCGCGGCCGTCGTCGAGGGGATCGCCCGGGCCTGTGAGCAGGCCGGGGTCGCCCTTGTCGGCGGCGAGACGGCCGAGCACCCCGGGCTGCTGGCTCCCGACGAGTACGACCTGGCCGGCGCCGCCACGGGCGTCGTCGAGCACGACGCGATCCTCGGTCCGCACCGGGTCGTGCCGGGCGATGCGGTCGTCGCCCTGGCCAGCAGCGGTCTGCACAGCAACGGCTACAGCCTCGTGCGCCACGTCGTCGCGTCAGCGGGCTGGCGGCTCGACCGGCACGTCGCCGAGTTCGGACGAACGCTCGGTGAGGAGCTGCTCGAGCCGACCCGGCTCTACACCAAGGCGCTGCTGGGGCTCCTCGGCACGCCCGGCCTCGAGATCCACGCCCTGTCCCACGTGACCGGCGGCGGGCTGGCCGCCAACCTCGCCAGGGTCCTGCCGGCCGGCACGTTGGCAACGCTGGATCGGGCGACCTGGCGCCCGCCGGCCGTGTTCCGGACCGTCCAGACGCTCGGACGCGTGCCGCAGGCCGACCTGGAGCGGACGCTGAACCAGGGCGTCGGCTTCGTGGTCGTCCTGCCGACCGACCACGCCGACCGCGTGTGCGAGCTGAGCGCAGCCGGCGGCATACCGGCCTGGCGGCTCGGGGAGGTCACCACCGGGGGCACGACGGCGGTTGCCCCGGACGTCGAGCTGGTCCGCGGCGCCAAGGGCGTCGCCGGTGGCGGCGTCCGGCTGGTCGGCTCCCACCCCGCCTGAGCGTGGGTGCGACCGACCGCTGCGTCGGGCCGGCCCGACGCACGAGGTGTGCTGGACGAGGGTGGGGCGGGCTCAACGCTCGCCCGAGGCCCACTTCCCGTAGTCGTCGTAGTCGTCCGTGTCGACCCGCGGGGGATCCTCGTGGTCCACTTCGGACGCCTTGTGCAGCTCTCGCTCAAGCGCGCTCAAGTCCGTGTCAGGTGTGTAGTACTTGAGCTGCCGTGCGACCTTGGTCTGCTTGGCTTTGGCTCGGCCGCGCCCCATGGCGTGACCCCCTCGTGCGTCGTGCCGAGGCGGCATCGCACCTCGAAGGGCAACCGCCCTCCGATGCTCCGCGTAGCGGCCCCGGGAATGTGTGTGTTCTCGTGGTGCTAACGCTACATGAGTACGCCGGGTTTCGCTGTCCCCGTGCCTCCGGCCGGGCGCGGCACGACGGCCGTCATAGAGTCACAGGTGGGGGCTGAGCCGGCACGATCCGTCCTATTCGCGGAATGTGCCCCTCCTGGGCCCTTATCCAACGTAGGCTGAAGGCATGGACCCAGAGTGGGGGCCATGTTTGTGTCGCCGCGCATGCGGCAGGTGGGGGAAACACTAGATGACGACACAAGAACCAAGGGAAGCGGACAAGCTGCTGACGCCCGCCGAGGTGGCAGCACTGTTCCGGGTCGATCCGAAAACCGTGACGAGGTGGGCGAAGGCGGGCAAGCTGACGTCCATCCGAACTCTCGGCGGGCATCGCCGGTACAGGGAGTCCGAGGTACGAGGGCTACTGGCAGACCTGTAGCCGCAGGGATCCCGGTGGGTGGCCGGGCTGCAAAGACGGGTCCAGGGCCTGAGCGCCATGCTTGGCTGCTCAGTGCCCCAGGGCACGTAGTTGGAGACGTATGGCCAGCCGCACGTCCGGGTCCTCCAGATGGATATCGACGACCTCGGTGAGCCGGTTCAGTCGGTAGCGCAACGTGTTGGGGTGCACGTGCAGACGCGCTGCCGCGGAACGCGGGTCACCGGGGTGGTCGAGCCATGCCGCGAGAGTCCGTGCATAGTCGGTGCCGTGCTCGTTGTCGTGTGACCGCAGCGTCACCACTGGGCCGAGCAACCCATGAGACCGTATGCCGCTGACCGCTCGGTCGACCGTGACGGGCGCCCAGGCCTGTTCCACGGTGGCCGTGGGGCCGGGCAGGCGGCCGCTGCCGAGTGCGCGCAGCGTCTCCACCGCCTCGGCGCGAGACCGGGCCAGGCCCTGTGGGCGGCTGACCAGGCCGCCGGCGCCGGCTCGGGCCGTCGGGTGGTCGCCGGACAGGCGCTCGGCGAGGTCGACCAGCCACGACCAGGTGGCCGGCTCCGGCGACTGGTGCTGATCCGACCCTTCCGGGTCGCGCACGAGGGCGACGGCCGTATCGTCGATGGCCGCCGCCAGCGGCTGACGCCACGAGGCGCGCCGGAAGGCCGACTCCCAGAGGTCCAGGGGGACGCCGGTGTCGTCGCCCTCCCGCCGGGCGTCCAGGGCGACCACGCGCCACGGCCCCGGGGGCAGCCACTGGTCGGCGCCGGCCACGTCGCCGGACAGCACGGCCCGGAGCCGGTCGGCGCTGAGGCGGCGAGCCACGTCTGCCTCCGAGCGCAACCGCAGCAGGTGCAACGCGACGACGGAGGCGGTCTGGGTCAGAGACCTGAGCACGTCGGTAGGCGGGGGCTCGTCGACGACGGCCCAGATGGAGCCGAGCCACTCGGTGCCGGCCCGGACCGGGATTACCAGACGTGGGCGCAGCGAGCCGTCCGGCGCGGCCGGGACGAAGAACGGGTCGGCCGAGCGGGCCAGCCGACGGAACACACCGCGACCCCGCAGGCTGGTCAGCACAGCGTCGGGGACCTTGCGTCCGACGATCGTCGAGACCCGGATGGGGTCGGCCACGTCCTGGCGCGAGGAGTAGGCCAGCACCCGCGACTGGGGGTCCTCGATCGTCACCGGCGCGTCGAGCAGCGTCGCGCACGCATCGGCCAGCGAGAACAGCTCGTCGTGGATCGGGCCGGTCCCGGTCACCTCGCCACCGGGCCCGGCGGCCCGGTCGAGCACGCCGCGCAGCAGCCACACGACGTGTGCCCAGGAGGCCTGGTCGGACAGCTCCACCAGGCCGACGTGGTGGCGCTTGGCCGCCGAGCGGACCTCCCGGCTGCGCGCGGTGGTGTGCCGGAGCACCACCGCGGCGGCACCGCCGGCACCGGCCCGGGTAACCAGGTCGGCCGCGGCCTGCGCGCGGTCTGCGCCGATGCCGAGCACGAGGTCGCCCGCCTGGCCGAAGACCTGCTGGGCCGGCTCGGCCACGGTGATGTCCTCGACGAGGCGGCGCGGCGAGTCGACGACGACCCGCAGCAGGCCGCCGCCGAGCGTTCCCACGAGGTCGGCCACGGACAGGCCGCGCGCGGACTGGGGTGAGCTGGGCGACATACCGGCATTGTGACGTATGCATTGTCGTGAGCGAACGACGATCCGAGAGCACTTTGGTGTCGTGGCACCATGGGGTTGCGGCCGGGAAGCGGGACGATGGAGTCATCCCCCAAGTCATCCGTCAGAGAGCAGTGTTGCAAATGGCCATCACCCCGTCAGGTCTGCCAGCCCCCCACCGTGTCGTCGTCGTCGGTGCCGGGATGGTCGGCCTCGCCACCGCGTGGTTCCTTCAGGAGCACGACGTCGAGGTCACCGTCATCGACCGTGAGGGTGTCGCGGCCGGCTCGTCCTGGGGCAACGCCGGCTGGCTCACCCCGGGCATCGCCACGCCGCTTCCCGAGCCGGCCGTCCTGAAGTCCGGCCTGCGGGCGCTGCTGAGCCCGAACTCCCCGGTCTACGTGCCGCCGAGCGCGGACCCGAACTTCCTCAAGTTCGTGGCCGGCTTCACGCGCAAGAGCACGATGAAGGCCTGGAAGCGCGCCATGACCCAGCTCGTGCCGATCAACAGCATGTCGCTCGAGAGCTTCGACCTGCTCGAGGCCGGGGGCGTCGAGGCGCACACCCACGAGGCGAAGTCGTTCACCGCGGCATACCGCACCGCGCAGGAGCGCGAGACGCTCCTCGAGGAGATCGAGCACATCCACGCGGCCGGCCAGCCGATGGAGTACAGCGTCCTGACCGGTGACGAGGCCCGCGCCATCGAGCCGGCCCTCTCCGACGCGATCGGCGCCGCGATCGTCCTGCACGACCAGCGGTACATCAACCCCGGCGAGTTCGTCCACGCGCTCGCCGCATCCGTAGCGCACCGTGGCGGCAAGATCCTGTCCGGGGCCACCGTCAGCGACATCCGCGACACCGGCCACGGTGTGGTCGTCAAGACCGCCGAGGGCAGCGTCGAGGAGTTCGACGCCGCGGTCGTCGCCACCGGTGCCTGGCTCGGCAAGCTCGCCCGCGAGTTCGGCGTCAAGCGCGTCGTGCAGGCCGGCCGCGGCTACTCGTTCAGCGTCGCGATCGAGCACGTGCCCAACGGCCCGGTCTACTTCCCCGCTGCGCGGGTGGCCTGCACCCCGCTCGAGGGTCGGCTGCGCGTCGCCGGGATGATGGAGTTCCGCAAGCCCGAGGCTCCGCTCGACGGGCGCCGGATCAAGGCGATCGTGGAGGCGGCCCGGCCGCTGCTGACCGGCGCCGACCTGGACCACCGCCAGGACGAGTGGGTCGGCTCCCGGCCGTGCACCACCGACGGCCTGGCCCTGATCGGCATGACCCGCTCGCCGCGGGTGTTCGTGGCCGGCGGGCACGGCATGTGGGGCATCACGCTCGGCCCGGCCACCGGCCGCCTGCTCGCCGAGCAGATGGTCACCGGCACCGTGCCGGAGGCGCTGCGCCCGTTCAACCCGCTGCGCTGACCTGGCTCAAGCCTGGCTCGAGGGCCCGGGGACCGTTGGGTGCCCCGGGCCCTTTGCCGTCCCGCTGAGGGCACAGCCGGGTCCCGCGACTCGGGTCTGTGCGTGGTTGTGGTTGCCCTGGCGACCACAACCACGCACAACGCCCGCGGCACGGCGGCGGCCGCGGCCGGGGGCCGTCGTCACGAGCGACGGCACAGCCGAGGATCAGGACAGGAGCTGACGCAGGCTCTGTATCGTGTCGACCTGGTCGACCGGCTTGTCGTCGCGGTAGCGCAGCACCCGGGCGAACCGCAGCGCCAGACCCCCCGGATAGCGCGGGGACCGCTGCACGCCGTCGAAGGCCACCTCGACCACCTGCTCCGGGCGCAGCCGCACGACCCGGCTCGCGTCGGGGTCGCCGACGGCGAGCCGGCGAAACCGTGCGGTCTGCCACCGCAGCATCTCGTCGGTCATGCCCTTGAACGTCTTGCCGAGCATGACCAGCCCGCCGGTATCGGCGTCCCGGGCGCCGAGGTGGATGTTGGAGAGCCAGCCCCGACGCCGGCCGCTGCCCCACTCGACGGCCAGGACCACCAGGTCGAGGGTGTGCCGGGGCTTGACCTTGACCCACCCCGGGCTCCGTCGCCCGGCCGCGTAGGGACGGTGCAGGTCCTTGACGACGACTCCCTCGTGGCCGGCAGCGACGACCTCGGCGAAGAAGCCCTGGGCCTTCGCCAGGTCGTCCGTCGTGACGCGGGCCACGAGCTGCCCGGCCGGTGCGGCCGCGGCGAGCCGGGCCCACCGCTCCTCGAGCGGACGGTCGACGAGGTCGACGCCGTCGACGTGCAGCAGGTCGAAGAAGCGGACCGTCAGCGGCACCTCGGCGCGCATCCGCTCCGGGTCGGCGCTCGAGGCGGTGCGGGCCCCGGTGACCTGGAACGGGAGCGGCCGGCCGTCGCCGCCGAGCGCGATCACCTCGCCGTCCAGCACGGCTCGTCGCACCGGCAGCCTGCGGACCAGGTCGACGACCTCGGGGAGGCGGTTCGTGACGTTCTCGAGCGTGCGCGTGAAAAGGCCCACGGCACCGTCGTCGAGATGGGCCTGCAGCCGGATGCCGTCCAGCTTGGCCTCGAGGGCCACCTCGCGGCCCAGCGTGGCGAGGGCGGTCGCGACGTCGGGCGCCGCGGCGGCGAGCATGGGCCGCAGCGGCCGGCCGACCTCCAGCCCGATGGCATCGAGGGCGACGGTGCCGCCCGTCAGGGCCGCTACCGCGACCGGTCCGGTGCGACCGGCGAGCATGACGGCCCGGCGGACCGCGCCGTCGGGCACGGCCGCGGCCGTCGCGATCGCCTGCAGCATGATGCCGTCTGCGGCACCCTGCCGGGCCTCGCCGACGAAGACCGCCCGGAGCCAGGCCTGCTCGTCTGCGGTCGCCCGGGAGAACAGCTGCTGCACGAGTCGGGTCCGGGCAGCAGCAGACCCGGATCCGGAGGCCAGTGCCAGTTGCTCGGCGGCGGCGTCGACGTCGGCGACCGTGAGGGTGGCCTGTTCGGCCGGCGCCGGCAGCCCGACCAGGCTGCGCCAGGACACTCCGGTGCGGCGCTGGGGGAGCGAGCCGGACAGGTAGGTCACGACGGTGTCGACGCGGCCCGGCTGCTCGGCCGCCGCCCTGCGCAGGGTCGCCGCCAGCTGCTCGACCTTGGCGGTGCGTGACGGGGTCGCGGTGACGGCGCGCGAGGTCGCGACGAGCTCGGAGAGCAACACCCTCCGATTGTGGCAACGAACGCCGACAGGGCTCACCCCTGGCGACGGGTGGTGGTGTGTCAGGCCTGTGGTGCGGGCCGGAGGAAGTGCGAGAGGACGGCGGCGGGGTGCCGGCGGCAGATCCACGTCGTTCCCGCCACCCGCTCACCCCGACCGCACCGGATCGGTACCGCCGTGGACCGGCTGCTGTGCGAGGGCGACGGTTCCGGCGACCGCAAGGCCGACCCCGAGCACGGCCAGGCCCGCGGTGCCCGGCCGCACGGTGTCACCCAGCGCGAGCACGCCGACGACACCCGGCATGACGACCTCGACCACCCATAGCACGGCCGTCGCGGGCCCGACCTCACCGCGCTCCAGGGACCGGGCGTAGAGGATCGCGCCGAGGGCACCGAAGGCCAGGATCGTCCACGCGATGGGGTCGCGCAGCACCGCCGGCCGGCTCGCCTCGTCGAAGGTGACCGCGCGCGCGCCCATCGCCGCGCCGGAGAAGGCGAGCGCGGCGAGCGTCGCGAGCCGGGTTGAGCCGCCGTGCGGGTAGAGGGCGACCCCGGCGAGGGCGACGCCCACCAGGAGCGTCAGCAGGGCAGCGGTGAACCACTCCGGCACGGGCCGGCTCGACTCCGTCCCCGCCGACCACGACACGCACCCGAGGCCGACCACGACGGCGACCGTCGCGACCCGGGCCGACGGGCCGAACCGGGTGCCGAGGACGAGCCGGGACAGCACGACCGTCACCGCGAGCGACCCGGCGAGCAGGGACTGGACGACGAAGAGCGGCAGTACCGCGAGCGCCACGAGCGAGGCGACCCAGGCGAGCAGGTCACAGCCGAGTCCGGCGACGTAGGCGGGGTGGCGCAGCACGGCCGCGCCGCTGGCCCGCCCGGCGGCATACGCCTGGGCGACGGAGGCGACCCCGTAGAGGAGCATGCCCGCGAGCGCAGCCGCGTACGCACCCATGCCGCAATACTGGCCTTCGAGGCTGCGCGTCGGCTGGGGGTCAGCGGGAGCGGACCATCCGCAGGGCGAGCTCGCGGTAGTGCGCGGCCACGTGCTCGGGCTGCCACGCGCCGGAGGCCCGGAACCAGCGGCCGAGGTCGACGGCGAGGCTCAGCACCGCGAGCGCCGTCAGGGCGGGGTTCTCGACGGCGAACTCCCCGGTGAGCACCCCCGACTCGAGCACGTCCCGGGTGGCCTGCTCCATCTGCCGGCGCAGGACTGCTATCTGCTCGTGGTGCTCCGGGGTCAGCGCGCCGAGCTCGTAGTTGACGACCCGCGCGACGGCGTGGCTGCGGGCGTGCCACAGTGCGAAGTCGTGGGCCATGCCGCCGAGCCGCTCCGTCGCCGTCGTCCCCCGGGCTGCGGCCGCGCACAGGACCTCGAGGGCGGCCACGTGGCCGGCCCGGGAGATCTCGTAGAGGACGTCCTCCTTGGTCGGGTAGTGGACGTAGAGCACGGCGGCGGACAGCTGGGCCTGCCGGGCGATGTCGCGGGTCGTGGTGCCGTGGAAGCCGCGCTCGCCGAAGCACCGCGCCGCCGCGTCGAGGATCCGCTGCTGCGCAGGTGTCGGCTCGGCTGCACCGGGGCGCTGCGCCGCACTGCGCTGCTGCACCGCACTGGACTGCTGCACCGCGCTCTCCTTCCCGGGGATGACGTGGCCCACACCGACTTGACGAACCACGTGCCGACTCGTCATGGTAAGCAAGCGCTCATGTCCTGGGCAATGGTCCACGCCGGTGCGACGGCCGTGCCGCCACGCGAGACCCGGCACCCCGACGCACCGCTCGACGGGCGGGCACCGGGCCGGCGAGCCGGACGCGAGCGAGCGGCATACCCAAGTCACCGACACCGAGGAGCAGCAGTGAACGCACAGACCCCCCGCACCGCCATCGTCACCGGCGCCGCTCGCGGCATCGGTGCGGCCGTCGCCAGGCGGCTGGCCGGGGAGGGGCATGCCGTGGCGGTCCTCGACCTCGACGAGCCCGCCTGCGCGACAACGGTCGAGGCGATCACCAGCATCGGCGGCCGGGCGGTCGCCGTGGGCGTCGACGTCGCCGACGAGGCGGCCGTGCAGACCGCGGTCGAGCGGGTCGCCAGCGAGCTCGGCGACCCCACGATCCTGGTCAACAACGCGGGCATCACCCGTGACAACCTCATCTTCAAGATGACCGTCGGCGACTGGGACGCCGTCCTCGGGGTCCACCTGCGCGGCTCGTTCCTGATGACCCGGGCCGCCCAGGCGTACATGACCAAGGCGAAGTGGGGCCGCATCGTCAACCTCTCCTCCACCTCGGCGCTCGGCAACCGCGGCCAGGTCAACTACTCGGCCGCCAAGGCCGGTATGCAGGGCTTCACGAAGACCCTCGCCATCGAGCTCGGCAAGTTCGGCGTGACCGCCAACGCGATCGCCCCTGGCTTCATCCAGACCGACATGACCAGGGCCACCGCGGAGCGCCTCGGCGTGTCCTTCGAGGACTTCATCGCCTACAGCGCCAAGGAGATCCCGGTCCAGCGGGTCGGGCAGCCCGAGGACATCGCGGCGGTCGCCGCGTTCCTGACCAGCGAGGAGGCCGGCTTCGTCTCAGGCCAGGTCATCTACGTCGCCGGGGGGCCGAAGGGCTGAGCGGCGCATGAGCCAGGACCCACCGGGCCTCCCGCTCGCGCCGCTGGGGCGTTTCCTGGCGCGGGCGGCACCCGGGCTGCTGGCCGGCCCGCTGCAGGCCAGCCTCGTCGCGGGCGGGAAGTCGAACCTCACGTATGCCGTCACCGACGGGCGGCGCTCGGTCATCGTGCGGCGGCCACCGCTCGGGCACGTGCTGGCGACGGCGCACGACATGGGCCGGGAGCACCGGGTCATGTCGGCCCTGCGCGACACGGCCGTGCCCGTGCCGCGGATGTATGCCGCGTGCCCCGACCCCGAGGTCATCGGAGCCCCGTTCTACGTGATGGAGCACGTCACCGGGATCCCGTACCGGCTCGCGTCCGAGCTGGGCGTCCTTGGCGCGCAACGGGTCCGGGGCATCAGCGAGCGAATGGTGGACACCCTGGTCGGGCTGCACGAGGTGGACCCCGAGGCCGTCGGGCTCGGCGACTTCGGCCGCCCGCAGGGCTTCCTGGCTCGGCAGGTGCGGCGGTGGCAGCAGCAGCTCGACGCCTCGCGCAGCCGGGACGTGCCCGGGATCGACGAGCTGCACGCCCGGCTCGCCGCCGCCGAGCCGGTCGAGGGGCCGGCGGGCATCGTGCACGGCGACTACCGGCTCGACAACCTGCTGGTCGACGACGCCGACCGGGTGCGCGCCGTCCTCGACTGGGAGATGGCCACGCTCGGCGACCCGCTCACCGACGTCGCCCTGCTGCACGCCTACCTGACCATGCCGGCCCTGGTCGAGAGCAACGCCGTCTCCGACGCCTCGCTCGCGCCCGGGTTCCTCACTCCCGACGAGGCGCTGGACCGGTACGCGACCGGCCGGGGCCGCGACCTGGCCCACCTCGGCTTCCACCTCGGGCTGGCCTGGTTCAAGCTCGCCGTGATCCTGGAGGGGATCCACTACCGGTACACGCACGGCCAGACCGTCGGTGCCGGATTCGACTCGATCGGCGCGGCCGTCGAGCCGCTCGTCGCGCAGGGCCTGCGCTGCCTGCGCCCGGACCAGGAGGACTGATGGACTTCGCCCCCGACGACCGGACCCGCGAGCTGAGCGAGCGCCTGCTCGCCTTCATGGACGAGCGGGTCCTCCCAGCCGCCGGCACCTTCGACGAGCAGGTCGGCGCGCTCGCCGACCGGTGGGCGTGGAGCACGGTGCCGGTGCTGGCGCAGCTGCGCGACGAGGCGCGGTCCCGCGGGCTGTGGAACGCGTTCCTGCCCGGCCAGCGGGGGGCCGGCCTGACCAACCTGCAGTACGCGCCGCTCGCCGAGATCACCGGCCGGTGCCTGCGTCTGGCCCCGGCGGCCCTCAACTGCGCGGCCCCGGACACCGGCAACATGGAGGTGCTGAACGAGTTCGGCACCGAGCCGCAGCAACGGCAGTGGCTCGATCCCTTGCTGCGCGGCGAGATCCGCTCCGGCTTCGCGATGACCGAGCCCGGGGTCGCCAGCAGCGACGCGACGAACATCGCCACGAGCATCCGCCGCGACGGCGACCACTACGTCGTCAACGGTCGCAAGTGGTGGACCACCGGGGCGATGAACCCGGACTGCCGGGTCCTGATCGTGATGGGCAAGACCGACCCGACCGCGCCGCGGCACCGGCAGCAGTCGATGATCCTGGTGCCGCGCGACGCGGCGGGCGTCGAGGTCGTCCGCGGGATGGAGGTCTTCGGCTACGACGACCACGACCACGGCGGCCACGCGGAGATCGCCCTCACCGACGTGCGGGTCCCGGCGAGCAACCTGATCGCCGAGGAGGGCAGCGGCTTCGCGATCGCCCAGGCGCGGCTCGGCCCGGGCCGGATCCACCACTGCATGCGCGCGATCGGCGTCGCCGAGCTGGCCATCGAGGCGATGTGCCGGCGCGTCTCGGGACGGGTGGCCTTCGGCCGGCCGCTGTCGGAGCAGGGCATGGTGCGCGACTGGATCGCCGAGGCGCGCGTCCGGGTCGAGCAGCTGCGCCTGCTGGTGCTCAAGACGGCGTGGCTGATGGACACGGTCGGCAACAAGGGCGCGCACACCGAGATCCAGGCGATCAAGATCGCCACGCCCAGGACGGTCGAGTGGGTGCTCGACAAGGCGATCCAGGCACACGGCGCGGCCGGACTGTCCCAGGACACCGAGCTGGCGGCGGCGTTCGCCGGCATCCGGACCCTCCGCTTCGCCGACGGCCCCGACGAGGTGCACAAGGACGCCCTGGCCCGGGCCGAGCTGCGCCGCCACGCCGGCGCCCGGCTCCCGTAGGCTCGCCGGATGTTCTTCGAGGACTTCGCGGTCGGCCAGGTCTTCACGACCCAGGGCCGCACCATCACCGAGACCGACGTCGTGCTGTTCGCCGGGTGGAGCTGGGACACCAACCCGCCGCACACCGACGCCGAGTCGATGCGCACGAGCAGGTTCGGCGAGCGGATCGCCCACGGCATGCTGGGCATCTCGGTCGCGATGGGGCTCGCCTCGCGCCTCGGGGTCTTCGAGGACAGCTCGATCGCGCTGCTCGGGATCGACGACTGGCGCTTCACCGGGCCCATCCTGATCGGTGACACCGTCCGTTGCTCGGTCGAGATCGTCGGCACCCGACCGACCAGCCGCGGCGATGCCGGGATCCTCGACCGGCGCTTCGAGCTGCGCAACCAGCGTGACGAGCTCGTCCAGCACGGCCGGATCGGCCTGATGGTGGCCCGTCGACCCACGGACGCGGCTGTCGCGCCGACGGGCTGAGCGGCATACCACGAGGGGTATGCCGCTGGGCGGCCGCGCCGCTCGGCGGTGACCCTCGGCGCGAGTGACCCTTGAGACCGCTCACGGCACGGAATATGCTCGGGTGGACCATAAGGAGCGAACGTGAGCGTCTCTGCGACCGACCCGCAGGTCTCGGACCCGACGGCCCTGACCCGCAGCGAGCGACTCGACCGGCTGCCGTTCAACGCCCAGCACCGGCGGCTGCTGGTCGGCTCGGGCATTGGCTGGGCCCTCGACGCGATGGACGTCGGGCTCATCGCGTTCGTCATGGCCGCGCTCGCGAAGCAGTGGGGGCTCAGTGCCACGCAGCTGTCGTGGATCGGGTCGATCGGCTTCGTGGGCATGGCGATCGGCGCATCGGTGGGGGGCCTGCTCGCGGACCGGATCGGTCGCCGCAACGTCTTCGCGCTGACCCTGCTCGTCTACGGGGCGGCGACCGGCGCGACCGGGCTGTCGACCGGTGTCGCGATGCTGATCGTGCTGCGGTTCGTGGTCGGGCTCGGTCTCGGGGCGGAGCTGCCGGTCGCCTCGACACTGGTCAGCGAGTACTCCCCGGCGCGGATCCGGGGCCGCGTCGTCGTCATCCTGGAGGCGTTCTGGGCGGTCGGCTGGCTGCTGGCGGCGCTGATCGGCTACCTCGTGGTGCCCGCCTCGGCCGACGGGTGGCGCTGGGCGCTGTTCCTCGGGCTCGTCCCGTCGCTCTACGCGGTTCTGGTCCGGGCCCGGTTGCCGGAGTCCGTGCGCTTCCTCGAGTCGCGCGGGCGCACCGAGCAGGCCGAGGCGGCCGTGCGCAGCTTCGAGGCAGCCTCCGGCGTGGCCCCCGTCCCGTCGCCCACGGCGCAGGCGCAGGCCGCGCCGGGCTGGACGGCGCTGTGGGAGCGACCGCTGCGGGGCCGCACGGCAGCGTTGTGGCTGGTCTGGTTCTTCGTGAACTTCTCGTACTACGGCGCCTTCATCTGGATCCCGAGCCTGCTCGTGGCGGACGGCTTCTCGCTGACCAAGTCCTTCCAGTTCACCCTCGTGATCACCCTCGCGCAGCTGCCCGGGTATGCCGCCGCCGCCGTCCTCATCGAGAAGTGGGGGCGGCGCGCGACCCTGGCCTCGTTCCTGCTGGGGTCGGCGGTGTCCGCGGCGGCGTTCGGACAGGCCGGCACCGAGGTGGCGATCATCGCCGCCGGGTGCGCGTTGTCCTTCTTCAACCTCGGCGCGTGGGGTGCCCTGTACGCGGTGACGCCGGAGGTCTACCCGACGGCGCTGCGCGGGAGCGGGGCCGGATCGGCGGCGGCCTTCGGACGGGTCGCCTCGATCCTCGCGCCGCTGTCAGTCCCCTGGCTGCTCGGCCTCGGCGGCAGCGGGCTCGTCTTCGGGGTGTTCGGGGGCGCGTTCGTCCTCGCGGCGGCTGCCGCGCTCGGGCTGCCGGAGTGGCGCGGGCGCGCCCTGGCCGACTGATGGACTGACCCTGGGCCCATCCCGGTGGCATCCCGGCCCGACCCAGCCGCACAGGCGAGGGGGCCCAAACCTCGACCGGAGCCCAAGGGCGCGTCGAGTTCCATGCACGGGGATCAGTCCGGGCGGACTTGAGCTGAACTTGACTGGCCGACTGGCCGACCGTGTTATGGCTTAGCCGAATTGGCTATACCCGCCTGCGTACGGGGTCGACACGAGTGCCGGGTCGTCGTACGTGCCTGAGTACCAGTACTGGGTACCGGCTGAGTTCCGCCACGCCTTGACGGACTTGATGTTCGCCCACCAATACCCGGTGTAGTTGTAGACGCGCCAGACGAGCCGGTGCAGCGTGGTCGCGTATGCCGTTTTCCCGACTGTGTAGATCGGTGCCCACGAGTTCGTGCAGCCCGCGCAGGTCGACACGTCGTTCTGCCACTCGACCGACCGAGGGCTCATTGGACAGCCGCCGGTGCACGAGCCGGACACGTAGTAGCGCTCGGTCTGCCAGTGGTTCTCCCATGACGAGCGGGTGTTGAACTTCGCAGACTGGACAGACGTCTCGGTTTGGTTGCCTTTCATGTTGTCTTTGATGTTGAAGGTGACCGAGCCGAGTTGGGTGCTGTTCACGCCGTAGTACCCTTTGCCGCTGAATGACGCTGAGGCGTAACCGGATTGGATATACCAGCACCCGGAAATCATGCACTTCCCGGCCACGCCGTCACCGGTGACCGCGAATCCGCTTGTTCTGCCTAGGGTTGCGGCCCGCAACTTCTCGCGTGCGATCTGAGCCCGCATTTCCTTCTCGGACTCCTCGCGGTCTATGCACAGCCAGCCGCCCTTACGTTGCGCTTTCGGCAGCGCGCAGGGGTCAACCGCGTTCCCTGCCCGCTCCGTGCTCGCTGTCCCGGGGTCATCCGCGAACGACGCGCCCGGTGCGTCCGTGCTCGACGCGCCTGGTACGTCCGTGCTCGGGGTGCCCGGCGCGCCCGTGTTGGCCGACGCGAGAGGGGCCGCGAGAACCATTGCGCCAGCGACGATTACGGAAGCCGCCATGCCGATTGCCTTGCGTCCTATCATGATTGGTCCCCCCAGACAGCCTGTGCGTCGAAGTGGCTCAGGATCGGATCGGCTTCTCGCGACCATGGCGCAGCCGAGAGGAACCGTGGGTCGTTGCGGTGCGGTTCGGAATGAATCTCGCAGTACCGTTCCGTCGCGCGGATTGGCCCCTCGGGTGCGGTCCCCGCGTGAATGTGGTGAAGCATTGTAACCGGTCGAGTGCAGCCCGGTTCGTCGCATTCAGGGTTACGCAATGGCACCACACTTGGTTCATCTTCCGCCCTGTTCATTTCGTGGAACCAGCTCCCCCTCAGAGTTGTGCGAAAGTGACTCACCGGATACTACTCCGGGATCGCCGGCAACGCGCGCTGGAACCGGGTCCGAGATTCCGGGCAGGTCGCAATGTCCGTGACTTTGGTGTTGGTGTGGTCTATGTTCCGGGTGTGGCTGGAGCGAGGCTGGAGCGACTCGTGAGTCAGGAGCGGCCCGGGAGCCGTTGCGCGGGCCGGATCTCGATCGGGGTGCTGGCGCCCCACGTTCACCGATGAGTTGGTCGATGAGGTGACCGATGAGTCCGGGGTACGCGAGAAGCGCTACCGGCTGCTGCAAGCCCTGCGATGCCCGGGCCGAGCGCAGGAGCGCGCGGTGACGGGCGCGACCAGCGAGACGCCGGAGGTCTTCGGGACCGACTCGCGGGCCTGCTTCGAGCAGGTACTGGCCTGGGTGGAAGGCAACGACTCGGCGGCGCTGTCGCATGACCAGCACCGGACCCGGGTGGAGGTGCTGGCCGCTGCCGAGCGGGCACGTGACGCTCGGTCGTCCTGGTCCGGCTGGCTGTTGGCCGGCCTGCGCGGGCAGTCCACGCCCGACCGTGCCCGGCTCGAGGCGGACGTGGCAGCCGCGCGCGGCGTTGGCGGCCGCGGACGCCGAGGTGGTCCGCTGCCGGGCCGAGTTGACCGGTCTCGACGACCGGAGCCGCCTGCTCGACGCCGCCGAGGCCGACTACGAGCAAGCGCTCGTCGGGCTCGCGGAGCAGGGCGACAACCCTATCGCGCGCGCCCCCTCGGTGGCCGCCGAGGCACGACGAGCGCTCGGGGCGCGCCGCGAGCTGACCGACCTCGACGTCGCGATCGGGACGGGGCGAGGCACGTTGCAGGCGCTCGACACCGCGCAGGGCACGCTGGCCGCGGCGTGCGGCTGGTCGAGCTGGGACCTGGTCTCCGGCGGCGGAAGCGTCTCCCGGCTGAAGTTCGACCGGATCGAGGAGGTGCGGCGTGACCTTCAGCAGATCACCGAGTTCGTCGGCGGCTTCGTGCCGCAGGCCCACGCGCTCGGCGTCCCCGACCTCGACCTGCCCGAGGTCGCGGTGCCTTCCATCGACCGGTTGGAGCGGTTCCTCGACGTCTGGCTCGACGTCGGCGGAGGCGCGCTCAACGGCGAGCTGCGGGCCTGTCAGATGCAGCTCGCGACGGTCGTGGCGCGCATCGCAAACTGTGTCGCCGTGCTCGAGGCCCGTCGGTCACAGCTGCCGTCCCCGGACCGGGCGGGGGAAGGGTGAGAGCCGCACCCAGGCGGGCGCGAGGACGAGCGCAGAGCGCCGAGCGAGCGTTCGGCGCCGATCACAGGTCGGGGCGCGGCGGCTTCGGGGCGTTGAGGTGGTAGCGCACCCCGACCATCCGGATCGCGAAGCACACCGCGGCCGCGACCAGGGCCCACGGCAGCCCGTAGACACCGGCGATCGTGGACAGCACGACGACGGTCGCCGCCACGAGTGCGGGGATCGCGTAGAGCTCGCTGCGCAGGACGCTGGGGACCCGCTGGGTGAGCGCGTCGCGCAGCGTGCCACCGCCCACCGCCGTGATGGCGCCGAGGATGACCGCCTGGGCCGGCCCCAGCCCGAGGGCCAGGGCCTTGCTCGCGCCCGTCACGGCGAACAGGCTCAGCCCGGCCGCATCCAGCACGATGATCGGCCGCATCATCGTGTAGAGCCGCTGACCGGTGACGAACGCGATCAGGCTGCCGCCCGCGGCGACCGCCAGGTAGCGCCAGTCGCTGAACGTCGCCGGCGGCAGGGAGTCGATGAGGATGTCGCGCACGATGCCGCCGCCGAGCGCGGTGAGCATGCCCAGGGTGAGCACGCCGACGATGTCGACGTCGGCGACGCGCATGGCGGTCAGCGCGCCGTTCACCGCGAACGCGAAGGTGCCCGTCAGGTCGAGGGCCAGCAGCAGGGTGGTCTCGTGCTCCACCTCAGTGCTCTCGTCCGGGCTGCTCTCGTCCGGGCTGCTCTCGTCCGAGCCAGGCGAGCGCAGCAACCACCAGGGCGGTGGTGCCGGTGTCGAGGGTGGGCTGCAGCACCGGGGCGAACAGCGGCGAGTGGTTCACCGATACGTCCTGGTTCAGCCGCCCGGCTGCGGCGGCCCGGTCGTACAGCTCGGGGTCGGTGCCCCCGATCCCCCAGTAGGTGTAGGGCACCCCGAAGGCCCGGGGCAGGTCGCTGAAGTCCTCGCTGGCGGTCAGCCGGTCCAGCTGCCGGACCGCCGCGCCGAAGTGGTCGGTGAAGGCGGCCGCGACCCGCGCGGTGACCTCGGGGTCGTTCTGCGTCACCGGGAAGTGGTCGAACAGCTCGAGCTCCGGCTCCCGCGGCGCTCCCGCGGCAGCACACTCGGCCCGCACGATCCGCTCGATGGCCGTCAGGACCACGGTCCGGGTCTGCTCGCTGTAGGTGCGTACGTTCAGCAGCAGCGTGGCCGACTCGGGGATGATGTTGCTCTTCGTGCCGGCCTGCAGGCTACCGACCGTGAGCACCGCCGGCTCGCCCGGGGGCAGCTCGCGAGCGACCACGGTTTGCAGGCGCACCACGATCATCGCCGCCACGACGACCGGGTCGACCGTCGCGTGCGGCATCGAACCGTGTCCGCCGCGGCCGTGGACGACGACCCGCATGCTGTCCGCGCTGGACAGGACCGGCCCGCTCCGGGTCGCCACGCTCCCGGCCGGCTGCGGCAGGACGTGCTGGCACAGCGCCACGTCCACCGGGCCGACGAGGTCGGTCAGGCCGTCCTGCACCATGCCACGCGCGCCGTCGCCGAGCTCCTCGGCCGGCTGGAACACCGCCACGACGGTGCCACCCCACGCCTGCCTCGCTCCCGCCAGCAGGTCGAGCGCACCGAGCAGGCAGGTGACGTGCAGGTCGTGACCGCAGGCATGCATGACCGGCAGGTCGACCCCCGCCGAGTCGGTCGCCGTCGCCGTGCTGGCGTACGGCAGATCGGTGGCCTCGCGCACCGGGAGGGCGTCCATGTCGGCGCGGAGCAGGACCCTCGGGCCCGTGCCGTTGCGCAGGATGCCGACGACCCCGGTGCCGCCCACTCCGGTGTGGACCTCGCAGCCCGCCGCGGACAGCCGGCTCGCGACCGCCTCGGCGGTCCGCTGCTCCTGGTGCGAGAGCTCCGGGTGGGCGTGCAGGTCCCGGTAGAGCTCCTCCTGCCAGGCCCGGACCTCGTCGAGACGGCCCAGCACCATCGTCGATGTCGTCACCATTACCTCCTCCGTGCCGGATGCAGCGCCCTGGCCCAGCCCGGGTGCCGGCCTGACGTCAGGAGCCTAGTTGGGCCGCACCGGCAGCCCCGAGGGGCGCGCCGGGCACCCGGGCCACGGCCGGAGGCGACCCGCTCAGCGGCATACCGTGGGCCCCGGCCTAGGGTGGCCGTCATGGCCGAAGCGCGCACCATCCGGACCGACCGCACCTGGCTGATCGCCCTGGCCGCCAGCATGTGGGGCCTCTCGGCGATCTGGCGAGACCCCCTCGCGAAGCAGTTCCCGTCGGTTGCCGTCGTCTTCTGGGAGCACGTCGTGCTCGTCGCGCTGGTGTCGCCGTGGCTCGTGGGTGCGATCCGGGCGGTGCTGCGCGCAAGCTGGCGTACCCGGGTCAGCGTCCTGGTCATCGGGGCGGGTTCGTCGGCGCTGGCGACGACGCTGTTCACCTCGGCCTTCCGCCTGGGCGACCCGATCACCCCGCAGGTGCTGCAGAAGCTGCAGCCCCTGATCGCGCTGCTGCTGGCCGCACTGCTGCTGGGGGAGCGGCTGCGTCGCTCCTTCGCGTGGTTCGCGCTGCCGGCGCTCGTGGGGGCGTGGCTGCTCAGCTTCCCCGACCCGTTCGCCGTCGGCGTGACCAACCTGTATGCCGCTGGGCTGGCTCTCGGCGCGGCGGCGCTGTGGGCGGCGGGCACCGTCCTCGGGCGGGCCGCGAGCGCGGAGCTGGCCTTCACGCAGGTCACGACGCTGCGCTTCGCGGTCGGTCTGGTGGCGCTCGCGGTGATCGCCCTGGTGGGCGACACCCCGCTGCGGATCGGCGTCGGTGCGGCCGGGAGCATCGTGGTGCTCGCGCTGGTGCCCGGGTTGCTCGCGCTGCTGCTCTACTACCGCGGGCTGCGGACCACGCCGGCCTCGCGGGCCACCCTGGCCGAGCTCGCGTTCCCGATGACCGCCGCCCTGGTCGGGGTGAGCGTGCTGGGTGGGTCGCTGGACGGCAGCCAGTGGGTCGGGTTCGCGGTGGTCCTGGCGTCGGTGGTGGGCCTCGCGTTGCACGAGCGGGCCGGCGAGCGGCCGGCGGTGGCCGTCAGCGACCGGGCCGAGGACGCGATCCCGGTGCGGCGTTGAGGCCGAACTGCCCGCTCGACCGGGCGCGACGCCCCCTCGACCGGACAGGGCAGGCGGGAAGGGTCACCAGAGCTTGGGAAGGGTGAGGATGAAGCCGGTCGCGAGCAGGAAGATCGCGCTGCCGACCCACACCAAGGACCACTGGGCCCAGCGCGAGCGGACCTTCGCGGACATGCCGGCGAAGAACAGCACCGAGGCGTACAGCACCGTCAGCAGGGTGTAGTTGTCGGCCCGGCTGCTGGCGTTCAGGCCGTCGGCGAAGAGCCGGTCGGCGCGTTGGGACGCCTGCTCGGCGGCAGCCACCTCGGGCAGGACGTACTGCGGCATCGCGAACGGCGTGGGCGGCGCGTCCGCGTTCGTGTCGGGCCGGGTGGCGATCCACGCGTCGAAGGCTGCGTCCAGCGGAGCCGGGAAGCGGCGCTCGATGAAGTCCTCCATCCTCGCGTTCCCGAGGCTGTGGGCCTGGAACCACTGGACGAACAGCGAGACCTGAAGCGCCTGTCGCTTGTCGGCGGTCGCCTCCTGGTGGGCCGATTCGGCTCGCGCCGAGGACGACTGGTTGAACGCGATCGAGGTGGCCCCACTCCAGGAGCTCGACTGGAAGCCGGCCCAGGCCGTGAAGACGGCGGTGACCGACAGGAGCACGACCGCCATCAGCTCGCGCGGGTCTACGCCGCTCCTGCCGCCCACGTCGGGCGGGGTCTGCGGAGCCTCGGTTGCCGCCATGCCGACCTCACTTGTCCAGCACCGTCGCGGTGTAGCCCGCGCTGAGGTTGGCGCGGATGGTCTGCTTGAGCGCAGCCGCCTTCTCAGGGGTCCAGCCGGGAACCTTGAGGATCGTCGCCCAGGCGTCGACGTGCTCGCCGGAGAAGTTGTGTCCGTGCCCGGGGCCGGGCTCCATGCTGAGTGGCATGTCGGCGGTCAGCTGCCAGAAGGTCACGAAGGGGATCCACCGGGTGGACGGCAGCACGTCTCGCCCGCGCGGCTCCTCGAGCCAGTCCGGACGGTTCAGGATGAGGCTCGGGCTCCACCAGGTGATCGGGTCGGACGCGTGCTGCAGGTACAGCACATGGGCCCGGTCCCAGGGCTTGCCGACGGGCGGGGTCGGCCGGCTCGGGACGTTGGTGAACCGCACGATCCGCCCCTCGCGGTAGACCGGCTCGATCTCGGGTGAGCCGGCGTCGCGGTGGTCGACGAAGCTGCGGTAGAGCGGGTTGAAGTTCGGCGGTCCGGTGAACAGCGCGCCGCTGACCCGGTTGGCCATGTCGTACTCCCCGCTGAAGGCGGTCTCGCCGCCGAAGGAGCCCAGGCTCTCGCCGAACACGTAGAGGCGGGGCCGGTGGTCGGCCGGCAGGTTCGACCACTTCTCGTAGACCGCGTCGAACAGGGCCCGGCCGGCGTCGCGGGCCCGCTGCTGGTCGACCAGGAAGGAGATCGCCGACGGCAGGAAGGAGTACTGCATCGCCACCGTCGCCGAGTCTCCGCCGGTCAGGTACTCGAAGGCGTTGGCCGAGCTGGGCTCGACCCAGCCGGTGCCGGTCGTGGTGACCACGAGCAGGTTGGCCCGCTCGAACCCACCGGCGCGTTCGAGGTCGCGCACCGCGAGCGCGGCCCGAGCCTCGGCGTCGGGGGCCGAGTCGAGCCCGGTGTAGATGCGGATCGGGTTCTCCGCCGAGGCGCCGGTGGCCTGCGCGATCCGGGCGGCGTTCGGGCCGCGCGCGACGAAGCTGCGTCCCTGCATCCCCAGGCTGTCCCAGGGCACCAGTGACCCGGGCCCGCCCGACCGGTCGGGGGTCGTCGGTTGCACGACTCCCTCCTGGGTCGAGGCGTCCCGCACCGAGAACATCGAGTTGACCCCGCCCATGACCGCGTTGCCCAGCACCCCGTCGAGCAGCAGCACCGCGAGCACCACGACGGTGACCCCGCCCAGCGCCCGCGCCGCGCGGGCGCCCATGACCCGGCCCAGCCAGCGGGCCAGCAACCGGTACCCGGCGGCGACCAGTCGTCCGGCACCGACCAGCACGACGAAGAAGACGGCCGCGACGGGCAGCACGAGCACCGTGGCGAGCGGCGCCTCGGGGGTCAGCCCGACGAGCGTCGCGGCCGCCCGCTGCCACCACACCCCGAGGATGAGGGCGAGCACCAGCGCAACGCAGGCCAGCACCCCGAACCAGCGCCACGACGCCGGCCTGGTCCGGCGGACCCCGCGGTCGGCGAACTCCCGCCAGACCCACGCCCCGAGGACCCCGAGCCCATACCCGATGGCCGCGCTGACCCCAGCGACGAAGCCCTGGAAGAACGCCGGTCGCGGCAGCAGCGACGGCGTGAACGACAGGCACGCGAAGACCAGGGCGGTCCATGCTCCGGGTAACGCGTACCCCGGTCGTCTCGCCCACCACCGTGCAAACATGCCCACCCCTCAGGTGCCGCCACTCAAGTGCCACTACTCAAGCGCCGCCGCCCGCCGGTCGGCGGGCGCGGACGCGCATGAACATGGGAGAGGGCCGTCACGGCGTGACGCGATGACGGCCCGTCCCGGCGGCAGTGTAGTGCTCCGGACGGGCAGATACCGCATCGAACTGGCCGGGCGCGGTAGCGGTGGGCTCAGGTCACGATCCGCAGGGGTTCCTCGAGCACCCGGACCACGTCGCGCAGGAACGCCGCTGCGACCGCGCCGTCGAGGACGCGATGGTCGACGGTCAGCGTCATGCGCATCGTGGTCGTCACGCCGATCTCGCCGTCCTTGACGACCGGCGTCTCCACCGCGGCTCCGACGGCGAGGATCGCCGCCTCGGGCGGGTTGATGACGGCGGTGAACTCGCTGATCCCGAACATCCCGAGGTTGCTGATCGTGAAGGTGCCGCCGCTGAACTCGTCGGGGGTCAGCCGTCCCGCGCGCGCTCGCTCGCCCAGGGCCCGGGCCTCGGCGCTGATCTCGCGCAGCGTCTTGCGGTCGGCGTCACGGACCACGGGCACGATCAGGCCCTGGTCGATGGCGACGGCGATCCCGATGTTGACGTTCGCCCGGGTCAGCAGGTGGTCCCCGCCCCAGAAGGTGTTGACCTCCGGGTGGGCGCGCAGCACGACCGCGCAGGCCTTGACCAACAGGTCGTTGACGCTGACCCGCACCCCGTCGGACTCGAGCTGCGCGTTCAGCTGACGGCGGAAGTCGAGCAGGTTGGCGACGTCGACGACGACGGTCAGGTAGAAGTGCGGCGCCGCCTCGCTCTGGGTCAGCCGGTCGGCGGTGATCCGCCGCATCCTGCTGAGCGGGGTCTTCTCGTCGCCCGCGACCGGTTCGGGGGCGGGCGCGGGCGCCGCCACACCGGGTGCGGCGGCCGGGCTCGTCGGTGCCGCGGCCGCGGGTGGCTGCGACGCGACCGCCTGCAGGTCGGCCCGCACGATGCGGCCGCCCGGCCCGGAGCCGGTGACGGTCGTCAGGTCGATGCCCTGCTCGCGGGCGAGGGCTCGCACGAGCGGGGTGGCCCGCACCCGGCCCGTCGATGCGGCGGCGGGCGCAGCCGGTGCGGACGTCTCGGCCGGCACCGGCTGTGCGGTGGCCGGGGCCTGGGGGGCCGGTGCGGCGGCCGGCGCGGGCGGCGCAGCGGCGGCGCCCGCGGCACCGGCCTCGCCGATGATGGCGAGCGTCTGGCCGATCGGCACGGTCGTGCCGGCCTGGACCAGGATCCTGGTCAGCGGCCCGGCCTCGTACGCCTCGAGGTCCATCGTCGCCTTGTCGGTCTCGATCTCGGCGAGGATGTCACCGACGTGGACCTCGTCGCCCTCGTTCATCAGCCAACGGGCGAGGACTCCCTCGGTCATGGTGTCGGACAGGCGGGGCATGGCAACCTCTGGCATGACAGGCTCCTGACGAGTTCCTAGCGGGCGAACCGGGTGGCGTCGAGCACCTCGTTGATGACCTTGGTCAGGTCTGCGGCGTCGGGCATCGCCGCGTTCTCCAAGGGCTTCGCGTACGGCAGTGGCACCTCGGCCTGCGCCACCCGGCGCACGGGTGCGTCGAGGTAGTCGAAGGCGCCCTCCTGGATGGTGGCCGCGATCTCCGCGCCGATGCCGTAGGAGAGCCAGTCGTCCTCGAGCACGACCGCCCGGCTGGTCTTGCGGACCGACGCGCAGACCGTCTCGCGGTCGAGCGGACGCAGGCTGCGCAGGTCGACGACCTCGATCGAGACGCCCTCCTCCTCGAACCGGCGGGCCACCTCCAGCGCGACGAGGGCCGCCCGCGAGTAGCTGACGACGGTCAGGTCGGTGCCCTCCTTGACCACGGCGGCGGTGCCGATCTCGCCGACCTGCTCGCCGTCGGGCACCTCGCCCTTGGTGTTGTAGAGCGCGAGGTTCTCCAGGAACAGCACGGGGTCGTCGTCGCGGATCGACGCGGTGAGCAGGGCCTTGGCGTCGGCCGGCGTCGAGGGGGCGACCACCTTCAGGCCGGGCACGTGGGCGTACCAGACCTCGAGGTTCTGCGAGTGGGTGGCGGCCAGCTGCTGCCCGCCGCCGCCGGGGGTGCGGATCACCAGCGGGACCGAGGCCTGTCCGCCGAACATCGAGCGGATCTTGGCGGCGTGGTTGACGATCTGGTCGATGGCCAGCAGGGTGAAGTTGATAGTCATGATCTCGATCACCGGTCGCATGCCGAGCATGGCCATCCCGATCCCCGCGCCGACGAAGCCCTCCTCGGCGATGGGGGTGTCGCGTACCCGGGTGGGGCCGAACTCGGTGAGCAGCCCGGCGGTGATCTTGTAGGAGCCCTCGAAGACCCCGATCTCCTCACCGAGCAGCACGACCGAGTCGTCGCGCTGCAGCTCGGTGCGCAGGGTCTGGCGCAACGCCTCGCGGTAGCTGAGCTCGCCCATCACCGCACCCCCTGCTCCGACGCGGGGACCGTGACCACGGGATCGGCCGGCAGCCGGGTCGGCGCGTTGGCCACCGGCGTCGCGTAGACGTAGTCGAACAGGTTGGCCACCTGCGGGTCGGGACTCTCGTCGGCGAAGGCCACCGCGTCGGCGACCCGCTTGGCCTCCTCCGCCTCGATGGCGTCGGCCTGCTCGTCATCGAGCACCCCGGCGGCCACGAGCCGGTCCCGGAAGGCCGGGATGGGGTCCATCTCGCGCACCTGCGCCGCCTCCTCCTTGGACCGGTACTTCGCCGGGTCGACGACCGAGTGGCCACGCAGGCGGTAGCTCATCGCCTCGATGATGCTCGGCTGGCGCTCCGCCCGGGCCTGCTCCATCGCCGCGCGGGTCGCGTCGCGCACCGTGACGACGTCGTCGCCGTCGATGCGCACTCCCGGCATCCGGTAGGAGCACCCCCGCTTGTAGAGGTCGGGCTCGGCGGACGCCTTGTCGACCGGCGTACCCATGCCGAGGCGGTTGTTGATGACGACGTAGACGATCGGCAGGCGCCACAGCCCGGCCAGGTTGAGGCACTCGTGGAAGGCGCCGATGTTGGTCGTGCCGTCGCCGAGCAGGCACATGACCGCCTCCGCCTCGGACCCGGGCTCGTCGCGGTAGGTGACCGCGAGGGCCGCACCGGTCGCGGGCGGGATCTGGCCGCCGACGATGCCGTAGCCGCCGAGCAGCCGCGCCTTCGGGTCGAACAGGTGCATGGAGCCGCCCCGGCCCCCGGAGACCCCGGTCACCTTGCCGAACAGCTCGGCCATGACCGGTCCGGGTGCCATCCCCCGGGCCAGCGCGTACCCGTGCTCCCGGTAGGTGGTGAAGAGGTAGTCGCGCGGCTCGATCCCGGCCATCAGGCCAACCACGGTGGCCTCCTCGCCGAGGTTGAGGTGGCAGTAGCCGCCGATCTTGGCCCGCTGGTACATCTCGGCGGACCGCATCTCGAACGAGCGGATCAGCACCATCTGCCGGTAGTAGCCGCGCAGCGTCTCGGCGGACTCGCCCTCGAGCGAGCTCTGCGCCCCGGTCGGGCCGCGGCCGGGTGCGGCCTGTGCTTCCTGCGGGTCGGTCATGGGCTGATCCGTGGTGGCGGCCATCGCCTTCTCCGTTCCTGCCGGTGTGGGGCGGGGTGTTGCCCCGCCGAGCTGTTGGTCTCAGAATCCGGGGGACTGCTCCTGGAGGACGAAGCGGTCGCCCGGGGCATGGCAGCGCGGGCAGCTCTCGGGTCGGTGGTCGCCGCGGACGGCCTCGCCGCAGGACTGGCACACCCACTCGGTGGCCAGCAGCGCGACGATGTCCCCGCGGCTGACGATCCCGACGAGACGGCCGTGCTCGGTGACGGGCAGCCGCCGGATCCGCTGGTCGATGAGCAGGTGGCGCACGTCGTTGACCAGGGTGTCGGTCGTGACGCTGATGACGCTCTTGGTCATCACGTCCTGGGCGGTGGAGCCGCTGCGGGCCAGCAGGTCGTACTCGCTGACCAGACCGAGCAGCACCCCCACCTCGTCGACGACCGGCGCGCCGCTGATGCCCTTGGTGTGCAACAGGTCGGCTACGTCGCCGACCGAGTCGCCTGGTGACACGGTGATCACCGGTGTCGACATGATCTGGCCCGCCGTCGGGGCGACGGACTCTGCTGCGGAGGACTTCGCGGGGCGCTCCATGTGCGGCAATCTACGCCCTCGGCTGCCGTCGTGCCTCCATTGCCCCCGTCAGGTCCGCTCCGGGGTGTCGGGAGCCACCGCTGAGGGCGCATCGGGACCGTTCGTGGACTGGCTGCGCGCCACCCGAGCCGTATGCGGCGCACCTGGCTCAGCGACATACGGGCGCCTCGGGATGCGGCGAGCGCGCGCCTACGGCCGGTCTGCGCGCCCAGACCGGGCTGGAAGCCGGAACGCGGCCTGCGCGAGGGGCTGCTGGGCGAGTCCGCGTGACCCCCGATCCGTGCGCGGACGCACGCACCGAGACGGGCCGCAGATGCGCGAGGATGGAGAACGGACATAAGGCAGGCGAGCGAGCGCCGCCACCTGACGATCGCAGGAGACTCGCGCCGGGAACTGGGTCAGGCCCGCGGCGCAATGCTCCGGAACCGCCCGCTGCGAGCCTCTGTTGGCTACTCGGGGCCCTTCCGTGCCGTCGGGATCTCGACGGCACGCGAGCGCGACGCCGCGGCGCACACTCGGGAGACACTCACCTCGTGGCGGCCTGAACAGTGCGACGAGCTCTCCGGCGTCGCCGCCGGGTCCGGGCTGAGCATCGAGGAGGTGACCGCGCTCAATGCACATACCGATTTCCTCGCGATCGCAAGACGGTGCGGCCAAAGGGTGCTCGACCGTGGTGACGACGGTCGCGGGTCGACGGGTGAGCCTCGGTCTGCCTGCCTTGTGGCCGAGCGCCTGGTCGGTCGGCCATCGAGGTCTTCGGGGCCCAGGGCCTCAGCGACGACGGGCCCTTGGCCTACTTCCACACCTGGGCCGGGGCGTTGCGGGTTGCCGAGGTCCGCGGCGCACCTGCGCTCGATCGCCGCGAGGAGCTGCGCTGTCGGCATGCCCATGTCGGGTGATGCCGGTTGCCCACCTCGCGGCCGTTGAGAGCGGGGCGTCAGCTCCGCCGCTGCTCGATGTCGCCGACCAGCTCCCGGGCCGCCTTCTCGATCTCGCCCTCACTGACCAGAACGTGCCAGGCGGCATCGCCCAGTGGGATGAAACTGTCCGCGCTGGCGACTCGCTTGATCCGGCCGGCGAAGCCGGTATCGACCAGGGCGGTGATGATGCCTTCGGAGACTCCACCGGTGCGGCGGGTCTCGTCGACGACCAGCACCCGGCCGGTGGCCTGGGCCTCCCGGACGATGTCCTGCACCGGGAGCGGTGCCAGCCACCGCAGGTCCACCACGCGCGCGCCGATCCCCGACCGGGCGAGGGCGGCCGCCGCGCGAAGGCTCAGGTACAGCCCGTTCCCGAACGTGACGATCGTCAGGTCGGTGCCGTCACCGTGGGTGCGGGCGCGCCCGAGCGGGACGTGCCCCAGCGTCCAGGCGCGGGGAGCGGCATACCGCGCCAGCCAACCCCCGTCGCCATGCTCGTGCAGGTCCTTGGTGTGGTAGAGCGCGATCGGCTCGAGGAAGGCGCACACCCGGCCGTCCGCCCGGGCAGCGGCGGCGCAGGTGCGCAGCATGGCAGGGGCGTCCGCCGGGTGAGCGGGGGAGGCGATGACCAGACCGGGGATGTCGCGCAGCACCCCGATCGCGTTGTCGTTGTGGAAGTGGCCCCCGAAGCCGCGCTGGTAGGCATAGCCTGCGATCCGCACGACCATGGGGTTGCGGTAGCGGCCGGCCGAGAAGAAGGACAGGGTGGCCGCCTCCCCGCGGAGTTGGTCCTCGGCGTTGTGCAGGTAGGCGAGGTACTGGATCTCCGGGATCGGCAGCAGGCCGGTGACCCCGGCGCCGAGGGCCAGGCCGAGGATGGTCTGCTCGTCGAGGAGGGTGTCGAAGACCCGGGCCGGTCCGAGACGGCGCTGGAGGCCGCGGGTGACTCCGTAGACGCCGCCCTTGGCGCCGACATCCTCCCCGAACACGATGGCCCCCGGCTCGAGCGCCATCAGGTCGGCCAGCGCCCGGTTGATCGACTGGGCGAGGGTCAGCGGCCCACGGTCCTCCGGGAGCGACCCGCCGCACGCCTGGTGTCGCGCCGGGTCCGGTGCGCATCGCGCCGCCAGCTCTCGCACGACGGCCGGGCGGTCACTGGCGACGGCCCAGACCACCGCCTCGCGCGAGGCCAGCCGGGGCAGGCCGGCCACCTGCTCCGCGGCGGTACGCACCTGGGCCCGCTTGGCCTCATACCGGTCCAGGATCTCGGCGGGGCGCAGGACACCCGAGGCGGTGAGCAGCCGGGCGGTGCCGAGCAGGGGGTCCCGGTCCAGGTCGGCGGTGATCTGGTCGGCGGGGCGGTAGGCGGACTCCAGGTCGGTCCCGGCATGTCCCATGAGCCGGACCGTGCGCAGGTGCAGGAACGCCGGTCGGCGAGTCCGGCGCACCCAGTCGGCCGCCTCCTGCGCGACCGGGACGATGTCGGTCAGGTCACTGCCGTCCGCGGTGACGTAGCGCAGTCCGGCGCGGTCGCCGTAGGCCTTCGCGATCCAGCCACGTGGCGTGGGGACGCTGATGCCCAAGCCGTTGTCCTCGCACACGAGAAGCAGCGGCAGGGGCAGGCCCCGGTAGGCGGCCTGGATCGCCGAGTTGATCGCCCCGGTTGCCGTGGAGTGGTTGGCTGAGGCGTCGCCGAAGCTGCACACGACGACCGAGTCCGCGGGCCAAGCCGGCTGCACACCGAGCTTCTGGGCGCGGGAGAGCGAGAAGGCCACGCCGAGGGCCCGCGGGAGGTGTGAGGCGATGGTCGAGGTCTGCGGGATGACGGCCAGGTCCTGACGGCCGAACACCTTGTGTCGCCCACCGGAGATCGGGTCGTCGGTGGCCGCCACCAGGCCGAGCAGCACGTCCCGGATCCCGTCGCTGCCGGGCACCTGGCGGGCCCGCTCGAGGTAGAAGCCGCCCGAGCGGTAGTGCAGCAGGGCCGGGTCGGTCGGCCGGAGCGCCGCGGCGACGGCGGCATTGCCCTCGTGGCCGGACGATCCGATCGTGTAGAAGCCCTCCCCACGGGCCCGTAGTGTGCGGGCCACCAGGTCGAGGTGGCGGCTGCCCAGCTGGGCGTCGAAGAGCTCCAGTGCCCGTGCCGGGGCGAGTCCATCGCCCAGCAGCCCGGGCCGGGTACCCTCCGGCGGGTGTGCGTCGACGCCCAGGGCGGCGATCGCCTCGAGAAAGTGGGTGTCGACCTGCTCGAGCGTGGACCCGCTCACCGGCACCCCCCTCGGGTGCAGCATTCGGGCGACGACTCGGCTGCGGCGTCGAGGACCGCCCGGACGATGCCCTGGTAGCCGGTGCACCGGCAGAGGTTGCCCGAGAGGGTCTCCCGGACGTGCCCCTCGTCGAGCAGCGCGCCCGGCGGCTGTCCCTCGATCAGCTCGGTTGCCGTCACGAGCATCCCGGGCGTGCAGAAGCCGCACTGCAGGCCGTGGTGCCGGGACATCGCGCTCTTGAGGCGACTGGTCGTCGGGTTGTCGCCGAGCCCCTCGACCGTCACGACCTCGCACCCCTCGACCTGGACGGCGAACAGCAGACAGGACCGGACGCTGCGCCCGTCGACGAGCACGGTGCAGGCACCGCACACCCCGTGCTCGCAGCCCAGGTGGGTGCCGGTCAGATGTAGCCGCTCGCGCAGCAGGTCGGCGAGCGTCAGCCGCGGCGGGATCTCCACGGTGACCGGGCGTCCATTGACCGTGGTGGACAGTGAGACCCGTTGGGGCACGGCCCGGTCGGTGGCCTCGAGGGTCATGCTGCCTCCTGCTCGTTGGTGCGGCCCCGTCGGTAGGCGGCGCCGAGGGCCTGGGCCAGGGCGACCCGGCACAGGGCGCGCGTGTGCTCCGGGTCGTCGGTCATCGGCTCCAGCCCGCTCGTCCACTGGGCCGCCAGCCGCGTCCACGTCTGCTCGGTCGGTATGCCGCTCACCACGTCGTCGGGTCGACTGACCATGAGGGGGCGGTCGGCTGCCGCCATGAGGCCGGCGCGCACGGTTGTCACCGTCCCGTCGGGCCGGACGGTGACGAGGCAGGCCGCGCCGGCCTGGGCGTAGTCGCCGATCCGCGGGGCGAACTCGACAAAGCCCCAACCCTGCCCCGGTCGGGCACTGGGCACGGTGACCCAGGTCAGCAGCTCGTCCGGCTCCATCGTCGTGGTGAAGACGGACTCGAAGAACTCCTCGGCCCGGATGGCCCGGCGCCCGGCCCGGGCGGACTCGACGTGGATGACGGCGTCGTGCACGGTCATGACCAGGGGGAGCTCGGCAGCCGGGTCGGCGTGCGACAGCGAGCCGCCCAGCGTCCCGCGGTTGCGGATCGCGACGTGCCCGATGTGGCCGACGGCCGCCGCCACGAGCGGGATCCGGCGCCGAAGGGTCGGGTCGGTCTCCAGCATCCGGTGGCGCACGAGGGCCCCTAGCACGACCGCATCGGTGTCCTCGAAGGTGCGCTCCAGCTCGGTGAGGCCACCGATGTCGACCAGTCGGTCCGGTCGGGCCAACCGCAGGTTCATCAGGGTGACCAGGCTCTGGCCGCCGGCCAGCACCTTGCTGTCACCCTCCTCGGATGTGGGGGCGAGCAGGCCCAGGGCGTGCGCCACGGAACGGGCGCGCAGGTAGGCGAACGGCGCCGGCTTCACTGGTCCGTCCCCCCTTCGGTGTCGAGGGCGGCACGCAGCAGTGCCGTGCTGATCGGGGTCCGGCTCACGTGGACCCGTCCCGCCAGGGCGTCGTCGACGGCCCCGGCCACCGCTGCGGACACGGCGATGGTGCCGCTCTCCCCGGCGCCCCGTACCCCGAGCGGGTTGTTCGTGGTCGGCACGGCCAGATGCCTGATCCTCACGTCCGGCACGTCGCACGTGCCCGGCAGCAGGTACTCGGCCAGGGTCGTGCAGGTCGGCTGGCCCTCCGGCGAGAAGCGGTACTCCTCGAGCAGCGCGCCGCCGATGCCCTGGGCGACACCGCCGATTATCTGGCCCTCGACGACGAGGGGGTTGATCTCCACGCCGCCCTCGTGGGCCACGGCGTAGTCGAGCACCGAGACGGCTCCCGTGCCGCGGTGCACGCCGACGACAGCGGCGTGCGCGCCCATGGTCCACGTCACCGTCCGGGGGTGGAAGTACTCGACGACATCGAGCGGGCCGAGCTGCTCCTGGGCGCCACCGGGCCGGCAGGCAGCAGCGAGGTCGGTCCAGGTGACGTCCCGCAGCGAGGCGCCGACGGCCGTGGCGAACCCGGTGACGGTGCTCTTGACCAGCTCGGCCGGTACCCCGAGCAGTCGGGCGGCCCGGTCGGTCGCCTGGGACATGAACTCGTCGGCAGCGCGCCGCACTGCCGACCCGGCCAGGACCGCGGACCGGCTGGCGAAGCTGCCGAAGCCGTGCCGGACCAGGTCGGTGTCGGTGCGACGCACGGTGATCCGGTCGAGCGGCGCGCCGAGCACGTCGGCGGTCACCTGCGCAAAGACCGTCTCGTGCGCCTGACCGGCCGATGCGGCGCCGGTGGCGACCTCGAACCCACCGGAGGGGGTCAGCCGGACCCGGGCCGACTCGTAGCTCCCACGGCCGGTCGCCTCGATGTAGCACCCGACGCCGTGGCCGATGCTCAGCTCCGGGTGGCGGGCCGCGTGCGCCGCGGTGCTCTCCGGTGGGAGCAGCTCGACGGCAGCCTGCAGACAGGCCAGGTAGTCGCCGCCGTCGTAGACGATGGGCACCCCGTCCCGTTGCGGGAGTGGCTGGGAGTAGGGCAGGTCGGCCCGGGTGAGCAGGTTGCGCTCGCGGATCTGGATCGGGGTCAGGCCCAGCTGTCTGGCCGCCTCGTCGAGGCTGCGCTCGAGGGCGAAGCAGGCCTCGGGGCGACCGGCGCCCCGGTACTGGGCGGTGATCGTCTTGTTGGTGAAGGCGGCTCGTCCGTGCAGTCGGGCGCGCGGGATGCGGTAGGGGCCGAGCAGGTGGATGGCCGTGTTGGCCACCACGCCGGCAACCCACAGTCCGCCGGCGCCGATGTCCATCAGGAAGTCGTCCTCCCAGCGTAGGATGCGACCGTCGGCAGCCACGCTGAGGCGGGTCCGGTGTACTTGGTCACGCCCTTGGGCCGAGCCGGTCAGGTGCTCCTGTCGGTCCTCGACCCACACGAGGTCGTGCCCGGTCCGGCGGGCCAGCACCGGGACGATGATCTCCTCGGCATAGACGTTGGCCTTGGTGCCGAACCCGCCGCCCACGTCGGGGACGCTGACCCGTACGTCGTCGACCGACCATCCGGTCGCGTCACAGATCCCCTGCCGGACCAGGTGCGGGATCTGGGTGGAGGTCCAGACGGAGACCCGGTCGCCGTCGATGCGCGCGAGGACTCCCCGACCCTCGAGGGGCACCGCCCCGTGGCGGCCGATCCGGTAGGTGCCCTCGGTGACGACGGCGACCGTGGCCGGGTCGAGGTCGTCGCCGAAGTCCACCTCGATCGCGGCCGCCTCGTTGTCGGGCAGGCCGGGGTGCATGGGGGCGGCGTCGGGAGCCAGGGCGCTCTCGGGGTCCAGGAGCGGGGGGCGCGGCCGATAGGTGACCTCGACGGTCTCGAGGGCGTCCTCGGCGAGGTAGCGGTCCGAGGCGAGGACGGCGACGACGGGCTGGCCCACGTAGTGGACCCGGTCCACGGGCATGATGGCGAGGCGCTGCTGCACCATCCGGAAGCCGGTGGCGGCCACGAAAGCGGGGTGCGGCGTGTGCAGCGAGCCGATGTGGTCGTTGGCCAGCTGGAGGTCGTCGCCGGTGAACACCCCCAGCACGCCGGGCATCCTCATGGCAGGCGTGGTGTCGATCGACTCGATGACGGCATGTGCTTCGGTGGAGCGGAGAAAGGCGACCGCCAGCGCTCCTGCGGCTAGGTCTGCGAGGAACCGACCGCGCCCGGCCAGCAGGCGCTCGTCCTCCACCCTGGACACGGGGGTGCCGACGTAGGGACGGTCGCCGCCCACCTGCTCGCCGGGAATCGCGGAGATGCTCACTGGACCTTCTTCTCCCAGCGCCACAGCAGCATGGAGATCGCGAACGAGACGACGATGAGCAGCAGGATCGTGGCGACCATCTCCGGGTAGTCACCGTGGCTGTAGCTCTGCAGCACGGCTCGCCCGAGACCGTGGCGGGTGGCGAAGAACTCGGACAGGACCACGCCGACGACGGCAAGGCTCACGGCCAACCGCACACCGGTCAGCAGCGGCTTGCGAATGGCAGGAAGGATGATGTGCACGAGCAGCTGCAACCCTGATGCCCGCAGCGAACGACCGAGCTTCCAGTAGACCGCTGGGATGTGGCGCACGCCAGCCGTCACGTTGATCAGCACGGGGAACAGGCAGAACAGCACACCCATGACCACCTTGGAGCCGCTCAGCTGGAAGATCGGCAGCAGGATCGGATAGAGCACGATCTTCGGCACGCCGTTCAGCGCGATGATCAGCGGCTCGGTCGCCAGGCGGAACGGCTTCCACAGACCCAGCACGAGGCCGAGGATGCCGCCCAGGGCGGTGCCGATGACGAAGGCGAGCGACACGGCGACAGCGGTGGCCCTGACATCCACGAGATACTCAGGGTCCGTGAGGTTGGTGAACAGGGCAGCGATGGTCCGGGCAGGCGGTGGTACTACAAAGATGAACCCGCTGACGACCTGCCACACCAGCACCGCAGCAATGGCAACCCCGACCGATCCGACGAGCTGGCGGTGCCGGTCGGGTATGCCGAAGGATCGGGTAGCACCGATGGTCGGGGCGGTCATGTGGTCCGTCCTTTCACGAGCAGCTTCTCGACGACGACCAGCAGCGCGGTCAGGATCATCGAGACGACCAGGATGATGAAGATGTAGGCGAACATCGTCTGGCTGTCGAAGATCTCGTACAGGTACCTGACCCGATAGCCGAGCCCGGCCTGAGCGGTGACGAACTCCATTGCTATGCTGCCGATAAGCGCGTAGACGACCCCGAGGCGCAGCCCGGCGACGATGAACGGCGCCGCCGCTGGCAGGGCGATCGAGGTGAGCATCTGGCGTGGGCTGCACTGCAGCGATCGGGCGAGCTTGAGGTAGACCGGTCGGATCCCGTTGAGGCCTACCGTGGTGTTCAGGGCCACCGGTATCAACGTCATGATCGTGGCGAGGATGACGACCGAGCTCGCATTGATCCCGACGACGACGATGGCGAGGGGATAGAACAGCACCATCGGCACGGCGTAGAACGACACCAGGTAAGGTTCGAAGATGCGGCCCACGGTCGGAAGCTTCCAGAAGGCGAGACCGAGCAGCAGGCCGATGGCAGAGCCGAAGACGATGGACAGGCCGATCTCGAGGCTGGTACGCGCCGCGTCCGCCCAGAACTGAGGCTGGGTCAGCAGGTCTGCGGCCGAGGCAACGATAGAGGAGGTTGTGGGAAGGATCTCCTCCTGCCACCAGCCCAGCCGCGGGCCGATCTCGCAGATAGCCGCCAGCAGCACGATCAGGACCGTCGTCGCGATGGCGCTGAACGTTGCGTCACCAAGTCTTCGACGGGAGGCCTTCGGTGCCACGACGGTGTTGCTCGGAGGGTCGGCCATGGTCGTGGGTTCCTGGACAGTCACGGGTACCTCAGATCGTTCAGTCGTGGCGACGGCGGTGGTCACGCCGCGCCTTCCTGCTGTCGGAAGCCACGCATCGACTCTTCCTGCAATGCGCCCCAGATGCGGTTGTGCAGCTCGTTGAAAGCGTGACTGGACACCACCGACGGGTCGCGCTCCTTGGGTAGGTCGACGTCGATCACATCGATGATCCGCCCGGGGCGGTAAGACATCACCCAGACCTGTTCGGAGAGCAGGATGGCCTCGGAGATGTCGTGCGTGACGAAGAGTACGGTCTGGGCGCTGCGCTGCCAGATGCTCCGCACTTCGGCGCCCAGGAAGATGCGGGTCTGCTGGTCGAGGGCTGCGAAGGGCTCGTCCATGAGCACGACTCCGGGCTCGAGCGCGAGGGTCCGGGCAAGGGCGACGCGCTGACGCATCCCTCCGGACAGCATCGACGGATACACGTCGGCGAAACCCCTCAGGCCGACCAGTTCGATCGCCCAGCGGGCTCGCTCGAGCTGATCCGACTTGGGGATTCCGGCGACCTGTAGGGCGAACCGCACGTTGTCGAGCACGGTCCGCCAAGGCAGCGTGGAGTCCTCTTGGAAGACCACGCCGATCCCCCGGTCCGGTCCGGTGACCAGCTTGCCTCCCACGTGCACCTGACCACCAGTTGCCTTGGTGAGGCCGGCAATGATGTTGAGCAGAGTGGACTTGCCACAACCGCTGGGCCCGACGAGGGAGACGAATCCCTGTGTGGGCACGCGTTGTGTCACACCGCTCACGGCTTGGACGGTGCCGGTGGGTGTTTGGAAGGAGACCTCGACGTCGTCGAGGGTGATCTCGGTCATGACGTACCTCCGGTGGATCCCGCGGGAGATCGCTTGGTGGGTGAAGGGCTAGATGATGAGGTGGTGACGCGGCGGGACGTCGGCCTCAGAGGCTGGCTCGGTCGGACTCAGGCAGGAACTGCTGGTCGAGGACCTTCGCCCAGTCGACGTTCTGCTTGATCTGCCCCGCCTGGACCATCAGCTCGGACAGGTTGTTGAGGGCGGCCGGCTCGACCTTGAGGGAGTAGGCCTTCCGCAGGTCGGGGGTGTCGCGCAGCCCCTTGGCCACGGTGGCGGGGTCCATCTTGATGATCGTGGCGATGTCCTTGGCTGCCGCATCGGTGTCGTCGACGACGTAGTCCATCGCCTGCTGGGCCACCAGGAAGAAGTCGGTGATGTTCTGCGGGTTCTGCTTCGCGTAGTCGGCGTTGACGGCGACGAGGTCCGCGGGCAGGTCGCCCAGCACGTCACGCGAGTCGACCAGGACTTCGGCGCCCTCGGCCTCCTTGCTTGTGATGAAGGGGTGCATCGCCCAGCCGGCGGTAATCTTGCCGGCCTTGGCGGCGGTCCAGTTGTCGCCCATGCCGCCCACGGCCTGGCTCTTGACGCCGAGTTTCTTCTCGAGGCCCTTGACGATCAGCTCGGTCGACGAGCCGGCCGAGGAGAAGCCGAGGGTGGCATTGGTCATCGACCGGCCCTTGGGCGCGATCCAGGAGAAGTCGTTGACCTGGAACCACGGGGCGATGATCTGCAGGTTGGAGGAGGGCTGTTGGGATGCGAGGATCACCGAGCTGTTGCCCGCGATGGCCATGTCGGCATCGCCACTGGTGACGACCCGCAGCGTGTTGCCGCCGCCACCGCCCGAGTACATCGAGACATCGAGCCCCTTGTCCTTGAACCAGCCCTTGTCGATCGCCACCTGCAGGATTGCCATGAACGGCAGGCTGTCGACACCGGTGGCCGAGATGGTCAGCTTCTTGGTGGTGGTGCCGCCGGCGTTGCTGCTGTCAGTGGCTTCGGTCCCACTGCCACAGGCGGTCAGGGTGATGGCAACGGCAGCCGCGGCGGCCAGTACAGGGATCCGTGTCGAGCGAAGGTTCATCGCGAGGGGGCCTCTCGTGGAAAGGGACTGGGGTGTATGGGGGGTCACTGCGATGGTGTTGCGGGCCGGCGCCGGGTGCCGACCCAGACCGCTGCGGCGGCGCAGAGCAGCCCCAGGGCCGGGAGGTAGGAATGAAGGGGCGATCTGCCGCCCACATCGTCGGTGCGCCGCGGGCGTCCCGAGGTGGCTGGGTCGCCGGTGCCGCGGGTGGACTGGGTGTCTCGCTCAGGGGAGCCGGCGTTCGGCGCCGGCTCGGGTGTCGTGGCGTTCGATTCCCTGCCGTCACGGGGAGTGAGGGCGCGGTGCAGCGCAGGCGGCGCACCGGGAAGGTCGCTGCCCGGTGCGGGTGGGAGCAGGTCCATGCCTGGTGCCTCGGCTAGACCCGGTCGGCGATCTCGGCGAACGTGCGAATGGTCGCCTCCCTGCTCTGCCCCGGCCGGACGAACGGCACGATCGAGACTTGGTCGATGCCCAGGCCCTGGATCTGGGCCAGCCGTTCGGTGCACTCCTCGGCAGTGCCGGCCAGTGCGAACAGGTCGACCAGCTCGTCCGGGACGAGGTCGGCGTGGGAGGCCTCGGTGTCCATGTGGTGGTAGTAGTCGTAGGACTCGCGGATGCGGTCGACGACCTGCTGCAGCTCAGGGTCGATCGGGGCCGGCAGGGGGCGGATGACGACACGGCTGACGTGCGCACGCACAAGATCGCGAGCCTCGGTCGGGTCGGCGTCGATCGCGGTCGGGGTCCACAGCACGATCTTCACGTCATCGAGGGTCCGGCCGCTCTGCTTGGCGCCGGCCTCGATCCGCTCGAGGGCGCCCTCGATGAAGTGTGGCGCGGTCCCGACCAGGACGATGACGCCGTCCGCGATGCGCCCGGACAGCTGCAGGATCTTGGGGGCCGAGGCCGCGATGTAGATCGGCACGTCGACCGGCTCGGTCAGGTAGTTGAGGTGGTAGTGCGCGCCGCTGGTCGGCTCGGCCACCTCCTCACCTCGGAACAAGGCCCGCAGCTCGGCGATCGCCTGCTCGAGCTCGGCGAGCTTGAGCGGCTTCAGGCCCATGGTGCGCAGGGACGAGTCCCCGGTGCCGATCCCGAGGATGGCTCGCCCACCCGTGAACTCGGACAGCGTCGCCCACGACGAAGCGAGCAGCGACCGGTGCCGGGTCACCGCGTTGGTCACTCCCGTGCCGAACACGATGCGCTCGGTGCCGACCGCCGCGGCGCCCATGACGACGCCCGACTCGCGCCAGATGTTCTGCGAGTCGCCGAACCAGACGTTGTCGTAGCCGAGGGACTCGCACAGCTGCACGTAGTCCCGCATGGCACCGACGGGCTCGGTGGGGAACAAACCGATTCCTTTGCTCAGCACGTGGCCTCCTGAGGGTCTCCAGCCGGTCGGCTGAACATCATCGTTGCTGCATACTGTCTCTTGGATCAGGTATACAATCAAGTCCCTGAGGGAAGAATTCTCATCACCCGGTCAGCGGCCGGCCCCTGACTCAAGCCCGTGGAGGTCTGCATGCAGCTGGTCAACGAGTTCACCGTACGGGCCGACCCCGACGGCGCCTTCGCGGCCCTGTCCGACCTCGAGCGCGTGGTCACCTGCATCCCCGGTGCCACGTTCGAGGGCCGCGACGGTGCCGACTACCTCGGTCGCGTGGCGCTGCGGATCGGGCCGGTCGGGCTGAGTCTTTCCAGCACCGCGACGGTGGTGGAGCGCGACGACGCCGCGCGCCGGCTCGTCGTGCGCGGAGCGGCGCGCGACCGCAGTGGCTCCGGGGGCGCCAACGCCCTGGTCACGATGACGGTCGGTGACGCGGTCCCGGGCGGTTGCGACGTGCGCGTGGTGACCGATCTGGACCTCTCGGGCCGGGTGGCCCAGTTCGGTGGGGCCGCGATCAAGCAGGTCAACCGCCGCATCGTGGGCCAGTTCGTCCGGGAGCTGGACGTCCTGATGAGCGGGGAGCGAGAGGTGGCTCCCGCTCGGCTTGCGCCGTCTCGCCCCAGCCCGTATGCCGCCGAGCCGGGCCGGTGGGCACCCCGGCTCGCCCGCTGGGCGGGTCCCATGAGCGCCACGATGGCCGCGGGCTTGGTCCTGGGGGCGGTCATCGTGCGCGCGTTGCGACGCGGCACCCTGCCTCAGCCCGGCTGAGCACCGTGCCCCAGCGCTCGGCTGGGCATGGTGACCAGCCCGGCTGGGCTGTGCTATCCGCCGCGGTCCCGGCTGAGCGGCATACGGGCTGTGCTGTGCACCTCGGCGCGTGCACCTCGGAGGTCGGCGTCCCTCAGGGGGCGTGTGCGAGCACCGCCTCGAGCTCCACCGGCGCGCCACCCGGCAGGGAGGCGACCCCGACCGCGGTGCGGGCGTGCACGCCGCGATCCGCGCCGAGGACCTCGGCGATCAGCGTGCTGGCACCGTCGGCGACTGCCGGCTGCTGCCCGAACCCGGCCGTGGCGCGGACGTAGACGCGCAGGTACAGCACTGCCTCGACGCTGCCCAACCCGTGGCGCAGATGCGGGGAACCGTCGACCGCCGCGAGCAGGTTGACCGCGGCGTGACGGGCGTCCTGCTGCGCCTGTTCGAGCGTGACGTCCTGGCCGACCACGCCGGTCAGCCGCAGCCCCTCGGGGCCGCGGCCGGTGTGGCCCGACACCCAGAGCTGGCCGTGCCCGTCGGCACGCGTCGACGCGTAGGCCCCCTTGCTGTCCAGCGGTGCCGGCAGGCTGAAGCCGAGGCCGGCCAGCCGTGCTCGCGCCTGCTCGCGTCGGGTGGCGGCGGCACCGTCTCGACCGCCGGCGGTCACGGCCACACGCCGTTCATCGCCCGCAGGTCCTCGACGGTGTGGCTGCGGTGCAGCTCGTGCAGCGCCACGACGCGCTCGACGTCGCGGGCCGCGCAGGCCTCGAGGATCAGCTCGTGCTCGGCATTGGCCGACTGGCGGGTCAGCGGCTTCTGGAAGTACAGCGACCGGTAGGGGTCGGTCGTGTCCCAGAGCCGGCGAATCATCTCGACAGCTCGAGCCAGGCCGCTCGCCTCGAAGAGGGTGAAGTGGAAGGCGCGGTTCTGCACGCCGACGGCCACCATGTCCGCGGCGTCGGCGGCCCGGTCCATCGCGACGATCGCGGCTCGCATCCCGGCCTGGTCGGCATCCTCGAGCCGAGGGACGGCCACGCGGATGACGTGCGACTCGAGGACCTCGCGCAGGTCGAAGATCTCGAGCAGGTCGGCGACCTCGAGCTTGGCGACGCTGTATCCGCGGTGGGCCGCATAGACGACCAGGCCCTCGCCCTCGAGGATCTTCAGCGCCTCCCGGACGGGGACCCGGCTGACGCCGAACATCTCGGCCAGGCTCTCCTGGGCGATGGCTGCGCCCGGGAGCAGCTCGCCCCGGATGAGGAGGCCACGCAGCTCGGCAAGGACGGCCTGCTGCGCGGTCTGTGGGCGCAGGAAGCGATGGGTCTCGGCACGCTGGACTGTCACAACGCCATCGTATTGGATACGGTATAAAACCTCCACGATGGCAGGACACCTCAACGACGACGGAGCACACCACATGGTCACGACACTCATCACCGACATCGGCCTGCTCGTCACGGGTGACCCGGCAGCGCCCCTACGGCACGACACCCAGCTCGTCATCGAGGACGGGGTCGTCGCTGCGGTGGGGGAGGACGCCACGGCTCCGGACCGAGTGCTCTCCGCCGGAGGGATGAGTGTCATGCCGGGCCTGGTCGACGGGCACGTCCACCCGACGTTCGGCGAGTGGACGCCGGCCCAGAACTCGATCGGCTGGCTGCACAACTACCTGCATGGCGGCACGACGAGCATGGTCTCCGCAGGCGAGCTGCACCTGCCGGGGCTGCCGATGGACGCGCTGAGCCCGGAGCTGGTCACCAGCTTGGCGGTGACCTCGCTGCACACGACGGCGCGGGTCAGGCAGTCGGGTGTGAAGATGACGGCGGGCACCGTCCTGCTCACGTCCGGCATGAGCGAGGCGCACTTCGACCGGCTCGCTGCGGCCGGTGCGAGCCAGGCGAAGTTCATCTTCTACGACTGGAGCCACCTGGACAGCGGCGAGCCGATGACCTATCTGGACTGGGCCCACGAGCGGGGCATCACCGTCAAGATGCACTCCGGCGGGGTGTCCCGTTCCGGCTCGAGCCGGGTGGCCGGACACGAGCTGGTCTCGGCGGTGCGCCCGGACGTGGTCGCCCACATCTCGGGTGGCCCGATCCCCATGCCCGACGAGGAGATTCGCCAGACCATCGACGACCTGCCGGGCGCCATCGAGGTGTGCAGCTCGATGAACTACCGGGCGACGCAGGTCGCGGTGGACCGGTTGACCGAGCGCAGCGAGCTGCACCGGCTGACCCTGGGCACCGACACCCCGGGCGGCACCGGCGTCATCCCGCGCGGGATGCTGCGCAACGTGCTGTACCTGGCGTCGGTGTGCGGGGTAGACCCGGTGCTGGCGGTCGCGGCGGCCACGAGCAGCACAGCGGCGGCCCACGGGCTGCGGACCGGGGTGCTGGCTCCCGGCTGGCCGGCCGACCTGCTCGTCCTCGGGCCGATCACCGGCTCGCGGGCGACCGACGTGCTGGAGTGCTTCCGGCTTGGTGACCTGCCCGGGATCGCTGCCGTCTTCGTCGACGGCGAGCCGGTGGTGCTCGGACGCAGCGAGCAGACGCCGCCGCCCCGGCAGCGCCTCGAGCACCGCCTCGTCCGGTCCTGACGTCGTCTCGGGGGGCGTCGTCCCCCCACGCACACCCTCGTCCGAGCGGCGCCCGCCCGGACCGGCCCTCACCCACTGGAGGTTTCAGATGATCAAGATCGGTTGGAAGGCATCGGCGGAGCAGTTCAGGCCGCGAGAGCTGGTCGAGTATGCCGTCCAGGCCGAGTCCGTGGGGTTGGACTCGGTGTTCATCTCCGACCATTTCCAGCCGTGGCGCCACCGGGGCGGGCACGCTCCCTTCGGGATGTCGTGGCTGGCTGCCGCCGGTGAGCGCACCGAGCGGGTGATGCTCGGCACGTCGGTGATGACCCCGACGTTCCGCTACAACCCAGCGGTGGTCGCCCAGGCGTTCGGCACGCTCGGGTCGCTGTACCCAGGGCGAGTGGTGCTCGGGATCGGCACCGGAGAGGCACTCAACGAGGTCGCGGTCGGTGCGGCCGGATCCCCGTGGCCGGAGTTCAAGGAGCGGTTCGCCCGGCTGCGCGAGGCGGTGCGGCTGATGCGCGAGCTCTGGGCCGGGGAGCGGGTCAGTTTCGAGGGCGACTACTACCGCACCCATGACGCGACGGTCTACGACCGACCCGAGCAGGCGGTGCCGATCTACGTCGCCGCGGGCGGCCCACTCGTGGCCCGGTATGCCGGGCGGGCCGGGGACGGGTTCATTTGTACGTCGGGCAAGGGGCGCGAGCTCTACGAGGACCGGCTGCTCCCTGCGGTCGACGAGGGTCTGGCCAAGTCCGGGCGCGTCCGCGATGACATCGACCGGATGATCGAGATCAAGCTGTCCTACGACCGGGACCCGCAGGCGGCGGTGCGTAACTGCCGGTTCTGGGCGCCACTGTCGCTGACCGCCGAGCAGAAGCATGGTGTGCATGACCCGGTTGAGATGGAGCGGCTGGCCGACCAGTTGACCGACGAGCAGGTCGCTCGGCGGTGGATCGTCGCCGCCGACCCCGACCAGGCCGTCGAGCAGATCAAGCAGTACGTCGACTGGGGCTTCAACCACCTGGTCATCCACGCCCCCGGCGATGACCAAGCCAGGTTCCTGAACCAGTTCTGCACGGACGTGCTGCCCGGCCTGCGCGAGCTCGGCTGAGCCTGCGCTGGTCCTCCGGCCACATGCGGCACTTCACGGGCTCGACACGACGAAGGCCGGTCTCGTCGCCTGGGCAGTCACGACATGCGGGAACCCAGAACCAGGACAGGCTGGAGACCGAGGCGACGGCTGCATGCGGGCGATTCCTCGAGATCCCAGGGGCCGGCTGAAACCGAGCCGCCGGGGCATCTCAAGGACTACGGACCGCAGGCCGCCCCCAAGGTCGTGCCGCACAGTGAGATCGGCCGTCGCGTCGCTCATTCATCGTCATCGAGCACCCACGCCTGCTTGAGGGGGATGGCCGCGCGTGTGGCGGGTGGCAGCCTGTCGTAGACCCCGAGCAGCTGGTTCAGGAGCTCCTCGGCATCCCAGATGCGTAGCTGGGTCCGTAGCTGCCGGAACTCCTTTTTCGCCGGCGAGGTAACCCCGCCGTAGGCGACGAGCAGCCCCTGATCCGCCTTGTGCTGCGTCATCGCGCTGTGCAGTCCGCGTAGGACTGAGGCGCCGACCGCGCCTGGCTCGGACTTGACCTCCACGATCAATGTGGGGGAGTCCAGCCCGAAGGGTCCCCGCCCGGCGAGAATGTCGACACCACCGTCCGGTCCGGCCGGTGACACCTCACAGACGAACCCGAGTGCTTCGAGGACCTGGGCGACAAGATGGGTCAGGTCGTGTTCGCGGAAGTGCTGCACCAGGTGGGTCCTGATCCGGTCCCTGACGGCCTCCAACGTCGGCACGGTAGCGGGGTCGGTCACGTCATCAGCGGGCAGTGACAGGGAAGGTGATGGTTGCGGCGATAGCGGAGCACTGGCGGTGGCAGTGTCGTGTGCGTCGCCGGGATCGGCGCCGGTCTGCGCGACCTGGTTCAGCCTCTCGGTAGCGTTGTTCCGGGACGGGCTGAAGACGGTCATGCTCGCGTTCAACATGTAGAGCAAGTCATCATGGAGGCCACTCTTGGCGATCGGCTCAGTCTGCCAAGTGACCGGAAGGTGGTGCCGTCGAGCCTTGTTTGGCTCCGTCGTGTCGTAGGCATACGTTCCGGCGCATCTGCCGAAGGACAGATAGCCGGGCCTCGTCTTCAGCGGCATCACGACCAGGTCGTCGGTCTTGATCGAGTCACGGAACGCCCAAAGCTGACCGGTGTGGTTGGCGCGGCGCATCGGCGCGTCACCAGGGAACGCGGCCTCGACAAGGGCCCGGACGTCCTCGCGGCTGTGGCAGTTGGTGAGGTCTCCGATCTCCGCCCACCCGATGGTGGCCCGTCCTTGTTCGAGGTTCCAATGCTCGTCCTCGCCGTTCCGTCCAGCTCGCACCACCCAAGCCGTCACGTCTACTCCTCGGGAGTCGTCGCGTGTCTATAGGTACGGCTTACCGGTGCCGTTCCGCCAGCGCAACACGGACCGGCACCGATGACTCGAACGCACCGTATCGGGGCGGCATGCCAGCGCGACGGCGGTCAGCGGCATCCCCCGGGCGTGTGTTCGGGGTGTGGCGGTGGCCGACCCCTTGGGCCGTGGCGGGCGTAGCGTCAGGGAACATGTACGTGCCGCACTTCAACCGGGTCGCGGACGAGGACGCCGCGCGGGCGTTCGTGCGCGAGGTCGCGGTCGGCACCCTGGTCAGCGTCGGCCCGGACGGGGCACCGGACGCGACGTTGCTGCCGGTGCTGTGGCTGGGCGACCGGATCGTCGCCCACTTCGCGCGGGCCAACCCGCACTGGAGGCGCATCTCCGCCGGCGCACCCGGGCTGGTCGTGGTGCAGGGGCTCGACGCGTACGTGTCTCCCGCCTGGTACCCGTCGAAGGCCGAGCACGGCAAGGTGGTGCCGACGTGGAACTACTCGGCGGTGCAGCTGCGTGGCCCGCTCACCGTCCACGACGACGTGGCGTGGCTGCGTGAGGCGGTTACGCAGCTGACCGACCGGCACGAGGAGGCCCGGCCCGAGCCGTGGGCGGTCACCGACGCACCGGAGACGTACGTCGCCGGACAGCTGCGGGCGATCGTCGGGGTGGCGCTGCAGGTCGAACAGGTCGATGCGAAGGCGAAGTGGAGCCAGAACCGGCCGGCTGCCGACCGGGCCGGGGTCGCGGCGGCATACGAGCGTGCGGGGGAGGGTGCGCTGGCCGAGCGCGTGCGCACCGGCTCGCTCTGACCCCCCACGGGGTCTGCCCGGGGCGGTCAGCACCGCTACGGACCAGTCCCCGGACCGCGATCTGCGCAGTGGCGGTCGTGGTTGCGTGGCCGACCCACTCTCGACAGGCGCCGGAGCGGCTTCCGTGTCAGGCTGGGCGCGCCCGTCGCTCCGGACCGGGGAGATCGTCGTCCCGGACAGGGAGGAAGGACACCCATGAGAACAAGGCTTGTCGCACTCGCCGGCTGCGCGGCACTGGTCGCGCCGGTGGCCCTCGGCACGGTCGGTACCGCCAGCGCGGCGCCGGCCCAGAACCCGCCCGTCCGGCTCGTGGGCGGGGTGACTTCGCCGGTCTACGACTACGCTTCCGCGATCCGCGAGACGGTCTGGGTGAGCACGCCCGACCTGGACGGCGACGGCGCCCCGGAGCGGGTCGCCGTGGACATCATCCGGCCTCGGGAGCTCGACGGCACCGCGCGGGTCCCGGTCATCATGGACGCCAGCCCGTACTACCTGAGCCTCGGACGCGGCAACGAGTCGGAGTTCAAGCAGTACGACGCACAGGGCAACCCGGTCAAGTTCCCGCTCTACTACGACAACTACTTCGTGCCGCGTGGCTACGCCTTCGTGGCGGTCGACATGGCCGGCACGGGCCGCTCGACGGGGTGTTCGGACGAGGGCGGGCGCTCCGACGTCGAGTCGGTCAAGGCCGTCATCGAGTGGCTGGACGGCAAGGGGATAGCCCACGACGCCGCCGGCCGGGTCGTTCAGGCCACCTGGAGCAACGGCCGCACCGGGATGATCGGCAAGTCGTACGACGGGACCCTCGCCAACGGCGTGGCCGCGACCGGGGTGGACGGGCTGCGCACGATCGTGCCGATCAGCGCGATCAGCTCGTGGTACGACTACAACCGGTGGCAGGGCGCCGTGAAGTCGTTCAACTACCCGAGCAGCCTGTCCCGGACCATCGCCCGCAACCGGACCGTCCCGACCGACTGCTCGGCCCGGCTGAGCTGGATGGACGCCAACGACGGCGACGAGACCGGCGCCTACACGGACTTCTGGGCCGAGCGCGACTATCGCGACGGCACCTACTACGACGCCTCCAAGGTGAAGGCGAGCGTGTTCATCGTGCACGGCCTGCAGGACAACAACGTCAAGACGATGAACGCCTCGAAGTGGTGGCGCGAACTGGGCCGGCAGGGCGTGGCCCGCAAGATGTGGCTGACGCGCTTGGGTCACGTCGACCCGTTCGACTCGGACCGCGCGGCGTGGGTCGACACCCTGCACCGGTGGTTCGACCACGAGCTGATGGGCATCCGAAACGGCATCATGCTCGAGCCGGCCGTGCGGGTCGAGACCGCCCCGGAACACTGGGTGACCTCCCGCCTCTGGCCCGCGCCGGCGGCATGGACGGCGCCGCTGAACTTCCGCGCCGACGGCACGATGACGCTCGGGCTGAAGGACCGGTCGACGGCCAGCTACGTCAACGACTGGCGGCTCGGCGAGAACGCCGCGGTCCAGCTCGGGGACAACCCGAACCGGCTGCTGTTCCTGACCGGCTCGACCAAGCGGGAGGTGCGGGTCTCCGGCACGCCGACGGTCGACCTGGACGTCACCCACGACTCGCCGGTCGGGCAGGTGTCGGTGATGCTGGTCGACTACGGACAGATGGACCGGGTCAGCGCCACCGGCGACGGGGCGCAGACGCTGAGCACACAGAGCTGCTGGGGGCCTGCGTCGCCGGACGACGACGCCTGCTACCTGGACGTCGCCCGGCGCATCGGCAGCACCAACCTGCAGGTGCTCGCGCGTGGCTGGGCCCGTCTCGACGGCGCCGGCCGGCAGCAGGTCACCGTCGAGCTGGCCGCGAACGACGTGCTCGTCCCGGCCGGGCACCAGCTCGGGGTCGTGGTCAGCGGCAGCCGCAACGGCGTCGTCGCGGTCGACACGGCCGCCACGACCTACACGCTGCACCTGAGTGGGTCACGGCTCAACCTGCCGGTGGCGGGCGTGCTGACCGGGTTCGGTCCGGGCCGGATCACCGTCAAAGACACGCAGAACCTGCGGCCCGGCACGTTGGCCGACCTCGACGCCACGAGGTGGCCCGGCAACTGAGCTGGACCCTCGGCCGAGTGCAGCCGGGGTATGGAGTGGGGCCGTGACAAGGCGGGCACCCCGCGAGCTCGGGCGCGGGCCTCGAGCTCCGAGGCGTGTCCGAGGCTTCGGAGCCTCGTCAGAGGCCGCGGCGACCGAGCTGGTTGTCCAGCTGGTGTTGGATCACCTGGATCGAGACATCGAACGTCTTGGCGGCCGCGAACAGAGACTCGTCGCTGGTCGACTCGCCCAGGAACTGGTCGATGCCGGTTGCTGGCGCGAGCAGCTCCGCGGCGAACGCGCGCTCCACCTTTGCGGCGTAGTCGTATCGCGCGGTGAGGATCACGCCGTGTCGACTGTCGTCGAAGGTTCGGCGCCCGATCGCCCTGGCACCGGCGAACCGTTGGGCTTGAGGGAGGAACCGCCCAGGAGTCGCGACTGCGATCCCATTCCCCCGAGACTGGGCGAGACCCGCGACACCGGAGGGCGCCGGTGACTTGGTCGAGTCGATGTCGACGAGTTCCTCGACCGGCAGCCGGTCGGCTGGGCTCAGCTGCAGTGACTCGCGCACCTTGCGGGCGCGCTCATAGCCCACGCGCCACGGACGTTCCCAGCGGCCGACCGGAAGGGGCTCGAACGGCAGGGTCAGCGCTGGTGGGTCTGCGACCGACTCGGTCCGCTCGACGGCCTCTTGTAGCCATTCCCGAGCAGCCTCGACCTCCGGCAATGTCGTACTTGCGGCCAGCTCCGCGATCAGGTCGGGATCGGCTTTCGCTGATCCGAGGCTGACCACCAGGCTGGTCTCCGACTCGTCCAGCGCATAGGGGTCGAGTCCTAGTGCCGATGCGGTTCTGCAGAACGCCTCGACCTCTGCGTCTGCCGACGCTATTGCAGCCCATTCTTCCTGTAGGGGTGTCCCTGTGACGCCTGCGTCCTCCAGCTGTTGGATCGTGTTCTCGACGAAGAGCCGGAGCTCACGCTCGACGGGTGCGGGAGCCAGGAGCAGCTCGGTCCCGGCCAGGAAGCGAATGCTTTCGACCGCTCTTTCGACCGGACGCAGTTGGGCCAAGACGTATCCACGGCCGGTGACCAGCGTGAGGTCTGGCCACGGGTACCCGTCGGCAGCATCCGCCAGCCGAAACCCGCCATGCTCGGTTGACGAGGGCGACGTGAGGCGCCACCACCCGTAGGCGATCGACTCCGCCAAGGGGTAGGTCGGCACGTTGATCCGGCGGCGAACGGGGCTTCGGCCTGATCGGTCCTCCACCAGGGTCGCGGTCACGCCGCCGACGTCGATTCGCAGGCTCGCCCAGGTAGCCCGGGTCTCAGGGGCCCGGACGTCTGGTGCGGAATCCCAGTCCCACTCGAAACGGAGCACTAGGTCACTCCCTTCGGTGTCTGGCCGGCGTCGAGGGGATAGCCCTTGTACTGCCCCAGCTCCTGGTTCGTGAGGCGCGCCTCATACCAGACGTCCTCGCCGTTCGGTCGTGTCCAGACGTAGCGGGGGAACTGGCCGTCGAACGCTGCGCTGACCTGCCCTCGGCGGATCGCTTCGTTGAGCCAGTCGTTGATCGCAGCCTGATCCGACAAATGGGCGGGCACTTCGTCGCATCCGAACGAGCCTGCATCCTCCCGGCGAAGGATGGGAAGGTCTTGTGCTCGGGGGAGCCGACGTAACGGGCCCTTGCGGCGCACGCCGAAAGGACATCGGGGTCGATGCCTACCGCTACCTCGCGCCTCTGCGGACGCTTCCGACCCGGAGACCGCACACGCGCAGCGTACCCGCGGTTCGGGTACAACCGGCACCGAACGGGATGGGAGCAGCACCGCCCCTCGGGTGGACACGAATGGGTCACGTATGGAGCGTCGCGGGCTCCCCGGATGGTGCCAACCCGTTGCCAGCCCAGGACGCGGCCGACGCCGGTGACCACTGCCGGACCGGGAGATGCTGCTGCCCGCGATCAGCGGCCGACGACGAGCCGCGCCATACGACCCTCGGCGCCGGCCGCATAACAGGCCCACGGGACGCAGTCGACGGCGTTGAAGGTGCCGGTGTCGAAGGTGGCGTAGGTCCGTCCGCCGTCCCAGCTGACGTCCGACCCGCTGGTGCCGACCGCGAGCACGCCGCCGGGCCAGCCGTCCAGCCAGGCCGACCCGGAGCGGTAGCCGCCCAGGCCGGTGGCCGCATGCCAGGTGCGGCCCAAGTCGCTGGTCCACGCGGCGTTGGCCACCGCGGCGTCCGGCGCCGCGAAGTCCCCGCCCACGGCCACGCCGCGCCGGCCCGGCCCGAACGAGAGCGAGAACACCCCGGCGGTGGCGCTCCCGGCGATCGGGGAGTCGGTCACGCTCCAGGTCCGGCCCCGGTCGGTGCTGCGGAAGATCCGGCCCGGGTCCACCCCGCCGGTGCCGAAGAGCAGGTCGCCGCGCCGGTTGGCGGTGATGCAGGTGCCGCTCGCGGCGAACCCGGCCTCACCGGCCAGCGCCGGCGGCATCCCGCGGCTGGGCAGCTGCCGCCACGAGTGACCGCCGTTGGTGGTCTTGAGGACCAGGAACTTACCGTCGACCGGGTCGGACAGGATGTAGCCGGTCCGCCCGCTGGTGAAGGCCATGCAGTCGTAGAACGCGGTGGGCAGGGTGTTCTGCTGGCTCATCCGCCAGGTACGGCCGCCGTTGTCGGTCACGTAGACCCGCATCGCGTCCGGGGTGTCGCCGATCGAGGCGGCGACGGCGTGCCAGGCGCTGGTGGCGTGGACGCTGCGGAACTGCAGGTCGCTCGTGCCGGGCGGGCCCACCGAGGTGACGGTCCGGCCGCCGTCGACCGAGCGCAGGATGGTGCCCTCGCTGCCGCCCGCCCAGACGACCCTCGGGTTGACGACGGACAGGCCGCGCAGGCTGGCCGTCGAGGTCGGGGTGGCCAGCAGGTCCCACGACAGACCGGGGGCCGGTCGTGTCGCCGGAGCCGGGCGGGTCGCGGCGGCGAGCGGCCGGGCCGTGGCCGGGGCGGCGGCGAGGGCGGCAGCGGTGACGAGGGCGGCCGTGGCGGCGAGCACGCCGGCCAGGCGGGACATCGTTGTCATGACGCTCCAGCCTGCCACCGCCCGCCCGCCAGCGGGGGCTACGGGACGGTATGCCGCTGAGCCGGCTCAGCGGCATACCGCACCTCCTGGTCGCTGGATACCCGGGTCGGCGAGCCGGCCCCGGGCAGGACGGCGGGTCAGGGCAGGGTGATCTCGTCGAGGTCGCCGGGCACCAGGACCTCGCCGGGGAACGACCGGCGCGCCGGGGTGAGCCAGCGCTCTCGGGGCAGGTCCCCGGGAACCAGGTGGTGCAACCCGAGTCGGCGCGCGCCCGCTCGTCGAGCGATCACGCCCGCTTCCTCCGTGGTGGTGTGCGCCCGACGGTGGTGGGCGAGGTTGGCCCGGCTCGAGTCGTCGAGGTCCGTCGTGCCGTAGACGTCCATGAGCCACTGCGCGTCGATGGCCTCGTGCAGCAACAGGTCGGTCTCGCGCGCCAGACGGACCAGGTTGTCGCTGGGGGCGGTGTCACCGGAGATCGTCACCGACCCGGCTGCGGTGTCGAGGCGGAAGGCGAACGCGGGTGCGAGCGGCGGATGGGGGACGAGCGTGGCCGTCACGCGAACCGCCTCGTCCCGGTACACCTCGAACGGCTCCATGTCCGGCGCGACGTTCTCGTTGGGGTGGAAGCCGGTCCCGTCGGGCAGGGTGATCTCGCGCGCCTGGAAGTTGGCCGTGGGTGGCGGGTGCAGCGCGTCCAGGATCCGGTCGTTGAAGTCCGTCGCGAAGGCGCGGCCGATGTGCTCGAGCAGCCCGGCGACCCCGGGGGTCGGTGCCTCCGGGTGCAGCGGCCGCGGTGGCACCGTCGCCTGCGGCGAGACCGGCGGCAGCATCCCGCGGTCCCCTGGTCCGATGACCGGGACGGGGGTGTGCCTGCGGTCCCTGATCTCGTAGGTGCCGAACAGCACCAGGCCGGGTAGGTCCACCACGTGGTCGGAGTGCAGGTGCGTGATGAACACCGCCCGCAGCTGCGACATGTCCAGCCCCGCGCGGGTCAGCTGCGCGCCCGCGCCGTAGCCGGCGTCGACGAGGTAGACGTCCTCGCCGACGACGAGAGCGGTGCTGATGCCCGCAGGGACCCGTGCGCCGCCGTGCTCCCGCCACCAGGCCGGCCCGCCGGCCGTGCCGAGCGTGATCACGCGAACGGGGGCAGTGCCGCTCGAGCCGGTTGCGTTCGTCTCGTTCGTGGTGCTCACGAGCTTCCTTGTGCGCTGCTGCGTCGAGGTGGTGGCGGGGTGATCCGTGCGACCGGCCTCGGTAGGCCGGTCGTGGGGTTCGAGGTGGCGGCAAGGTACCACGGGTGGTGCGGGGTTCTCGACGCGGAGAGCCGGTCTGTGCCCGGTCTGTACCCGGTCGGGATGGTCCTTGACGGCGTGGGTGGGGGTGGGTTGTGCCGCCCCCCACCGGGTGTGCGATTCGGAGACGCAGGTGAGTCGCAGGACGGTTCGCTCAGGGTGATCAGGCCAGGAAGATGGACCGAAGCCGTTTCGAGCAGCTGAAGTTCGTCCAGGGGCGAGGGCAGGAAGTCTCCGTTGTGCAGGTAGAAGTCACGAGCGACCGGGTCAGGCGCGTGCACGAGGAGCGCGGCGGCCCCAATCGATTCGTTGAGAAGAGCTGTGCGCTCTAGCGCATCGAGGAGCAGACCAGCGCCGATGCCGCGCGATGCCATCGAGCGATCGACAGCCAGCCCGAGCAAGAACTATGACTGTCTGGGACCGGGTCGGGCTCCCTTCCTGAGCGTTGAGGGAACCGCAGTCAGCCCAACACTCCTGGATGCGATCGCATAGTAGCCAACCACACGATCGTCCATGATCGGGACGTAGGCGATCGCGTTGTTCGCCGGTAGGTTCTCCCAGGCGTATCGGCGCAGCCAGTCATCGAGCTCTGGGGCGCCACTGATGAAGTGCGCGACGTCGTCTTGCCGTGTCCAGGACGAAGTCGGTCAGAGTCGTGTCTGTTGCGGCGGCAACACGTCGCAGAACGTAAGCCTGGCGATCCGTGGCGCGGAAGTTGATCTGCTGAGTCTTCACGGGACCTTGAGTTTCGCAGTTTCAGGGCTTCTGTGCCGTTGGTGGGCCTGTGACTGACGATGCGGCTGTTGAAGGCGGGCC
>NZ_JBDIAQ010000008.1:0-52364 GCF_039812505.1 Intrasporangium sp. | reverse complement strand
CCGGACCACGACAACAGCCGTCAATGGCCCGTAACGGCTGGCGGCCGGCCGCTCCCGGGGAGGCGGCACTGTACCGGCACAAGGGCAGCCTTGCCCCTCGCCGAGTGCTGTGGTCGAGTCTGTTCGAAGTCGCCCACCCGAGGAGTCGTCATGACCCACCAGTCCAGCCTCGCCCGCCGAGCCGCCTTCGCGCGCGGGGCACTGTCGCGCCGCCGGGTCCTGGGTGGGCTGGCCGGCGCGCTCGCCGCGGGCACGCTTGCCGCGTGCGGCTCACCGCCGCAGAGCCGCCGCTCGGGGTCGGGGGCCACACCCACCGCGCGGGCCGCGGCAACCGACCGGTCCGACGTCGACCGGATCGTGCGCTGGTCGAACTGGCCGGAGTACATCGACGTCGACGAGCAGACCGGGCGTCGGCCCAGCATCGACGCCTTCACGAAGCAGACCGGGATCGCCGTCGAGTACACCGAGGACTACAACGACAACGCCGAGTTCTACGCCAAGGTCCGCCCGGCCCTGGCAGCCGGGCACGACACCGGTCGGGACGTCTGGGTCAGCAGCGACTGGATGGTCGGGCGCCTGATCGGCCAGGGCTTCGTGCAGCCGCTCGAGATGGCCAACATCCCCAATGCGCGCAACCTCGACCCGGCGCTGCGCGCGGCCGCCTTCGACCCGGACCGGGTCTACTCGCTGCCGTGGCAGAGCGGGTTCACCTGTGTCGCCTACAACCCGCGCGCCACGGGTGGGCGCAAGGTCGAGTCCGTCGACCAGCTCCTGAACGACCCCGCCCTGAAGGGCCGCGTCACCCTCCTTTCGGAGATGCAGGACACCATCCCCATGGTCATGATCGACATGGGCATCGACCCGGCGACCTTCACCGCGGATCAGTTCGAGCAGGCCTGCCAGGTCGTCGAGGACGCCGTCGCCCGCGGCCAGATCAAGAGCTTCACCGGCAACGACTACACCAAGCCCCTGGTGACCGGCGACACCGCTGCGTGCCTCGCCTGGAGCGGCGACATCGTCCAGCTGCTCGCCGACAACCCCGACCTCGGCTGGGTCCTGCCGCAGAAGGGCTTCCTGCTCTGGTCGGACAACTTCGTCATCCCGGCGCTGGCGCAGCACAAGAAGAACGCCGAGCGGCTCATCAACCACTACTACGACCCCGCGATGATGGCCAAGGTCGTCGAGTACGTGAACTACGTCTCGCCGGTGCCGTCCGCGAAGGGCAGGCTGTCCGACCCCGAGATCGGCTCGAACGAGCTGATCTTCCCCAGCGAGCAGCTGCTGACCCGGGCCCACGACGTGCGCCTGATGCCGCTGGCGGAGGAGACCGAGTTCATGCGGCGCTTCAGCGCCATCGTCAACGGCTGACCGGCGCCGGGCCGTGCCCGTGGGTGGTCCGCTCCGGGGGCGGCCAGCCGGACAGCCGGCGCCGCGTCTCGAACCGGCGCGGCCGGCCGTCGACCGGGTCGGCGAACGCGAGCACCGTCGCGAGCAGCTGCAGCGGGCGCGTGAAGTCGTCGTCCGCAACCTGGCGCTCGACCGGGTAGAGCGGGTCGTCCATGATCGGGATGCCGAGCCCGGACAGCTGGCAGCGCAGCTGGTGGGTCCGGCCGGTGCGCGGGGTGAGCCGGTAGAGCCCGAGCCTGCCGCGCTGCTCGACCAGCTCGACCAGGGTCTCGGCGTTCGGTTGCGCATCGGTTACCTCGTGGGCCTGGTGGACCCCGTGCTCCTTCACGACGTGGGTGCGCCGGACGAGCGGCAGGTCGAGGTCGTCGCGCACGGGTCCGACGGCCAGGTACTCCTTGCGGACCTGACCGCGAGCGAAGACCCCCTGGTAGGCGCCGCGCCAGCGCTGCTCGGTGGTCAGCATGAGCACCCCGGCCGTCGCCCGGTCGAGCCGGTGCGCCGGGGCGAGGCCGGGCAGGCCGGTGAGCACCCGCGCCCGGGCCAGGGCGCTCTGCACGAAGTGCCGCCCACGGGGCAGCGCGGCCAGGAAGTGGGGCTTGTCGACCACGACGAGGCGTTCGTCCCGGTGCAGCACCTCGATCCGGAAGGGCACCGGCACCTCGGGAGGCAGCTCGCGCCGGGCCCACACCACCGACCTCGGGACGAACGGTCCGCCGGCCGGCACGGGGACCCCCGCGGCGTCCACGAACTCCCCCGCGGCGAGCATCCGGTCGACCTCGGCCGCGGTCAGCTCCGGAGCGAACCGATGCACGAGGTGGTCGCGCAGCGTGGTCCAGGGGCCGTTCTGCGGCATCCGGATGCGTTGCGCGTCGACGCCGTGGCGCTGGGGCAGCGGGGACGCCGGGGTCCCCCCGCGCGCCAGGTCAGGCCCCCACGATCCGCAGCTCGGCCGGCCGGCCGAGCAACCGCCCGTATGCCGCTGTGCCGGCCTCCAGCGCACGCCGCAGCGAAGCGGTCGGCCGGCGGAGGAGCTCGACCTCGACGACGGTCCGCCGGCCCGAGGTGGTGCGCCGCCAGACGCCGGCCACCTCGCCGTCCACGACGACGGTCGGGCGGAAGACCGCGTTGCGACCGGGCACGACCCGCGCGACGTGCTCCGGAGGGAGCACGACGTCGCGGGTCTGGTACCCGAGCAGGAACTCGTCCCACTGGGGTAGCAGCTGGACCCGCGGCGTGTCCTCCTCGGGCCCGCGCTCCGACCCGCCGGGGCCCGGCTGCCGCTGGGCGAGGTGCTCGTGCTCAGCGGCCCGGCCGGCGGCGCCCGGTCCCTCGACGTGGCGCAGCCAGACCTGGCCGTGGACCTCGTGCCGCACGACCCGGTCACCGAGCAGGGCGGGTGCCTCGCGCGCCGCACCGAGCCGCTGGTTCGCCCAGCCGGCGAGGTCGCGCTCCGTGACGGGGCCGTGGCTGCGCAGATGGCGCTCCGCGACCGCGGGCCGCTCGGTGGTGCCGGGCGGTGGCGCGATCGCCAGCCCGGCGAGGCGCTCGTGACGCCACCGCGCGCGGACCGCGGGGTCCTGCGGGACGGCCTTGGGCGGCATCCGGAACTGCCGTACTACCCGAGGACGGCGGTGCCGAACTGCGCCTTGAGGTCACCGAAGAGCGCGGACGTCGCGCTGACCCGCAGCGAGTCGTCGAGGGACATGAGCACCGAGCGGCCCGGCTGGGTCAGCCTGACCTGGACCTCGGTCGCGCCGGGGTGCTCCCGCAGGATCTCCCTGAGCCGCTCGGCGCGGGCCTGGTTGACCTGCCCGAGCGGGAGGGTGAGCACCACCGGCCCGCGCGGGCCGTCCTTGACCTCGGGGATGGTCAGCTCCTGGGCCATGATCGAGATGGCGTCGTCGCGGTAGCTGACCCGGCCCCTGACGGCGCAGACGGTGTCCTGGGCGAGCATCGGCCCGTAGGTCAGGTAGGCCGACGGGAAGAAGAGGCACTCGATCGCGCCGTCCAGGTCCTCGACCGTCGCGATCGCCCAGAGGTCGCCCTTCTTGGTCCGCTTCAGCTGCAGGCCGGTGATCAGGCCGGCCACGGTGACGGTGGTGCCGTCCGGCTTGCCCTCGTCGCCCAGCAGGGTGGCTATCGGCGTGTCGGCGTGCGACGCGAGGATGTGCTCGATGCCGAACAGCGGGTGGTCGGAGACGTAGAGCCCCAGCATCTCGCGCTCGAAGGCGAGCAGCGTCGGCTTGTCCCACTCGAGCCGGGGCACGGGGGGCAGTCCGTCGAAGGCGTCGGCGCCACCCCCGCCGTCCGGGCCGCCGGCCGAGGACAGGGAGAAGATGTCCAGGGTGTCCTGTCCGTGGTCCTGGTTCTTCTTGACCTCGACGAGCGCGTCGATGTACTGCTCGTGGATCTCGACCAGCCCGCGGCGGCTCTCGCCCAGCGAGTCGAAGGCACCGCCCTTGATCAGGGACTCGACGGTGCGCTTGTTGCAGACGAGCGCGGGCACCTTGGCCAGGAAGTCCTTGAACGAGGCGAAGGCGCCCTGCTCGCGGCGGGCCGTGATGACCGCCTCGACGACCGGCACGCCGACGTTGCGGATCGCGGCCAGCCCGAAGCGGATGTCCGTGCCGACCGCGGCGAAGTTGGCGACCGACTCGTTGACGTCGGGGGGCAGTACCTTGATGCCCATGTGCCGGCACTCGTTCAGGTAGAGCGCCGACTTGTCCTTGTCGTCGCGCACGCTGGTCAGCAGCGCGGCCATGTACTCGGCCGGGTAGTTCGCCTTGAGGTAGCCGGTCCAGTAGGAGACGACACCGTACGCCGCGGTGTGCGCCTTGTTGAACGCGTAGTCCGAGAACGGCACGAGGACGTCCCAGAGCGCCTTGACCGACGCCTCGGTGAAGCCGTTGCGCTTCATCCCCTCGGAGAAGGGGACGTACTCGGCGTCGAGCACCTCCTTCTTCTTCTTGCCCATGGCGCGGCGGAGCAGGTCGGCGTTGCCCAGCGTGTAGCCGGCCAGCCGCTGCGCGATCTCCATCACCTGCTCCTGGTAGATCACCAGCTGGTAGGTGGTGGCGAGGATCGGCTCCAGGGCGGCGACCATCTCGGGCTGCAGCTTGCCCTTCAGCTGTGGGTCGAGCGGGACGAGCTCCTGCTTGCCGTTCTTGCGCAGCGCGAAGTTGGTGTGCGCGTTGACGCCCATCGGGCCGGGCCGGTAGAGCGCGAGGGCCGCGGAGATGTCCTCGAAGTTGTCCGGCTGCATGAGCCGCAGCAGCGAGCGCATGCCGCCGCCGTCGAGCTGGAAGACCCCGAGCGTGTCGCCGCGGCCGAGCAGCTCGTAGGTCGCCGCGTCGGTCATGTCCTTGGACAGGGCGTCGAGGTCGATCTCGGCGCCGCGGTTGGCCTTGATGTTGGCGATCGCGTCGTCCAGGATCGTCAGGTTGCGCAGCCCCAGGAAGTCCATCTTGACCAGCCCGAGCGACTCGCAGCTCGGGTAGTCGAACTGGGTGATGACCTGGCCGTCCTGCAGGCGCCGCATGATCGGGATGACGTCGATGAGCGGCTCGCTGCTCATGATCACGCCCGCGGCGTGCACCCCCCACTGGCGCTTCAGGCCCTCCAGACCCCGGGCGGTGGCAACGACCTCCTTGAAGTGCGGCTCGGTCTCGACCAGCGCCCGGAAGTCGACGCCCTCGTTGTACCGCTTGTGCTCCGGGTTGTAGATCTCCGAGAGCGGGACGCCCTTGCCCATGACGTCCGGCGGCATGGCCTTGGTCAGCTGCTCGCCCACGCTGAACGGGTGACCCATGACCCGGGCGGCGTCCTTGACCGCCTGCTTGGCCTTGATCGTGCCGTAGGTGACGATCTGGGCGACCCGGTCGTCGCCGTATTTCTCGGTGACGTACCTGATGACCTCACCACGCCGGCGCTCGTCGAAGTCGACGTCGAAGTCGGGCATCGACATCCGCTCGGGGTTGAGGAAGCGCTCGAAGATCAGTCCGTGCGGCACCGGGTCGAGGTCGGTGATGCCCATGGCGTACGCGCACATCGAGCCGGCCCCGGAGCCACGGCCCGGCCCGACCCGGATGCCGCTGCGCTTGGCCCAGTTGATGAAGTCGGCGACGACCAGGAAGTAGCCCGGGTAGCCCTTCGAGATCACCACCTCCTGCTCGTAGGCGGCCTGCTTGCGGGCGTAGTCGGGCACGCCCTGCGGGAACCGGCGCCGGAGGCCGGACTCGACCTCCTTGACGAACCACGAGGTCTCGTCCTCGCCCGCGGGGCAGGGGAAGCGGGGCATGTAGCGCCCCTCCCCCTCGGTGAACGACACGTCGCAGCGCTCGGCGACCTGCAGGGTGTTGTCGCAGGCCTCGGGCAGCTCGCGCCAGACGTGGCGCATCTCCTGGGGCGACTTGAGGTAGAAGTCCTCGGCGTCGAACTTGAACCGGCCGGGGTCCATCAGGGTCGAGCCGGACTGGACGCACAGCAGCGCGGCGTGCGCCTTGGCGTCCTGCGCGCGGGTGTAGTGCAGGTCGTTGGTCGCCAGCAGCGGCAGCCCCACGTCCTTGGCCAGGCGCAGCAGGTCGCGCTGCACCCGGCGCTCGATGTCCAGGCCGTGGTCCATCAGCTCGCAGTAGACGTTGTCGGCCCCGAAGATCTCGCGCAGCTCGCCGGCGACCTGGCGCGCCTGCTCGTACAGCCCGAAGCGCAGCTTGGTCTGGATCTCGCTGGAGGGGCACCCGGTGGTGACGATGATGCCCTTGCCGTAGGCCTGCAGCAGCTCGCGGTCGATGCGCGGCCACTTCGTGTACACCTGATCCAGACTCGCGTGCGAGGTCATGCGGAACAGGTTGTGCATGCCCGCGGTGCTCTGCGCGAGCATCGTCATGTGGGTGTATGCGCCGCCACCGGAGACGTCGTCGCGCCCGCCGTCGCCCCAGCTGACCTTGCTCCGGTCGGTGCGGTGGGTGCCGGGAGTCAGGTAGGCCTCGACCCCGATGATCGGCCTGACGCCGGTGCCCTGCGCCTTCTTCCAGAACTCGTAGGCGCCGAAGACGTAGCCGTGGTCGGTCGTGGCGAGCGCCGGCATGCCCATCCGTGCCGCCTCGGCGAACAGGTCACCGATCCGCGCCGCCCCGTCGAGCATCGAGTACTCCGTGTGCACGTGCAGGTGGACGAAGCTCTTGTCGGGCGCGGGTTGCGTGGGCATCGCAGCGAGTCTAAGCCGCGCCGGCGACACCGCCCGGCGTGTCGTCCCGGGTGTCTCGTCAGGCCCCATGACGTGGCCGCCGCAGGCCCGGCCGGGCCCGGCTGGCCCTGCCCCCACCCGAGCTTGAACCTCAGGTGAAAGGTGATGTCTCAGGACGCTGCGACCACGTCGAGGGCGTGCTGCAGGTCCTCGGGATAGGGGCTCTCGAAGTGCACGTACTGCCCGGTCGTGGGGTGCTCGAACCCCAGCCCCACGGCGTGCAGCCACTGGCGGTCCAGGCCCACCCGGGCCGCCAGCCCGGGATCGGCGCCGTAGAGCGGGTCACCGACGCACGGGTGGCGCAGCGCGGCCATGTGCACGCGGATCTGGTGGGTCCGGCCGGTCTCCAGATGGATCGCGAGCAGGCTCGCGTGCCGGAACGCCTCGATGACCTCGTAGTGCGTGACCGAGTGCTTGCCGGACTTGCGGACCGCGAACTTGTAGTCATGGCCGGGATGCCGCCCGATGGGCGCCTCCACCGTACCGACGACCGGGTCGGGCAGGCCCTGGACGAGCGTGTGGTACGTCTTGTCGACGCTGCGGCCGCGGAAGGCCTGCTTGAGCCGCGAGTAGGCCACCTCGCTCTTGGCGACGACCATCAGCCCCGACGTGCCGGCGTCGAGCCGGCTGACGATCCCCTGCCGCTCGGGGGCCCCGGAGGTGGAGATCCGGAAGCCGGCGGCCGCGAGACCGCCGACGACGTCCGGGCCGTCCCAGCCGACGCTGGGATGGGCCGCGACCCCGGCGGGCTTGTCGACGACGACGATGTCGTGGTCGTCGTACACGATCCGCATGCCCGGTACCGGCTCCCCCCGGGGCGACACCCTCGGGACGGTCTCGGCCTGCGGCAGCGCCACCTCCAGCATCGACCCCGCCACGAGGCGCTCGGACTTCGGCACCGGCCTGCCGTCGACCACGACCTGCCCGGCCACGGCCAGGTCGGCGGCCCTGGTGCGGGACAGCCCGAAGAGCCGGGACACGGCGGCGTCGACCCGCTCGCCGTCCAGCCCGTCAGGCACCAGCACGGTCCGTACGTCAGCCATCGTGGTGCCTCGTCGCGTGGTCGCGTCGACCGTCGACGCCGATGCCGCGCAGGGCGAGCAGCACGATCAGGATCGCGGCCGCCACGATCCAGATGTCCGCCACGTTGCCGATGAACCAGCCGTTGTAGTCGATGAAGTCGACGACGTGCCCCCGGCCACCCCCCGGGGGGCGGGTGAACCGGTCCGTCAGGTTGCCCAGAGCGGCACCGAGCAGGGCTCCGAGCGCCACCGCCCACGCCCGCGAGCCGAGGTCCTTCGCGACGAAGACGATCGCGACGAGCACCGCCACCGCGATGACGGTCATCACCCACGTGTTGCTCGCGCCGAGGGAGAGCGCGGCGCCGGGGTTGCCGATCAGCCTGAGGCTGATGACGTCATCGATCACCGGCCTGCTGCGGCCGTCGGCCAGCCGGTCCAGCGCGACGAGCTTGCTCACCTGGTCGCTGACGTAGGCGAGGATGGCCACGAGCCCGAGCAGGCCGAACAGGCGAGCCCTGCTCCTGCGGTCCGGCCGATGCCGGGGTGGCCGGGCGCTCGAGCGCTCTGGCGAGGTCAGTGGCGCTCCTGTCTCGTCTTGCATGTCATGCACAGGGTCGCACGCGGGAAGACCTGGAGCCGACCCTTGCCGATCGGGCTGCCGCAGTTCTCGCAGATCCCGTAGGTGCCGGCCCGCAGCCGCTCGAGGGCTCGCTCGGTCTGCACCAGCATGTCGCGCGAGTTGTTGGCCAGGGCGATCTCGTGGTCGCGTTCGAAGGTCTTGGCCCCTGCGTCGGCCTGGTCCTCGCCGCCGCCGTCCGAGGAGTCCAGGATGAGGCTTGCGAGTTCCTGCTCGGCCCGCCCGATCTCACGCTCGTACGAGTCGATCTCCTCGCGCAGGAACTCACCGACGGCGCGCAGCTCCTCCGGCGTCCAGGGCGCCTCGTCCTCCTTGACCTTCAGGGCCCGGGTCAGCCGTTGGACCTCGGCGTCGCTGGCCGGCTTCGTGGCACCCACCCCGGACCGCCTGGCCCCGGAGCCGTTGGGGATCGCGGCGGCGGCAGCAGCGGGCGTGGGCGAGCTCGCGGACTTCCTGGCCGTCGCGGTTCTCGCCGGGCCGGTGGGCTTTCGCGGCGACGTGGTGCCTCTGGCGGTACCCGAACGTGGCGCGGTCCGTTCCGCGGCGGCCGCAGCCGGCTTCGCGCTCGTGCCCGATGCCTTCTTGGCGGCGGTGCTCGGCGGCGTCTTCGCGGCCGACGGGTCGGCGGACCCTTGCTCAGTCGATGCCGCCGTCGGTGCAGCGGCCTTCTTGGCCGACATGTGCCCTCCATGACCGTCGATGTGGACAAGTGGGGCCGACAATAGGCCCCGCAGCGGCTGGATACAAACAGGACCTGTACCGGGTCTCACCATCGGACAGATGCACAGCCCGCGCACGGTTCGCGCCCAGCCCGCGGTCAGGGTCGCGGTACGAGGGGCTGGCGACCTCGGGCCCGCGGGCGGGTCGCTCGCACTCGCTTCGAGCGACCCGCCCGCACGTCACGGCCGGTCGGCAGGAGCCGTGCCGGCGCGACCTGCCTCAGCCCTGGCGGCCATCTCGCTCACCCGCCGGAGCGAGGTCGGCCGCCTCGTCCAGCTCCGACAGCTGGCCGGTGATGTAGGCCCGCAGGTTGTCGCGGTAGTCGCGCTCGAACCCGCGCAGCTCGTCGATCTTCTTGCCCAGCAGGTCCTTCTGTCGGCCGAGCTGCTGCAGGGTCGCGGCCTTCTTCTGCTCTGCCTCGGCGACCATCCCCGTCGAACGCTCCTGGGCCTGCGTGAGCACCGCGTCGCGCTTGACGGCCGCGTCGGCCAGCATCTTGTCCCGCTTGCTCGTCGCGTCGGCCAGCATCGCGTCGCGCTGGTTCGTCGCGCCCGTGAGCATCTCGTCGCGCTTTGCCGTGGCCTCGGCCAGCATCGTGTCCCGCTGGGCGACGGCCTTCGCCGTCATGTCCTCAGCGGCCCGGGCGGCCTCGTCGTGCAGCCGTCGGCCGGTGGAGACGAGCTCGTCATGCTGCTGCCGGCCCGCGCTGACGAGCTCGTCGCGCTTGGCCTCGCCGTTGCGGACGTGCTCGTCGTGCAGCCGCTGGGCCAGCGCGATGACCCCGGCCGCGTCGTCCGAGGCCGCCGCCGCACTCTCGGCCCTGACGGGCTGCGCGCCGGACTGGGTGGCAGCCGCCTGCTGCGCCTGCTGCTGCGCCTTGGCGAGCCTGGCCTCGGCGTCCGCGACCTTGTTGTTGAGGTCGTTCAGCCGGGCCTGTGCATCGTCGAGCTTGACCTTGTCCACCGCCGTCCGGGCCGCCTCCTCGGCGCGCTTCGCCTCCGCGTTCGCCCGCTCCACTCGCTCCTTCGCGGTGCGCTCGGCGTTCTCGGCCTCGGTACGCGCCTTGGCGACCCGCTCGGCCGCGGCCTTGACGGCCCGCTCGGCATCCTGGACCTTGGCCGGCAGCCCACCGAGCTCGGCCTGGTCACCGGTGGCCGCGGCGGGGGCCGTGCCGCCCTCGGCCGCGCGGACGGCCGGCTGGTTGCGGCTCGCCCGGCAGTCGTTGAGCTGCTTGAGGTAGTCGTCACGCTGCTCGATCAGCGCCCGCATCTCCGCGACGACCTCGTCCAGGAAGTCGTCGACGTCCCGCTCCTCGTAGCCGCGGCGGAACTGGGTGGTCTGGAAGTGCCGGTTCAGCACTTGTTCCGGCGTAAGCGCCATCTCTCACCTCTTGGCAGACGTAGTGGTCGCGAAGCGGCCGTGCGGCCCGGCGACATCCCCTCGCTCATGATGCCATTGCCCGTCACCGGATCGGCAAGTCCCGGGCGCGACCCGCCGAGGGCGCCCGTGGTGTCTCAGAAGAAGGTCGGCAGGTTGAGCGCGAACGAGGTCAGCAGGATCAGGACGAGGAAGGAGAGGTCGAGCCGGATCCCGCCGAGCCGCGGCGACGGGATGATCTTGCGCAGCGCCTTCAGCGGCGGGTCGGTCACCGTGTAGATGGCCTCGGCGACGACGAGCAGGGGTCCCTTGGGCTGCCACGAGCGGGACAGCACCTGAACCCAGTCGATGACGAACCGGCCGATGAGGGCGATGAAGAAGGTGAAGACCACCACCCCGTAGATCGTCCAGAACACGTTCATGCCGCAAGTCTGACCGATCCGGGCCGCCGCGACCCAATCGGGTCAGCTCTGGTTGAAGAACCCCCGCGTGGCCGACGGCGCCTCCACCTCGTCGGCCGCCACCTCGACGTGCGCGGGTGACAGCAGGAACACCTTGGAGGTGACGCGCTCGATGGACCCGTGCAGGCCGAAGACGAGCCCGGCGGCGAAGTCGACGAGCCGCTTGGCGTCGGCATCGTCCATGTCGGACAGGTTCATGATGACCGGCACCTGGTCGCGGAACCACTCGCCGATGTTCTTGGCCTCGTTGTAGGTGCGCGGGTGGATCGTCGTGATCCGGCTCAGCCGGCCGACCTCGACGTCACGGACCACGGACGCGACCGCACGCTTGGTGGGCAGCGGCGTGACGCCGGCGGTGTGGCCGGGGTCGTCGGTGCGCTCGTCGTAGCGCTCCGAGTCGTCGTAACCCTCGTAGTCGTCATAGCGATCGGGACGGGTGTCCTCCTCGGCGAGTCCGAGGTACACCATCGTCTTGCGCAGTGCGCCTGCCATGCCTGCTCCTACGGTACGGGTTCCCTTCCCGCCAGACGGTACAGAAGGGACGGCTGTGAAGGTCGGATATCGCGCCGCGACACGCAGGGCGGTGCGGCGCGCGGATGCCGCTCAGCCGTCCACCGCGGCGGCCGAGCCTGCGGACCGGCGCACCACGACCCCGGCGAACCGGCCGGTCCGCCCGTCCCGACGGTAGGAGTAGAGGTCGGCGTCCTCGCGGGTGCAGCCGCGCACCCACTCCACGCTGACGTCGGCCCGGTAGAGCTGCTCGACGACGCCGGCCGCGACGTCGATCGCCGGCGTCCCGGTCCAGGACCGGGCCCGGCTGCTGGCCGCGGCCGCCGCCGCCAGGTCGACCAGCTGCTCGGGGACCTCGTAGCAGCGAGCGCACACGGACGGGCCCACGACGGCGCACAGCTGCTGCGCGCCCAGGTCACGCAGCCGCTCGACGACGCGTGGCACGATCCCGCCGATGAGGCCCGGCCGGCCGGCGTGCACCGCGGCCACGAGCCCGGCTCGGACGTCGTGCAGCAGGACCGGCACGCAGTCCGCGACGAGGACCGCCAGGGCCAGGTCGGCGGCCGGCGTGACGAGCGCATCGGCCTCCGGCACCTCGCCACGCCAGGCTCCGTCGACCTGCACGATCGACGTGCCGTGGGTCTGGTTCATGAAGACGAGCCGGTCCCGGGCCACCGCAAGCCGTCCGGCGAGCAGCGCCCGGTTGGCCTCGACGACCCGCGGGTCGTCGCCCACCCGGCCGCCGAGGTTGAGCCCCGCCCAGGGTCCGGCGCCGCGGGCCGCGGCGCGGCCGGTGAAGCCGACCTCCACCACCGCGCCCGGCGCAGCCGGCGAGGTGATCGTACGGCGCCAGTGGAACACGGCTCCACGCTACCGGCAGCCGGGCGGGCCGCTGCTCGCGGAACGCCCGGGCGGTCGCTACTTCAGGAAGTCGGGCACGTCGAGCTCGTCGTGGTCCGTCACGGACACCTGCCGCGGCGGGCGCTGCACGGGTGGCGGCACCGGGTGGGCCTGCTCGACGTGCGCCTCGCCGTTGGGTGGGGTGGCCGGCTGCGCGTGCTCGCCCGCGTCGGCACCGGACTGCCGGCCGTTGCGGCCCGCGTGCGCCGAGACCAGGACCGGCTCGGGCGCGGCGACGGGCGGTGGCGTCATGGGCCGCAGCGCGGGCGGCACCGGCGGTGTCACCCGCCCTCCGCCGGCGACGCCGCGGACCTCCTCGTGCCGGCTCGGCCCGCCGGAGTCGAACCCGGCCGCGATGACGGTCACGCGGACCTCGTCGCCGAGTGCGTCGTCGATGACGGCGCCGAAGATGATGTTGGCCTCCGGGTGCGCCGCCTCCTGGACGAGGCGGGCCGCCTCGTTGATCTCGAACAGGCCGAGGTCGGACCCGCCCTGGACCGAGAGCAGCACGCCGTGGGCCCCGTCGATGGAGGCCTCGAGCAGCGGCGAGCTGATCGCGAGCTCGGCAGCCTGCACGGCGCGGTCCTCGCCGCGGGCCGACCCGATGCCCATCAGGGCCGAGCCCGCGCCCTGCATGACCGACTTGACGTCGGCGAAGTCGAGGTTGATCAGGCCCGGTGTGGTGATCAGGTCGGTGATCCCCTGCACGCCGGAGAGCAGGACCTGGTCGGCGGACCGGAACGCGTCCATCATCGAGACGTTGCGGTCGCTGATGGACAGCAGCCGGTCGTTCGGGATGACGATGAGGGTGTCGACCTCCTCGCGAAGGTTGCCGATACCGGACTCGGCCTGGTTGGCCCGGCGCCGCCCCTCGAAGGTGAACGGCCGGGTGACGACCCCGATCGTCAGGGCCCCGAGCCCCTTGGCGATCCGGGCGACCACCGGGGCCCCACCGGTACCGGTGCCGCCGCCCTCGCCAGCGGTCACGAAGACCATGTCGGCCCCCCTGAGGACCTCCTGGATCTCCTCCTCGTGGTCCTCGGCGGCCTTGCGCCCGACCTCCGGGTCGGCGCCGGCCCCCAGGCCCCGGGTCAGCTCGCGGCCGACGTCGAGCTTGACGTCGGCGTCGCTCATGAGCAGTGCCTGCGCATCGGTGTTGATCGCGATGAACTCGACGCCCTTGAGCCCGACCTCGATCATCCGGTTGATGGCGTTGACGCCACCTCCACCGATGCCGACGACCTTGATGACGGCCAAGTAGTTCTGCGGTGTTGCTGCCACGGGAGCGGGCCTTCCTGATGCTGGAGCGTCATGCGGGCTGTTGGTCGGGCGGTCCGGTCGACCGACGGGACTCGACCGACCGGGACTCGACCAACGTGAGGTTCGATCACCGAACCTGAACCTTCGGCACCCGAATCCTTGGTACTTCAACCTTCGATTCAAGGTTACGGTTTGGTCACGAACCTTACGTGTCGCCCTGACGGTATGCGGTGGAGCCAGCGCGTTCAACTTCACCTGCGGCGTGTCGCCGAGCCGGTTGGCCGCAGCCGCCCGGAGGGGTCACAGCGGACACTTGCGTCACACGAGAGCGTCGCAGACCGTCTCCCGGGCATGGCCTGCGAGCCTGCCGCGGGCGCGCTGCTCAGCGCGTCACCGGCGCGGCGGGGACGCTGACGTCGATCGTCGACGCGGGCCGCCCGAGCAGGATCTGCACGAGCCGGGCCTTGGTGCTCTCCTGACCGGCGCTGCCCCAGACGACCGTGCGCCGGCCGTACCTGTCGGTGAGGGTGAAGCTCACCTGGTCGGCCGCGCCCACGGTCATGTCTGCGACGTCTGCCCGGATCGCCGCGGGCAGGGCCTGCACCGCCTGCAGGGCGGCACGCAGGCCGTCGGCCGTCACGTCCGACGAGTCCGCGGTGACGACCGGGACACCCTTCGGCGCCGCGTCGACGGTGCGGAACCGGAAACCCGTCTCATCCACAAGTTCCAGTTGACCCTTAGGGTTGCGCAGGGCCAGGGCGGGCGTCCGCGGCGTGACGCGGATGACCACGGCATGCGGCAGGCTGCGGCTGACCCGGATGTCGGCCCAGGCCCGGCCGGCCACCAGGCGGGCGGCGACGGCGTCGGTGTCCACCCGCATGAGCGGGCCGCCCAGCGGTACGTCGGCGACCGCGCGCACGGCCCGTGCCTCGCTGCCGGCCACGCCCTCGACCCGTACCGCGGTCGCGGTCAGCAGCGGGCTCATCCAGCCGACCCAGATCAGGCCGGCGGCCAGCAGGAGGGTCGCGAACAGCCCGCCGGCGAGCAGGAACGGCCGGCGGCGCGCCCGCGCAGCCCGGGCCTCGAACCGCTCGCGGGCCGACCCCAGTCCGGTCGCCCCGCGCCGCCGGCGTGGCCAGCCCCTCATGGCCGCGGCTCCCCCAGCAGGCCCAGCACCTCGGGGCCGATCGTCGTGACGTCACCCGCCCCGATCGTCAGCACGAGGTCGCCGGGCCGGGCGAGGGCCGCGACGGTTGGCGCGACCGCCGACCGGGACGGGAGGTAGTGGACCTCGGCGCCGTGAGCCGCTGCGGCGTCGGCGACCAGCCGACCGGTGACGCCCGGGATCGGGTCCTCGCGCGCGGCGTAGACGTCCATCACCACGACGACGTCGGCCCGGGCCAGTCCCGCGCCCAGCTCGGCCGCGAAGTCCCGCGTGCGGCTGTAGAGGTGCGGCTGGAACACTGCCACCACCCGGCCGCGCCCGGCCATGAGGCCCACGGCAGTGTCCACGACGGCACGGACCTTGCCGGCGTTGTGGGCGTAGTCGTCGACCAGGGTGACGCCGCCGGCGCTTCCCCGGGACTCGAAGCGGCGTCGGGTGCCGGTGAAGGCCCCGAGGCCGGCGGCGACCTCGTCGGGGTCCTGGCCGAGCCCGACGACCGCGGCCCCGAAGGCCCCCGCGGCGTTGAGGGCGTTGTGCCGCCCCGGGACGGCGAGAGCCAGCCGGTTCCGGGCGCCCGCCCGGGAGAGGGTGACCGTCGCCTGCAGCCCGTCGGGCCGGTAGTCGCTCAGCCGGAGGTCGGCCTGCGGTGCGAAGCCGTAGGTGACGACGCGCCGCCCGTCGGACCGCGCCGCGGCGGCCAGCCGGCCGGCCCCCTCGTCGTCGGCGCAGGTCACCAGCACTCCCCCTGGCTCGAGGGTCCGCGTGAACTCCAGGTATGCCGCTTCCACAACCTTAAAGTTATCGTAGAAGTCGAGGTGATCGGGTTGGACGTTCGTCACGACCGCGACGTGCGGACGGTAGGCCACGAAGGAGCCGTCGCTCTCGTCGGCCTCGACGACGAACGTGTCGCCCGACCCGTGGTGGGCGTTGGTGCCCTGCCGGGCCAGCTCACCGCCGATCGCGAACGAGGGATCGAGCCCGCACTCCTGCAGGGCGACCGTCAGCAGCGAGGTGGTCGTCGTCTTGCCGTTGGCGCCCGCCACGGCAGCCCGGCGCTTGCCGTGCATGAGCGAGACGAGCCCCTGGGCCCGGTGCAGCACCGGCAGGCCGCGCGCCCGAGCGGCCGCCAGCTCGGCGTTGTCTGCGCGGATCGACGAGGACATCACGATCGTGTCGGCACCCGACTGGTGGTCGGGGTCGAACCCGACCCAGACCCGGGCGCCGGCGGCACGCAGCGCCGACAGGACCGGCACGTCCTTCGCGTCCGTACCACTGACCGGGATGCCCCGCGCGAGCATGATGCGGGCGACCGCGGACATGCCGGCCCCGCCGATCGCCAGGAAGTGGACGGCGCCCAGGTCCTCGGCCCGGGGGACCGGAGCCCGGAAGTCGAAGCGCGCCCGGGCGAAGGGGGTGCTCGGCGTGGGGGCGCTCACGAGGCGCTCCGGAAGGCCAGCTCGACGAGGTCGGCGAGCCGCTCGTCGGCCGCGGGCTCGCCGAGGTCCGCGGCAGCCCGGGCCATCCTGGCCAGGCGCGCCCGGTCGGTGGCCAGGGGCACCAGCTCACGATCGATCCAGGCCGGGGCGAAGTCGGCGTCGGCCACGAGCAGCCCTCCTCCGGCGGCGAGCACCTCGGCGGCGTTGAGGCGCTGCTCACCGTTGCCGATCGGCAGGGGCACGTAGACGGCCGGCAGCCCGACCGTCGTCAGCTCGGCCACGGTGTTGGCCCCCGACCTGGCCACGACCAGGTCGGCCACGCTGTAGGCCAGCTCCATCCGGTCGGCATACGGCACGGTCACGTAGGGCGCGCCGGCCATCGGTACCTCGGGGGCGAACTGCTTGCCCACCCCGGTGATGTGCAGCACCTGGATCCCGGCCCGGCTGAGCGCGCCGGCGCGGTCGCGGAAGGCGTCGTTGAGCCGCTGGGCCCCCAGCGACCCCCCGGTCACCAGCACGGTCGGCCACTGGCTCTCCAGGCCGAAGTGCTCCAGCGCCGAAGCACGCAGCCTGGCCCGGTCGAGCAGCGCGATCTCACGCCGCAGCGGCATCCCGATGCGCGTCGCGTGCCGCAACGCCGTCGCGGCGAAGGTCGTCGCGACGTATGGCGTCCAGCGCGCGCCGAGCCGGTTGGCCAGGCCGGGACGGGCGTTCTGCTCGTGGACGACGATCGGGACGCGCCGGCGCCGCGCCGCGAGGTAGGCGGGGGTGCTGACGTACCCTCCGAAGCCGACGACGACCTGCGCGCCCGTCTGCTCGATGGCCCGGCCCGCCGCCGCCACCGCGTCGCGCAGGCGCAGCGGCAGGCGCAGCAGGTCACCGCTGGGACGACGCGGCAGCGGCACCTTGGGCACGAAGCGCAGCTCGATCCCGCGGGCCGGGACCAGCCGCGCCTCGAGGCCGCTCTCGGTGCCCAGACCGGTGACCCTGATGCCCGGGTGCCGGCGCGTGAGCGCGTCGGCGAGGGCGAGCAGCGGGGACACGTGACCGGCGCTGCCGCCCCCGGCGAGCAGGACGGAGGTGGGCGAGGACACGAGCGATCACCGGTTTCTGCGATGTGGGGAACGGGACGGCAGCACGGCGAGGGAGCGGGCGAGCAACCCCGGCCGGGCTCCGAGCAGCGTGCGACAGCCGGGCTCGTTGCGGGCGAAGCAGAGCAGGATGCCCAGGGCGAGCATCGTCGTGACCAGCGAGGATCCGCCGGCACTGACCAGCGGCAGCGGGACGCCGATGACCGGCAGCAGCCCGATGACGGCCCCGATGTTGATGATCGCCTGGCCGAGCAGCCATGCCATGATCCCGGCCGTCGCGATGCGCACGAAGCGGTCGCGGGTGCGGACCATGAGCCGGTAGCAGCCCCAGGCGATGACGGCGAAGAGGAAGAGGATGACGAGCGTGCCGGGCAGGCCGAGCTCCTCGCCGATGATGGCGAAGATGAAGTCGTTGTGCGCCTCGGCCAGCCAGTCCCACTTCTCCTTCGAGGCGCCCAGGCCGACGCCCCACCACCCGCCGTCGGCCAGGGCGTACATCCCGTGGACCGACTGGCCGCACCAGCCGTCGGGGTCGGACTGGCAGGCCGGGGACAGGAAGTTGGCGATGCGGGCCATCCGGTTGTCGCTCGCCTGGACGAGGTAGACGATCCCGGCGACGGCGAAGCCCCCGGCGAGCACGAAGAAGCGGGCCCGGACACCGGCGACCGCCAGGACCGCGGCGACGATCCCGAACATGACCAGCGCCGTTCCGAGGTCGTGCCCGCCCAGCACCAGGGCGATGATGATCGCGGCGACCGGGATCAGGTACGGCAGGATCGCGTGCCGGATGAGGCCGGCGAGGGCTCCCTTGTTGGCGAAGACCATCGCGCCGACCAGGACCAGCGCCAGCTTGCCCAGCTCGGCGGGCTGGATCTGGACCGGGCCGACCCGCAGCCAGTTGCGGTTGCCGTTCACCTCGACGCCGAGCGAGGGGACGAAGACCAGGGCGAGCAGCAGGACCGACCCGACGAAGAAGGGCAGGGACAGGCGCTTCCACCAGGCGAGCGGCAGCCGGCTGGCCACCGCCGCCGCGAGCGCGCCGACCACCGCGAACAGGGCCTGCCTGGCGAAGACGGAGTAGGCGGCCTCGTCGCGCAGCAGCGAGCTCACGCTCGAGGCGGAGAAGACCATGATCAGGCCGAAGACCACCAGGGTGGTCATCGCCCCGAGGATCAGGTAGTAGGTCGTCAGCGGCGACTCGAGCTTGCCGATGACCGGCAGCGCGGCCAGCCGCGAGCCCTCGCCGCGGCCGGTGGCGGGCGCGGTTGCCGAGCCGCGGGTCTCGGTCGTCGAGGTCACCGGCCACCACCTGCCACGTGCCGGCGCACCGCCTCCTCGAAGGCGTCCCCACGGGCGCCGTAGTTCTCGAACATGTCCATCGACGCGGCGGCGGGAGCCAGCAGGACGACGTCGCCCGGCTGGGCGAGGCGCGCAGCCTGGGCGACGACTTGGTCCATGGCCTCAGTGTCGGTCTCGGCGACGTCGATCACCGGGACGTCGGGCGCGTGTCGGGCCAGCGCTGCGGCGATCTGCGCCCGGTCCCGGCCGATCAGGACCACTCCCCGCAGCCGCGCGGCGACCTCCGCGACGAGGCCGTCCACGTCGGCGCCCTTGAGCAGCCCCCCCGCGATCCACACGACGGTCTCGAAGGACCGCAGCGCGGCCGCCGCCGCGTGGGTGTTGGTGGCCTTCGAGTCGTTGACCCACCGGACCGGTCCCGGCACGTCGATGACCGCGAGGCGGTGCCGGTCCGGGCGGAAGGCCCGCAGGCCGTCGCGCACCGACAGCGGGCCGACGCCGTAGGCCCGGGCGAGCGCGGCGGCGGCCAGCGCGTTGGCGATGTAGTGGGGCGGGACCGAGGCGGCGTCACCGCGCAGGTCGGCGATGGTGCACAGCTCCGCGGCGGACCACTGGCGCTGCTCGACGAAGGCGCGGTCCGCGAGCACCTCGTCGACCACCCCGACCATCGAGGGTCCGGGCACGCCGAGCGTGAAGCCGATGGCCCGGCAGCCCTCGACCACCTCGGCGTCCATCACCAGCTGTTCGGTCTGGACGTCGGCGACGTTGTAGACGCAGGCGATGTGGGTGCGGTCGTAGATCCGGCCCTTGGCCCGCAGGTAGTCGGCGTACGACCCGTGCCAGTCCAGGTGGTCCGGGGCGACGTTCAGCACCGCGCTCGCCACCGCCGAGACGGACCGCTGCCAGTGCAGCTGGAAGCTGGACAGCTCGACCGCGATGACGTCATACGGCTGGGGGTGCAGCACCGCCTCGAGGATCGGGGTGCCGACGTTGCCGGCGCTGGTCGCGCGCAGGCCCGCGGCCTGCAGGATCGAGGTGAGCATGCCCACGGTCGTGGTCTTGCCGTTCGTCCCGGTGACCGTCAACCACGGCGCGGCCCCCTCCTGCGCGCGCATCCGCCAGGCCAGCTCGACCTCGCCCCACACCGGCACGCCCGCGGCGGCGGCCGCCAGCATGAGCGGGTCGTGCGGCGGCACTCCCGGCGAGGTGACCACGAGCTCGGTGCCGTCGGGCGGGCGGCGCAGGTGCTCCGGGCCGAGCCGGACCTCGGCGCCGAGGATCTGCAGGATCTGCGCCCGCTCGGTGATCGCGTCGGTGACGTCGCGGGACACCACGGTGACCTCGGCACCCCGCTCGGTCAGCGCGTCGGCCGCAGCGAAGCCAGAGACGCCGAGACCCACGACGAGCACGTGCAGGCCGCTCCAGTCGGCGTCGCGGTGCGTCAGGCCGGGACGGGGCTCGTAGCCCGGTTCGAGGGTCATGCGGAGCCCACCACCCACTCTGCGTAGAACACCCCGAGCCCGAGCGCGACGAACAGCCCGGCGATGATCCAGAACCGGATGACGATCGTCACCTCGGCCCAGCCGACCAGCTCGAAGTGGTGCTGCAGCGGCGCCATCCGGAACACCCGCCGCCCGGTCGTCTTGAACGAGACCACCTGGATGATGACCGACATCGTGATGAGGATGAACAGGCCCCCGAGGATGACCAGCAGCAGCTCGGTGCGGGTGGTGATGGCCAGCCCGGCCAGCGCGCCACCGAGCGCGAGCGAGCCGGTGTCCCCCATGAAGATCTTCGCCGGGGACGCGTTCCACCAGAGGAACCCGAAGCAGGCGCCCATGCCGGCCGCGGCGACCAGGGCCAGGTCGTGCGAGTCGCGCACCTCGTAGCACTTGATCCCGGGGTTGATCTGGCAGTTCTGGTTGAACGTCCACAGGCTGATCAGGACGTAGGCGCCGAAGACCATCGTCGAGACCCCGGTGGCCAACCCGTCCAGGCCGTCGGTGAGGTTCACGCCGTTGGAGGCACCGGCGATCATGATGTTGGCCCAGATGACGAACAGGACGACGCCGAGCCCGGTCCCGTAGAACGCGAGGTTGATGTTCGTGTCGCGGACGAAGGAGATGAACGGCGAGGCGGGCGTGCGGAACTGCGCGTTGGGGAACTGCAGGGCCAGGACCGCGAAGACGACGCCGACCAGGCCCTGCCCGGCCAGCTTCTGCTTCGAGCGCAGGCCGAGGCTGCGTTGCTTGGAGATCTTGATGTAGTCGTCGAGGAAGCCCACGACGCCGAGCCCGGCCATCAGGAACAGGACCAGCACGCCGCTGGCGCTGACCGGGGTCAGCGTCACCAGGTGGGCGAGCGCGTAGGCGCCCACCGTGGCCCCCAGGATCACCGCGCCGCCCATCGTCGGGGTGCCGCGCTTGGTGTGGTGGGAGGTGGGGCCGTCGTCGCGGATGAACTGCCCGTAGCCGCGGGCCACCAGGAACCTGATGAACACCGGCGTGCCGAGCAGCGAGATGACCAGCGAGAATGCCGAGGCGATCAGGATGCCCTTCACGACGCCGCCTCCCCGCCGACCGGCTCGCCGGGCGTCTCGCCCCGGCCGGCGACCCGGTCCCCGAGCCAGCGCAGCCCGCTGTCGCGGCTCGACTTGAACAGCACGACGTCGCCCGGCACGAGCTCGACGCGCAGCAGGTCGAACGCCGCGCCCGTGTCGGCGACCCATTCCGGCGCACCGATCGCCCGGGCCCCCTCGCCCACCGCCACGATGCGGTCGATCCCCAGCTGTGCGGCATACCGGCCGATCTCGGCGTGCGCGGCCGCACTCGCGGTGCCGAGCTCGAGCATCTCGCCGACGACCGCCCAGCGGCGGCCGCTGGTCGCCATGGCGGCCAGCGCGTCGAGCGCCGCGCGCATCGACTCGGGGTTGGCGTTGTACGCGTCGTTGACGACCACCACGCCGTCGGCCCGCCTGGTGACCTCCATCCGCCAGCGGCTCACCGGCCGGGCCCGGCCCAGGGCGGCGGCGATCGCGTCCGGCTCCAGCCCGAGCTCGAGCGCGGCAGCCGCGACGGCGAGCGAGTTGGCGACGTGGTGCGCCCCGACCAGCGCCAGCCGCACCGGTGCCCGGCCCTGCGGGGCGACGAGCGTGTATGCCGCTCGGCCGGCCTCGTCGAGCACGACGCCCTCGGCGCGCACCTGCGCCCGCTGCGAGGTGCCGAACAGGCACACCCGTGCGGCCAGCCCCTCGGCCATCTCGGCCACGAGGGGGTCGTCGGCGTTGAGGATGGCCAGGCCGGTCGGCGGGAGGGCCTGCGGCAGCTCGGCCTTCGCGCGGGCGATGTTCTCGCGGGAGCCGAACTCGCCGAGGTGGGCGGTGCCGACGTTCAGGACGATGCCGACCTGCGGCGGCGCTATCTCGGTCAGGTAGGCCACGTGCCCGACCCCGCGCGCGCCCATCTCGACGATCAGGAACCGGGTGGCGGGCGTGATGCGGCACACGGTGAGCGGCACCCCGATCTCGCCGTTGTAGGAGCCCTCCGGCGCGACGGTCGGCCCGGCGGTGGCCAGGACCGCCGCGAGCAGGTCCTTGGTCGAGGTCTTGCCCGAGGAGCCGGTGATGCCGACGACCCGCACCCCGGGCGCTGCCGCCAGGACGCCCCGGGCGAGCCGGCCGAAGGCGAGCTGGGTGTCCGGGACCACGACGCAGGGCAGTCCGTCGACCGGCCGGGCGGTGAGCGCCGCGACCGCCCCGCGGGCGGCGGCGGCGGGCACGAAGTCGTGCCCGTCCGCGTGCTCGCCGACCCGGGCGACATAGAGGCTGCCGGCGAGACACTCCCGTGAGTCGGTCACCACGGGCCCGTCCACCACGAGCGCGCGGGCGCGGTCGCCGTCCAGCACGTCGCCGTGCAGCACGCCCCCGGTCAGCTCGGCGACTCGGGCCAGGAGCAGCGGGATCATGGGGCACCCCCCGCTCGCGTCGACGATGTGGTGACGGACGGTGGGTCGCCCGCCGCGGCGAGCGCCGCGCGCAGCGCCTCCCGGTCGTCGAAGGGGTGGACCACTCCCCCGACCTCCTGTCCGGACTCGTGCCCCTTGCCGAGGACGACGACGGTGTCGATGCGACCCTGCTCGCGGGCGGCGTGCACGGCCTGGGCCACGGCGCGGGCGATCGAGTCGGCCCGGGACCCGCCGTCGACGATGTCGGTCGCGGTGGCGTGCCCGCCCCGCACGGCACCTTCGGCCCCCGCCCGGACCGCCGCCCGGATGGCGGCGGGGTCCTCGGAGCGTGGGTTGTCGTCGGTGACGATGACGACGTCGGCGTGCCGGGCCGCCGCGGCGCCCATGTCGGGCCGCTTCCCACGGTCGCGGTCGCCGCCCGCGCCCAGCACCGCCACGAGCCGGCCGGTCGTCGACGGGCGCAGGGCGGCCAGGGCGGCGTCGACCGCGTCGGGGGTGTGGGCGAAGTCGACGATGCAACGCGGGCCGCCGGCACCGGCGGTGACGACCTGCATGCGCCCGGGGACCTCGGGCGGGTGCGCCATGGCCCGGTCCACCTCGGCCGGGCTGCACCCGAGCAGGAGCAGGGCCAGGGCGGCGAGGCAGGTGTTGGCGACGTTGAAGTCACCGGGCAGGTGCGAGACGAGGTGCAGCTCACCGGCACCGGTGCGTGGGCGCAGCACGATCTCGTCGGCGCTCGCGTGGGCCGCCCAGTCGGCCGGGGCCCCCGTCGCCGAGAAGGTCGTGACCGGGACCCCGGCCGTGGCGGCGAGCCGGCGCCCCCAGGCGTCGTCGACGCAGACGAGGCCGCGCCGCGACCTGGCCGGAGTGAACAGGGTGGCCTTGGCGGCGAAGTACTGCTCCATGGTCCCGTGGAAGTCCAGGTGGTCCTGGGAGAGGTTGGTGAACAGGGCCAGGTCGTAGACGACCCCGTCGACCCGGTGCAGGGCCAGCGCGTGGCTCGAGACCTCCATGACGCATGTGTCGACCCCTCGCTCCCGCATGACGCCGAGGATGGCGTGCAGCTCGGGCGACTCCGGGGTGGTGCGCACCGAGGGGATGCGCTCGGCGCCGATCCGGGTCTCGACGGTGCCGATCAGGCCGGTGCGCAGGCCGTGGGCCCGCAGCGCGGACTCGAGCAGGTAGGCGGTGGTCGTCTTGCCGTTGGTGCCGGTGATGCCGACCGTGGTCAGGCTGCGCGCCGGGTCGCCGTACACCGCCGCCGCGAGCCCGCCGAGCACCGCGCGGGGGTTGTCGACGACCAGGACCGGCACGGACCCGCCGTCGAGACGGGCGGCCCCGGCGGGGTCGGTCAGCACCGCCACCGCGCCGGCGCGTACCGCCTGCGGCACGAAGGTGGCGCCGTGCACGTTGAAGCCCGGCAGGGCGGCATACAGGTCACCCGGGAGCACCGTGCGGCTGTCCAGGGACACGCCGGTGACGAGAACGTCGGCCGAGGGGGTTCCCTGGCCGATTCTCCTGCTCAGGTCGGCGAGTCGCTGGCCCGAGGCACTGGGGCGGGTGGCGGGTGTGGACACGACATCCCAACCTACAGGCCGTCGCGCTTCGCCCGGGCCTCGGACAGGACGTCCGGGTCGGAGGGGGACAGCTTGTGCCCCACCCAGACGTGGTAGTCGAGGGCTGACTTCGGGCTCGGCGCGGCGCCGTCGCGTTCGATCAGGTAGCTCATGACCTGGTTGAAGACGGGGCCGGCCAGGGCACCGCCGAACATGCCGGCGCTCGGCTGGTGCAGGAACACCCCGACGACGTACTTCGGCGCCTCCGCCGGGGCGTAGCCGATGAAGGACGCGGTGAAGCCGTGGTAGCCGCCGGTCCGCTGGTCGTAGAAGTCGGCCGTGCCGGTCTTGCCGGCGACCCGGTAGCCCTTGATCCGGGCGTCCCGGGCGGTGCCGTCCGGGCCGGTGACCTCCTCGATCATCCGGCTCAGCGTGGTGGCGGTGCGCTCCGGGACGACCCGCACGCCCTGCTGGGGCGGCGCGGGCACGAGGGTGCCGGAGTCGTTCATCACGCCGTCGACCAGGGTCGGCGGCATCCGCAGGCCCTTGTTGGCGATCGCCTGGTACGCGCCGGTCATCTGCAGCGCGGTCGCCGAGTAGGCCTGCCCGAACAGCCGCGTGTACCGGGAGGCGCCGACCCACTGCTTGGCCGCAGGGACGTCGCCGGCGGACTCCCCTGGGAAGTCGATGGGTGACTTCGAGCCCAGCCCGAACCGGTGGAAGTAGCCGACCAGGACCTTCGGGTCGATGCGCTCGCCGATGAGCATGGTGCCGATGTTGGACGACTTGGCGATGACCCCGGTGGCGGTCAGGTACTCGGTCGGGTGGTTCTCGTTGTCCTTGAACCGCATACCGGCGCGCGGCAGGCGGTTGGGCACGATGACCCCGGTGTCCGGGGTGATCACGCCCTCCTGCAGGGCCGCCGCGAAGGTGATCAGCTTGCCGGTCGACCCCGGCTCGAAGGCGTCGTTCAGGGCACCGTTGCGCATGTTCGCGGGGTCGGCGTGGCTGAGGTCGTTGGGGTCGAACGACGGGTAGTTGGCCAGGGCCCGCACCTTGCCGGTCGCGACCTCGATGACGACGGCCGAGCCCTTCTTGGCGCCGACGTCCCGGACCCGTTTGGCCAGGGCGTTCTCGGTGAGCCACTGCAGGTCGGCGTCGATGGTGAGCCGGACGGTGCGCCCGTTGACGACCGGGGTGTCGACGCGCTCGGAGCCGGGGATCAGGTAGCCGTCCCGGGCGCGCTCGTAGATGCTCGTGCCGGGCGTCCCGGAGAGGGTCTTGTCGAGCTGGTACTCGATGCCGCTCAGCGGCGACTGGTCGGACGGCCGCACGACCCCGACGACGGGCCCCAGCGCCATCCCGAGCGGGTAGACGCGCGCGGCGGTCCGTTCGGCGGCGATGCCCGGCACGCCGAGCGACTTGACCTCGCTCCAGACCGCCGGGGTGACGTCCTTCTTGACGATCACGTAACGCGTGCCCGGGCGGGTGAAGCGGGTCTGCAGGTCGCCGGCGTCCATGCCGAGCAGCGGCGCGACGTCGCTCGCGGCTCCGACCGCGCCGACCTTCTGCCAGACGTCCCCGACCTTGACCTGGTACTCGGCGATGGCGACCGGGTCGGCCACGACGGTGAACCGCTCGACGCTCTCGGCGAGCACCCGGCCGTTCGTGTCGAGGATCTGCCCGCGCATGGCGGGGGTGACGGTCTTGACCGACCGCTTGCTCATGGCGGCCTGCTGGGTGGCCGAGGCGTCGAGACCCTGGACCCGGAAGAGCTGGCCGCCGAAGACGAGCAGGATCACGAGGGTCAGGCCCAGCATCACCCGGGCCCGGCGCCGGGGGTTGGCGGACCTGCGGCGGTGCCGGCGCAGGGGGCGCGGCCGGCCGGCTGCACCTCGCCGCGTGGGTGCCGGGCCGCGTCCACGCGCGGGGCGCTGCCGGGACGGCGTGTCGCGGCCGGGTGCCGCCCGGCCCCCGGGGCGCGCGGCACCCGACCCGGCCTCGCCGGCCCCGCCACGAGTATCCGGCCGCCGGGTGCCGGTTCCTCGGGTCTGGGTCACGAAGTCACCTCGTCGTCGCGGGCGGTCGCGTCGTCCTGCTGGTCGGGTCAAGTGTGTCCGTCGCGGACGGTGGCAGCGTGCTACCGGCGACCTTCGGCGTGGCGGGGACGACCGTCATCGCCGCCATCGCCTTCGCGACCGCGATCGCGTCGGCGGTCGCCACGTCGAGTGCCGAGGTGAGGCGGGTCATGACCCGGGGCGCGGGCATCGGGGCGACGACGATCGGCAGCCGCTGCAGCCTGGTGGCCGGGTAGGCCGTGCCGCTCACCTTCCCGGTGGCCAGGTCGATGTAGGCCCGCTGACCGGATCGAACCATGCCGAGGGAGGTGGCCCGGGCGGCGAGCGCGTTGGTCGACGACTCCCTGGCGATCTGCTCGGTCAGGCCACCGGCCCGGTCGCTCAGGCCCGCCGACTCCTTCTTGAGCGACCCGAGCGTGAGCGAGCCCTCGGCGAGTGCCGTGTTCAGCACGAGCAGCCCGATCAGCCCCGCGGTGAGCAGCACGAGGCAGAGCGTCGCGAAGGCGCCGCTCCCGCTCGTGCCGATCCGGGTCGGCAGGACCCGCAGCGGTGCCTTGGAGGGCAGCCGCCGGGCGGTCCGCAGGGGCCTCGCGGTGGCGGTCAGCTGGCTCATCGGGTGGGTCCCTTCCTCGGATGGTCCGGCCTGGCTGGTGCGCCTTCTCGGATGCGCTCGGCGACGCGGAGCCGGGCGGAGGCGGCCCGGGGGTTGGCCGTGACCTCCGCCTCGGTCGGTTCCTCGGCACCGCGCGTCAGGAGTCGGAGGTACGGCGCGTGGTCGGGCAGCTCGACGGGCAGCCCGGGCGGGGTGCTCGAGGCGGCCCCGGCGGCGAAGGCCCGCTTGGTGATGCGGTCCTCGAGGGAGTGGTAGGACAGGACCGCGATGCGTCCGCCGACGGCGAGCCGCTCGATGGCCACGGCGACGGCCCGCTGCCAGGTGCCCAGCTCGTCGTTGACCTCGATGCGCAGCGCCTGGAAGGTGCGCTTGGCGGGATGGCCGCTCTGCCGCTGCGAGCTGACCGGGATGACCCGCCGCAGCAGCTCGACGAGGCGCTCGGAGGTCGTGAAGGGCGCGCGCTCGCGCTCGCCCACGACAGCCGCGGCGATCTTGCGCGCGTAGCGCTCCTCCCCGTACTCCGCGAGGACCCGGGCCAGCTCCGACGCGGGATAGGTGTTGAGCACGTCGGCTGCCGTCGGCCCCCCCGACTGGTCCATCCGCATGTCGAGCGGCGCGGCGACCCGGTAGGCGAAGCCTCGGTCGGTCTCGTCGAGCTGCAGCGAGGAGACACCCAGGTCGAACAGGATCGCCTGGACGGTCTCGATGCCGAGCGAGTCGAGCACCGCCCCGAGCCGGTCGTAGACGGAATGGACCGCGCGGAAACGGTCCCCGAACCGGCGAAGGCGCTCCTCGGCCAGGGCGAGCGCCTCGCGGTCCCGGTCGACCCCGACGACGCTGACCCCGGGGAACCGGTCGAGGACTCCCTCCGCGTGCCCGCCCATCCCCAGCGTCGCGTCCAGGTACACCGCGCCCGGACGGGCCAGCGCAGGCTCGAGCAGGTCGATGGTGCGCTCCCGCAGGACCGGGACGTGGCGGCCCTGCGCCGGTCCTCGGTCCGTCATGCTCGCCCTCTCGGTCCTGCTCCTGCGGGTCGTGGCCCGGGTGGTCTGGTGGTCCTGGCGTGGGTGGTCGTGGTCTGGTGCTCGTGTCCGCCGGGTCGCTGCTCGAGCGGCCCGGGCCTGCGGACTGGTCCCCATCCGCTGCGACGCCCGGGGCGGGGGAAGTCACCCCGGGAGCGAAGCGGCTGGAGGCCGGCGCGCAGGCGCGCCGCCGGACGGGTCAGAACATGCCGGGAACCACCTCCTCGGACGTGTCGGCGAAGCTCTGCTCGGTCGCCGCCAGGTAGTCGTTCCAGACCGCGGTGTCCCAGACCTCCAGGTGGGAACCGGCCCCGATCACGGTGACGTCGCGGTCGAGCCCGGCGTACTGGCGCAGGTTGGCGGGGATCGTGAACCGGCCCTGCTTGTCGGGGACCTCGTCGGAGGCACCGGAGAGGAACACGCGGATGTAGTCCCGGGCGCCCTTCGAGCTCTGCGGGGCCGCGCGCATCCGGTCGGCGAGGGTGACGAACTCGTCCATCGGGTAGATGTACAGGCTGCGCTCCTGCCCGCGGGTCACGACCAGGCCGGTGGCGAGGCGCTCCCGGTACTTGGCCGGCAGGAACAGCCGCCCCTTCTCGTCGAGTCGCGGGGTGTGCGTACCGAGGAACATGCTCGGCCACCTCCCCTTCCGCGACCGGGGACGACCCGCTGCGTCCCGCTCGGCGCCACGATACTCCACTTCACTCCACCGCGGCGTCACGAACCTCCGTGTCATACCCGACTTCGGCGCGTTCTCGCAGGTCACCGATGGTGGTGCGAAGTGGAGGAAAGCACCAGCACCCAGCCCGTCCGGTGCGGCCCGGGCGCGCGAAGCCGGCTCGGCGGCATACCCGAGCCGGACCTGAGGACCGGCCGAGCCCGCCCGCCCCGGGGCGCAGGTGGGGCACGGTGGAAGGACCGCCCCTTTGGAGGGAGCCCACGGATGAGGGAAGATCGGATCGCGTGACGGCACGCGCCCCGCCACCCGTGGGAGCGCGTCCAGCAGGGGGAACCGGAGGTAGCGTGACGACGGAAACGACCGGCCGTGACACGGACACGGCACTGGGGCTCGTCCACGAGGTGGCAACCCGGCTGACCGGCGCGATGAGACGGGTCATCGAGGGCAAGGACGAGGTCATCCGCACGACGGTCACGGTCCTGTTCGCCGGTGGCCACCTGCTCATCGAGGACGTGCCGGGGGTCGGCAAGACGATGCTCGCCAAGACGCTCGCCCGCTCGATCGACGCGACCGTGCGACGCATCCAGTTCACCCCCGACCTGCTGCCGAGCGACGTCACGGGGGTCAGCGTCTTCAACCAGGACGCGCGCACGTTCGAGTTCCGGCCGGGCGCGATCTTCGCCAACGTGGTGGTCGGCGACGAGATCAACCGGGCCTCCCCCAAGACGCAGTCGGCGCTGCTCGAGTCGATGGAGGAGCGGCAGGTCACCGCGGACGGCACGACCTACCGGCTCCCCGAGCCGTTCATCGTGATGGCGACCCAGAACCCGATCGAGATGGAGGGCACCTACCCCCTGCCCGAGGCGCAGCGCGACCGCTTCATGGCCCGAATCTCCATGGGGTACCCGTCGCCCCGGGCGGAGCTCGACCTGCTCGAGACGCACGGGGCGCGCTCCCCGCTCGAGTCGCTGCAGCCGGTGACCGACGCGGCCACGGTCGTGGCGGTCACCGAGGCGGTCCGGGGCGTGCATGCCAGCCCGGCGATCCGGCAGTACATCGTCGACCTCGTCAGTCGGTCCCGCTCCTCGGCGGCGCTGCGGCTCGGCGCCTCGCCGCGGGCCGCCCTGCACCTGCTGCGCGCGGCGCGGGCCCACGCCGCCCTCGAAGGACGCGACCATGTCATCCCCGACGACGTACAGGCGCTCGCCGTCGCGGTCCTGGCCCACCGGCTGATGCCCTCCAGCGAGACCCAGCTGGCGCGCCGCACGACCAGCGAGGTCGTGCTCGAGCTGCTCCGGCAGACCCCCGTGCCTCCGGCGGCGCGGTGAGGGCGTGGCCGCCATGGGATCGCTGCGCAGCCTCCTGACGACCCGGGGCCGGGCGCTCGTCGGGGCCGGGATCGTCCTGGCGCTGTCCGGGATCGCCTTCGGCTTCGTCGACCTCATCCGGTTCGGCGTGCTCGGGCTCGCCCTGCCGTTCGTGGCGGCCGTACTGGTGCGGACCCGGCGGACCCGCCTGCGCATCGTGCGGCACCTCTCGCCGGAGCGCGTCGGCGTCGGGCAGCCGGCCCACGTGACGATGACGGTGCAGAACCTCGCCGACCGTTCGACGCCGGTCTTCCTGGCCGAGGAACGGATCGACTTCGCGCTCGGGGACCGGCCCCGCTTCGTCGTCGGCCGCATCGCACCGCGGCGGACGCGGACCGTCGAGTACTCCGTGCGCTCCCACGTGCGCGGCCGTCACGTGCTCGGGCCGCTGAGCGCGCTGGTCCCCGACCCCTTCGGGCTGGCCACCCGCAGGGCCGTCCTGGCCGGCACCACGGACGTCGTCGTCCTGCCGGCCGTCCACCCGCTCTCGGCGAACCGGCCGCCGAGCTCGGGAGTCGGCTCGGAGGGTGAGCAGGCCCACCTGCTGGCGTTGCACGGCGAGGACGACGTGACCGTGCGGGAGTACCGCGACGGCGACGACCTGCGGCGCATCCACTGGCCCTCCACGGCACGCGTCGGCGACCTCATGGTGCGTCAGGAGGACCGGCCCGCCCAGCGCCGAGCCATCCTGCTGCTCGACCCCCGCGCCGGCGCCCACGGCGGCACCGGGGTGACCGGCTCGTTCGAGTGGGCGGTCACCGCGCTGGCCTCGGTCGCGGTCCACCTGGTCGACAACGGGTATGCCGTCCACCTCGTCTGCAGCGAGACCGTCGACGCGGCCCGGGCCGGGGACCCCATGGGGCGCGGTGAGATCCTCGACGTGCTCGCCGTGACCCAGCCGCGGGCCGAGACCGGTGCCGACGACGTCCTGCGGGCGGCCCAGTCGCTGACCGACTCGGGCGGGTTCGTGGTGGCGGTCCTCGGGCCCTGCGACCCCGAGGTGACCGCCCGCGTGGCCAGCCTGCGGCAGGTCGGCACGACCGGGCTCGCCATGGTGCTCGACTCCGCCGGCTTCGGCCCGGCCCCGGACGTGGACGACGTGACCTCCCACGTCGACGTCCTGCGACTGGCCGGCTGGCGGGCCGTGCCGGTCGCCCGGGGCGAGGACATCGGCCGGACCTGGGACCGGCTCACCACGGTCGCGGCGGGAGCCGGGCGATGAGCCCACGTCGCTGGCGCAGCACCGTCCTCGGGGCCCTGGCGGCCCTCGCGGCGACCTATCCGGTGACCTCGCTGTTCACCTCCACCGAGTGGTTCCCGCAGGTCGTGGTGTTCACCGCGCTGACGGCCACCGTAGGCCTCGTCCTGCGTGGGATCACCCGGTCCCGGCTGACCGTGCTGGCCGCACAGGTGCTCGTCGTCGGCTACGTCGTGGTGTGGCGCTTCAGCCAGGACCAGCAGGCGTGGTACCTGCCGGAGACCTGGGACGGGCTCGGCGCCCTCGTGGCCGAGGCCTACGACACGATCCAGCGGTACTCCGCACCGGCCCCGCTGACGCCGGGGGTGACGTTCTGCCTCGTCGTGATCGGGGCGGCCCTGGCGATCACCGTCGACGCGATGGCCGCGACCTGGCACGCGCCGGCGGCGGCCGGTCTGCCGCTGCTGACGGCCTACCTGATCACCGCCGCGAACGGCTCCGAGGCGCTCGAGCCGCGCTACTTCGTCCCCCCGGTCGTGATCTGGCTGGCGATGCTGCACACCACCGAGCGCGGCCGCTTCCGACGCTGGAGCACCACGAGCTCGGTCGGCGAGGAGGACACCGGGGTCGACGGGAGCGTCGGGGTGCAGGAGCACGCCAGGGAGGCCCAGCGGTCCTTCTCGGGCGGGGCGGTGCGGCTCGGGCTGGTCGGCCTGGTCCTGGCGCTCGTGGTGCCGGTCGTGGTGCCCCACCTCCCGCCGCGCTACCTCGCGGAAGGGCTCGGCCGCAGCGTCGGGCCCGGCGGCGCCGGCACCGTCGGCTTCAACGACACCCTCGACCTGACGCAGAGCCTGAAGGACACCGACCAGACCCCGGTGCTGCGGTACTCGACCACGGGCCCGCGCCCGCCGCTGCGGGTGTTCGCGACCGCCACCTACACCTCGCACGGCGAATGGGTCGCGCAGGGACGAGACGCCTCGGCGGGCGCCGCGTCACCGCTGCCGCCGGCCGCGGACCGCAAGGACTACACGATGACGGTCCGGGAGAACACCCTGCGTCCCCCGCGGGTCGCCGCGCCGTACCCCGTCGTGGGGGTGTCGATGGACGGTGTCCCGTGGCGCCGCGACCCGAGCACGGGCGACATCCGGGTCGCCCGGCCGGTGTCCACCTACCGGGTCACGTATGCCGACGTCGCTCCCCTGCCGAGCCAGCTCGAGCAGGCCGGGCCCCCGGACGGGGCCGAGGTCGGCCCGGAGGACCTGGCCATCCCCGAGGCCGCCCGCCGGACCGTCATCTCGTGGTCGGACCAGGTGACGGCCGGCAAGACCACCGAGCTCGACAAGGCGATCGCGATCCAGGACCACCTGCGCGACACGAGCATCTACACCTACAGCCTCGACCTGGGCAAGCAGCCGCGCGACCAGCAGGGCCGCCCGCTCGACCCGATCACCAGCTTCCGGCTCACCCGGCGGGGCTACTGCACCCAGTTCGCGACCGCGATGATCATGCTCGCCCGAGCGCAGGGCATCCCGGCCCGGTTGGCCGTCGGGTTCCTCCCGGGCGAGCAGGAGGGTCAGGAGTACGTCGTGCGGGCCTCCGACGCGCACGCCTGGCCGGAGCTGTACTTCAACGGGTTCGGCTGGCTGCGCTTCGAGCCCACCCCGGGGGCCCGCTCCGGCGCCCCGCCGCCCTACACCGTCGTCGCGAGCGGGCCCGGCGCGACCGGGGGCGGGCAGCAGGCCCCCGAGCCGGGTCAGTCCAGCGCGCCGGCACAGACCGGCCGGCCCGGGCTCGACCAGCCCGACGTGGTCGCCCCGGTGCTGACGCCGTGGGACGAGATCAGGGCCGCAGTGACCGTGCGCAACGTCCTGTTCGTGGTCGGTCTGCTCGTCGCGCTCCTGGCGGTGTTCGTCATGCCGCTCACCGCCGCGACGGTCCGGCGCCGCCGACGGCATCGGGCCGCGAACCGGCAGGACCTCGTCGAGGCCGACTGGGACGCCCTCACCGCTCACCTGCGCGACCTCGGCATCGACCCACCCGAGGGCGGCACCCTGCGCACCTGGCGGGACCGCCTGATCCGGGACGGCCACCTCGACAGCGCCGGCGCGGGCGCCGTCCACCGGGTGACGGCCACCCTGGAGCGATCCCGCTACGACCGGCCCGAGCGGACCACCCCGGAGCAGACCGCGGCCCTGCACGACGACATCCGCAGCATCCGCCGGAACGTCGGGCGCACCCGGGCCTGGTCGGTCCGGCTGCGCGCCTTCCTGTGGCCGGAGGCCGGGGTGTCCGTATGGCGCCGGCTGACCAACCGGTTCACCGGCGGAGGCGGCGACGGCGGCTGACCCCGGTCCCCGTCGAGCCCTGCGCGTCCCTCAGTCGAGGTAGTCGCGCAGGACCTGGGAGCGGCTGGGGTGCCGGAGCTTGCTCATCGTCTTGGACTCGATCTGGCGGATCCGCTCCCGGGTGACGCCGTAGACCTTGCCGATCTCGTCGAGCGTCTTGGGCTGACCGTCGGTCAGGCCGAACCGCATCGACACGACGCCGGCCTCACGCTCGGAGAGCGTGTCGAGCACGGAATGCAGCTGCTCCTGGAGCAACGTGAAGCTGACCGCGTCGGCGGGCACGACCGCCTCCGAGTCCTCGATGAGGTCGCCGAACTCGCTGTCGCCGTCCTCGCCCAGGGGGGTGTGCAGCGAGATCGGCTCGCGGCCGTACTTCTGCACCTCGACGACCTTCTCCGGGGTCATGTCGAGCTCCTTGGCCAGCTCTTCCGGGGTCGGCTCCCGACCGAGGTCCTGCAGCATCTGTCGCTGGACGCGGGCGAGCTTGTTGATGACCTCGACCATGTGGACCGGGATGCGGATCGTGCGGGCCTGGTCGGCCATGGCGCGCGTGATCGCCTGGCGGATCCACCACGTCGCGTAGGTCGAGAACTTGTAGCCCTTGGTGTAGTCGAACTTCTCGACCGCGCGGATCAGGCCCAGGTTGCCCTCCTGGATGAGGTCGAGGAAGAGCATGCCGCGCCCGGTGTAGCGCTTGGCCAGCGAGACCACCAGGCGAAGGTTCGCCTCCAGCAGGTGGTTCTTGGCCTTCTTGCCGTCCTGCGCGATCCACCACAGCTCGCGCTTGAGCTTCATCTCGATCTTGTCGCCGGAGTTGAGCTGCTCCTCGGCGAACAACCCGGCCTCGATGCGCTTGGCGAGCTCGACCTCCTGCTCCGCGTTGAGCAGGGCGACCTTGCCGATCTGCTTCAGGTAGTCCTTGACCGGGTCCGCCGTCGCCCCGGCCGTCACGACCTGCTGGGCGGGGGCGTCATCCTCGTCGTCGTCGCGGATGACGAACCCCGACTCCTCGGACTCCTCCGCGCCCTCACCGGACTTCGCGCTGCGCCCGGCTGCCTCGCCGGTCGAGTCATCCTCGTCGCTCGCCTCCTCGGGCCCGTCCTCCGCATGGCCCTCGGCCTCGTCGTCCGCCACGGCCTCGACCTCCGAGACGTCGACGTCCTCCAGCTCGCTCGGGTCGGCGTCCTCGGGCTCGGCCGCCTCGTCGTCGGCGGAGTCCTGCTCGACGGGCTCGACGGCCCCGGCGACCTTCCCGGCCGGTGCCTTACGGGTCGCGGCCCGCTTGGTGGTGGCCTTCTTCGCGGGAGCCTTCCCGGCCGCGGCCCGGGAGAGCTCGCCGTTGGTCCGGGCCGGCGCGCCCGGCGCCTTCGGGCCGGACTTCGTCGCGGCCGTCCTGCCCGGGGCCGGCTTGGTGGCCTTCGCCGGTACCGGGTCGTGCTCGGACTGCTCGCGCGAACCGGCTTCGGCCGCAGCCTTCCGCGCAGCTCTCTTCGTCGCGGTCGCGGTCGTCTTGCGCGTGGCCACGGTGCCTCCCTTGGTCCCGGTACGGGTACTCGTCGAACTCGTCGACCCGGTCGTGACGACCACGTCGATGCCATGCTGCTCAAGCGTTGTCAGGACCGACTTCATCCGGCGCGGGTCGAGCCCTGCCTCGGTCTGGGCATGCAGGACGTCCGTCGCGGTGACATGACCACTCGCCTTGCCCTTGGCCAGCAGCCGCTTGATGGGAGCATGCTGGAACGCCTTGGGCAAGGTCGTCGGTGCTCCCGCTGAGGTCACCTTGGGCACGGGCAGGGTCGCCTTTCGTCGCTGGCTCGTCGTGTGGTCCGCACCCCTGGCGCGGGCATGCATCAGCACAACGAACAGGGGTGGGGATTCATGCCGGACGTGTCTGGTGTCTCGGAGTCGATCCCTACATCGATCTCACTGTTCGCCCTGTGCGACCCGGCTCGAACGACATTATAAAACGCCGACCGCTCCGCAGGCGAAAAACGGCCGGCCCGCCGGCCCGGGGACCAGCCGGGCTCCCACCCCTCGATCGGCGCCTTCGCGACCTCAGTCGGCCTTGACGGCGAGCACCGGACAGCTCGCGTCCAGCAGGATGCGCTGCGCGTTCGAACCGAGGATGAGCTTGCCGACCGGGCTGCGGCGGCGCAGGCCGATGACGATGAAGGTGGCGTTCTCCTCCTCGGCCACCGAGATGAGGTCCTCGGCCGGGTCGTTCCCCCGGACGAGCTGGCGCACCTCGTGCTCGAGACCCTGCTCCTCGAGCACCTGCTGCACCCGCTCCAGCTCCGCCTCGAAGCGGGTGGCCTCGGCCGCGTCGAAGTCGCGGCCGCCGCGGTGCGAGCTGATCACGACCAGCTTCGTCTTGCGAAGGACACATTCCTCGGCAGCTTGCTTCAGCGCTGCCCGACCTTCCTTGGTGGCGACGTATCCCACGACAATGGCCACTGGGGACCTCCTCATCTCGCACGGATGCACGCACGCACGCACTCCCGGGTGCACCCTGCGGTGCACTGGGCAGTGACGCTACCGGATAACCGCACCCCAGCAGAACGCCCTCGACACGAACGGCCGACGGGAGGCCACCTGATGGCCGACGGCCGTGCCACGGACCGCACCGGCCGGGTCCCGCCGGTCTGCTCAGCCGACCGGTCGGCCCAGCGCACGCCGGACGATGCCGGCCACCTGGTCGGTCTCGATCAGGAAGCCGTCGTGTCCGTGGACGGAGGTGACCGACTCGCGCGTCGCGTTGGGCAGCAACCGTGCCATCTCGTCGGACAACGGCGGCGGGTAGAGCCGGTCGGTGTCGACCGAGGCGATCGTGCAGTCTGCCGCGACCCCGCGCAGAGCCTCGGCCAGGCCTCCCCGGTCACGGCCCACGTCGTGCGAGTTCATCGCCTCGGTGAGCACCAGGTAGGAGTTGGCGTCGAAGCGCCCGGTCAGCTTGCTCGCGTGATGGTCGAGGTAGCCCTCGACCGCGAACCGGCCGCGGGCCGCCGGTCGGAGGGGGTCCTCCCCCGACTGCGCGTCGCGGCCGAACCGGCCGTTCAGCTCGGTCTCGGTGCGGTAGGTGATGTGGGCGATGCGTCGGGCGATCCCGAGGCCGTTCTCCGGGGTGCGGCCGGTGTCGTAGTAGTCGCCGCCGGCGAAGTCGACGTCGCTACGAATGGCGAGCAGCTGCGGCTGGGCCCAGGCGATCTGGTCGGCAGTCGCGTGCGCGGTGCTGGCCAGCACGATGGCCCGCTCCACGAGGTCGCCACCCATCACCGCCCACTCGATCGCACGCATGCCCCCCATCGAACCGCCGATGACGGCCGCGACCCGACGGATGCCGAGCCCCCGGAGCAGAGCCTGCTCGACCTGCACCTGGTCGCGGATCGTGACGTACGGGAAGCGAGCGGCCCAGTACCTGCCGTCCGGAGCCGGGCTGACCGGCCCCGTCGTGCCCTGGCAGCCACCGAGGACGTTCGCGCAGATCACGAACCACCGGTTCGTGTCGAGCGCCCGGCCCGGGCCGACGAGGCCCTCCCACCAGCCGGGCGTGGGATGGCCGGGACCCTGCGGGCCGACGACGTGGCTGTCACCGGTCAGGGCGTGCTCGACCAGCACCACGTTGTCGGCACCGGGGGCCAACGTCCCCCACGTCTCGTACGCGACCCGCACCTGGGGAAGCACGCCCGCCCGCTCGAGGCGGATCGTGCCGATGTCGAGGAACTCGCGCTCCCCGACCGGGTCCCCGGCACGCCACGTGCCGTCGTCGGGACGTCCCGCCCGGACCCGACCGACCCGGGCCGTCGGCGGCGTGGGCACAGGTCGCGTCCCGACCGGACGGGCGCGGTGGGTCAGGCTCTGGTGTCGGTGGGTCACCGTCATCGCTGCTCCTCGCGTGTCGCGCTTGCACGCGCCGGCCGGCGCGGCCCGGTCCTCACCCGGGGCACCCCACCCGCGATGGAGGGTTGCCGACCAGCGAGCCGGGGCTTGACGCTGGCACTCATGACCTGAGCACAGGATACGCGATCCCGGCCGGCCCGCCCGAGCGGCCGTCCATCCCATGGACCCGCGGTCCCGCGGCCCAGGGACCGGCCGGTCCCACCGTGGGCCGGCGCCTACGCAGCGACGGACGGCGGCCGCACCCCCAGGTCGAGGAGGTGCTCCAGCAGGCGGGCCAGCACGTGCCCCGGCTCGACCTCGAGAGCGCGCTCGACGGCGACCCGGGCCGCCGCACCGTCGCCGGAGAACCAGGCGCAGGCAGCAGTGACGGCCAGGACCGGGGCAGCATGGGACTCGGGCGCGAGCCGGCACAGCCGCTCGAGGCGGGCTCTGGTCAGGGCCTGCCGGCTCAGCTCCGCCAGGCCCTGGCGACCGGGGCCGCCAAAGGCCGATTCGACCTCCGGCGGACCACTGTCAGCCCAGCCGTGGTCCACCCCGTCGTCGCCGACGACCGGCACGAGGTGACGCTCGAACAGGCCGGCCAGCCGCGGGTCCAGCGCCCCCGTGGGAAGGCTCTCCGGGCAGAGCATGGCGATGACGCCGTCACGCAGGCCGCGGTGTCGCAGGCTGCCCAGCAGCAGGGTGAGCCGCTCGGTCGGCACCTGCTCGCCGTCGAACCGACCGACCAGCAGCTCGGCCCATGTCGAGACGCAGGCCTCGGCCCACGTCGGATGCCCTCCTCCGGGGGCCGGCCGGGCAGCCGAGGTGAACAGCCCGCCCCCCTCGACGACCTTGGCGACCCAGTCGTCGACGGCGCGAGCCAGGCCCGGCGATGCGGGCTCGGTCGGGCGCAGGATGGCGGCGAGCTCGTCCCGGGAGCCGAGGGCGACCCGGCCGAGCCCCACGTACGTGGCCACCGCACCGACCTCGTGGGCAGCCGGGACCGGCTGGTCCGGGCAGCAGTCGCACATCAGGCCGGTCCAGCGGCCGGCCCGCACCACGATCCGGTCCACGACCGTGATGCCCTCGGCCTGCAGCCGGGTGGTGACGGCCTGCGACAGGCGGGCGGTCTGGCCCATACGGTCCTCGAACCCGACGACCATGACGCCCGACGGCCGCTCCCGGCGCAGCGGATCGACGAGGGAGGCGGCGGCGTCGGCTGCGGCTGCGGGGTCGGCAACCGCGTCGAGCCGCACGACCAGGCCGAGCCGCCGGTCGTGCAGGGACACGACGACGACGCTGCGGGAGGGGTGGAAACCGAAGTGGTAGGGCAGGACGGCCAGCAGGTCTGCCGGCCCGGACAGGGAGAGGGTGGTCTGCTGCATGGGACCCGAGCGTGGCGCCGGTCGTGGTGCGCGGCCAGCCCTCACTCGTCCGGAGGCCGCCGGCTGGGGACGACGCGCGTGACGGCCGGTCGGATGTGGACAGCGCCGGTCGGGCCCGGGACCGCGGGGCCTGCGGGCTACTGTCGCCCACCCGGCGACTGCACGGCGGGGTCGGTTCGCCGCAGGGCGCCCTGCCCGCGCTCCCAGGCGAGGAAGCGGTCGGTCTCCTCGAGGAAGGCCCGGGCGAACCACGCGAGCACGACGGCGTCATCGGCGAGCCCGACGAGCGGCAGGACCGCCGAAGCGTGACCTGCGCGGTCACGCGGAGAACGGCGAGACCGGGGGGAACTCCAGCCCGGCCTGCCTGGCGATCCGTCCGACCAGGTAGACGTCCATGCCGCCGCCGACCGCACCGCCCAGGAGGGGCACGCCACGCCCGAGCCCGGCCAGCACGCCGTCCCCCAGCTTGCCGAGCAGATGGAAGCCGACCGCCTTGTTGAGGACCATCAGCGCGGGCGGCGAGAGCTGGTCGACGGCGAGCGCCGCGAGCCGGCCGCCGGGCGGGTGCAGGCCGGCCTTCCGGAGGATGTCGTCGCGATCGGCCCCGACGAGGGTCAGCAGTATCGCCGAGCGGATCTCGGGCTGGTCGATGTCGTAGCCCCGCAGCCGGGCGACGGCGGCGGTCATCCGGGTGCCGATCAGGTAGAAGGTCAGGACGTTGGCCGGCAACGACACCGGCATCGCGAAGAACCCGCCGAGCCCCGTCACGAACCCGCCGGCCGCCGCCATCCGCTGATGCGTCCGCCGCACGCCGGCGACGGCCTTCTCGACCTGCCCGCCTGCGTCGACGAGCGCCGCGTCCGCGACGTCGTGGGCGGATGCGAACGGGCCCACGCCGTCGATGCCGACGTCGAGCAGCCGCTGGACGAGCCGGGTCGCGGCGGCGCTCAGGGACCCGGCTGCCCCGAAGGGGAGTGCGCCGCCCCGATCGGGCAGCGGTCCGGGCACCGGGTCCGGTCCGTGGCCGGCCCGGGCGGCCGGCACCGCCTGCTCGCTGCCCCTGCGCAGATGGCCCACAGCTGTCCCCTTCGGTGACGCGACCGCGCCCGGATCCCCGGACCGGCCCCCGCCACCGTATGACGGCCCGATCGGGCGCGACAACCGCGCGGACCGCAGGATCTCGCCGGAGAGCTCTCGCCTAGGCTCCGTGACATGACTGCGCGGCTCCTCGGCGACGACGCCGCCGCGCTGCGTCGCGACCGCACCAGCCTGAAGTGGCAGACCTTCCCCGAGGACGTCCTGCCGCTCTGGGTCGCCGAGATGGACGCCGCACCCTGCCCGGCGGTCGTCACCGCGGTGACCGACGCCATGCGCCGAGGCGACACCGGCTATGCCGGGACCGGCGGGTATGCCGCTGCGCTGGCCTCGTTCGCGGCGGCCGAGTGGCGCTGGCGCCTCGACCCGCGGGAGGCGACCCAGGTCACCGACGTGCTGACCGGGATCGCCCGGCTGGTCGAGCTGTTCACCGACCCCGGCGGCCCGGTCGTGCTCAGCTCCCCGGTCTACAACGCCTTCTTCCTGGTCGTCGACTCGGTCGGCCGCAGGTCGGTCGACGCACCGCTCACCGACGCCGGCCGACTCGACCTCGACGCCCTCGCCGAGACGTTCCGGCGGGTGACCGCGGGAGGCGGGAGGGCGGCATACCTGCTGTGCAACCCTCACAACCCGACCGGCACCGTCCACACCGCGCAGGAGCTGGGCGCCCTGGCCGCGCTGGCGCACGAGCACGGTGTGCAGGTCCTGTCCGACGAGATACACGCGCCGTTGACCTACCCGACCAGCAGGTTCACGCCGTACCTGACGGTGCCCGGCGCGGAGGCAGGCGTGACGGTGACGGCGGCCTCGAAGGCATGGAACCTGGCCGGCCTCAAGGCCGGCCTGGTCGTCCCCGGGGCCGAGGCCCGCGGCGCCGTCCGGGCGCTGCACCCGTTCGTCACCATGGGGGCCAGCCACCTGGGGGTCATCGCCCAGTCCGCGGCGTGGCGGCAGGGCGGCCAGTGGCTGCGCCGGATGCGCGGCGAGCTCGACGACAACCGCCGGCTGCTGGCCGGGCTCGTCGCGCAGCAGCTGCCCGGTGTGCGGCTCGTGCTGCCGGAGGCGACCTACCTGGCCTGGCTCGACTGCCGGGGCCTCGCGCTGGGCGACAACCCGGCCGCGGTGTTCCGCGACCGGGGACGGGTGGCGCTGTCCGCCGGCCCGCAGTTCGGCGCGCGGGGCGCCGGGTGCGTGCGCCTCAACTTCGCCACGTCGCCCGAGATCCTCCGCAAGGCGGTGCGTCGCATGGCGGGTTGCCTTGGGTGACCGGCCGGCCCGGGCACCGCTCGTGGCGCTCGTGCTCGGCCCCCAGGGCGCGTATGCCGCTGGGCCGGGCATCGACGAGTGGTGGCCGCCCGGTGCGGTGACGACCCGCTTCGCGGCCGCGACCCGCGAGCACGGCCCCCGATGGGTGGTGTGGTCCGCCGCCCTGGGCCTGCGTCCCATCGTGGCCGCGGGGATCACCGTTGCCCGCAGCTGGGACCTCGCCGAGGTGCACCGGATCATCCACGGTGGCTGGCCGGCCTCGCCCGGGCACGTCTGGGCCGCGGTGCGCGGCCTGCCGGAGCGCGAGGTGCCGGCTCCCCCGCGTCCGCGGCTCGCCGGGTTCGAGGCCGACCTGTTCGACCTGCCCGGCGGTGACGACGCGGGGCTGCTCACCGCCTCGGGGCAGCTGCGTCCGGACGCCCTGACCGGCTGGGCCACCAGCCCCGAGCGACTGCGCCGGCTGGCGCGGCTGGCACTCGACTGCCAGGCGCAGCAGGCGGTCGCGCTGCAGCACCTCGACGGGGTCGACGGTGCACGGGCGTGCCGTACCGCTTGGTCGGAGTCGGCCGCCGCGGTGCTCTGCCTCGAGCTGGAGCGGGACGGGCTGCCGGTCGACCGGCTCGCCGCCGAGGACCTGATCTGCGCGGCGGCGGGCCCGCGCCCGGCCGACGAGGCGGCGGCCGACCGCACGAGGCGAGCCCGCGACCGGGCCGTGCTGGCGCTCGCGCCGGGACACGAACGCACCGACCTGCGCGACCCTGCGCAGGTGCGCGACCTGCTCGCGGCGTTCGGGGTCGACGTGCCGAACACCCGCGCCCAGGTCCTGGAGCCGTACCGGCACGGCCACCCGCTGGTGGAGGCCCTGCTCGGCTGGCGCAAGGACGAGCGGATCGCGACGACGTACGGCTACCGCTGGCTCGACGAGCACGTCGGCCCGGACGACCGGCTCCGGGGGGAGTGGACCGCGTGCGACGGCGCCGCCGGACGGATGACCGCCCGGCACGGCCTGCACAACCTGCCGGCCCAGCTGCGGCCCGCGGTACGCGCGCGCCCCGGCCACGTCTTCGTGCGGGCCGACCTCGGCCAGGTCGAGCCCAGGGTGCTCGCGGTGGTCAGCGGCGACCGGGCACTGGCCGAGGCGACCCGGTCCGACGACCTCTACGCCCCGGTCGCCCGAGCTCTCGGCTCGGACCGGGCGACGGCCAAGGTGGCGGTGCTCGCGGCGATGTACGGCCAGCGGTCCGGGGCGGCCGGCGCGGCACTGGTCCAGCTCGAACGGGCCTACCCGGTCGCGATGGGTCTGCTCGACCGGGCTGCCGCCGAGGGGGTGGCCGGCCGGTCGGTGCGCACCTACGGCGGCCGGCTGATCCGCCTCGACGGGGGCGCCCCGGGCACGGAGGCAGCACGCGGGCGCTACGCCCGCAACGCGGTCATCCAGGGGTCGGCCGCCGAGCTGTTCAAGGCGTGGGCCGCGACCGTGCGGGTGGCCGTCGTCCCGCTCGGCGGGCAGATCGTCCTGTGCCTGCACGACGAGCTGCTCGTCCACGTCCCCGAGTCCGGCGCGAGCGAGGCCGCCGCCCTGCTCGACCTGGCGTTGCGGTCGGCGGCGCGCACCTGGGCCGGCACCGAGCAGGTGCGGTTCGTCGCGGACACGGGCATCGTGCGGCGCTGGAGCGACGCGAAGGCCTAGCGGCTGCCCGCTCGGCCGGGAGCCGCTGCCCGTTCGACGAGTGGCCGGTCCCGCTGGGCGGGGCTCAGGGGTGCTGGGTTCCCGAGCCGGTGTCCGGGCCGGTGGGCCCGCCCTCGTCGGTGACGTCCTTGAGGAACGCCTCGAACTCGGCGCCGATCTCGTCGGCGGTCGGCAGGTCGCGCAGCTCGGTGGCCAGCAGGCTGCGCCGCTTGCTGCCCTCGATGAACGAGTCGTACTGCTCCTCGAGGGCGTGCACCACGGCGGCCACCTCGTCGGACTCGGCCACCTGCCGGTCGATCTCGGCCCGGTTGCGCCCGGCCGTGGCGGCGAGCGCCGCCCGGCCCAGGTCGAGCCCGGTGGCCGCGGCCACCCGGTCCAGGGCGCTGAGCGCGGCCTCGGGGTACTCCCCCTGCCCCAGGTAGTGCGGCACGTGCACCGAGAAGCCGATGGCGTCGCGACCGGCCTCGCCGAGGCGGTACTCGAGCAGCCCGGCGAAGCTGCCGGGCACCATCATCTCGCCGAAGGCCACCTGGTTCTTCGGGATGAGCCGTGGGCTGGTCGCGTGGGCCGTGACGCCGATCGGGCGGGTGTGCGGCACGGCCATCGGGATGCCGTGCACGCTGACGGTCAGGTCCACCCCGAGCGTCCTGACCAGCAGGATCGTGGCCTCGGCCATGCGGGCCCACTGGTAGTCGGGCTCGGGGCCGGTGAGCAGCAGGAAGGGAACGCCCCGTCCGTCGATGACGCGGTGGACCACCAGGCTGGGGTCCGCGTACGCGGTCCAGCGGTCCCGGTCGAAGGTCATGGCAGGCCGCCGGCCCCGGTAGTCCAGCACCTGGTCGACGTCGAAGGACGCCACGACGGTCGACTCGTGGGTGGCGAGCAGGTGCTGGGCGAGCAGCTTCTGGGTCTGGCCGGCGTCGATGAAGCCCTCGAGGGCGACGATGAGCACCGACGCCTGCATCCGGGGCAGCGGGGTGTCGGTCTCGAACGAGATGAGCTCTGACGGGTCCAGCACGGCATGGCCTTTCGTAGTGCGGGTCACCCGGTCAACGCCCGCTCGCCCGGCACGATTCCCGAGCCCACTCGGAAGCGTCGTGGCCGACCACCCCGGTCACGGTCCGATCGCCGCGATCGCCTTCAGGATCCGTTGTGCCGAGACCCGGCGCGCGGTGCCGAGCTGTTGCGCGAAGAGCGAGACCCGCAGCTCCTCGATCATCCAGCCGATCTCGAGGACGTCCGGGGCGCCGCGCCGCGCCGGCCGCAGGGTGGCCAGCAGGTCGGCGTAGCGTCCTTCGACCAGGTCCACCTGGTCGAGCAGCTGGGCGTCCCGGGCCAGGTTCTCGGGCGCCTTCTCGAGCCGGTAGGAGACGGCGCGCAGGTAGCGGTCGAGGTCGCGCAGCCGGTCCACGCCGGTGTCTGCGACGAAGCCGGGCCGGACCAGCCCGCGCAGCTGGGCCCGGACGTCGGCGAGCAGGGGTCGCATCCCCGGGTTGCTCGACCGGGCCAGCACCTCGAGCCGGTTGGTGATGCCCAGGTTCGCGGCCAGGACGGGCTCGACCAGGCCGACGACCTGCAGGACGCGTGCGCTCGCGTGGCTGCGCACCGCCGTGAGGGCGCGTTCGAACCCGGCACGGGTGCGGATGCCGCCGGGTGGGCCCGCGCCGGTGGCCGGTCCCTCGCGGGGGCTGCCCGCCGGGCCCTCGTCGCGCACGATGGCGTCGACGGCCGCGGCCAGGCAGTCGGCCAGCAGCGCGGGCACGCTCCCGTGCGGGTTGCTCCCGAGGGCGAGCTTCTGGGCGTTGCCCAGGCGGGCGAGGACCTGTCGCCACGGCGGCGTGGTGGCGAGCAGGAGCAGCCGCCGCACGCCGAGCCGGTGCTCCGAGTCGGCCTCGGCCCGGGTGGGCAGGACCCGCAGGTCGACGCAGGTGCCCCGGTCGACGAGCGCCGGGTAGCCCACCACGTCCTCGGCGCCCCGGTAGGTCTCGGGGACGGTGTCGAGCGGCCAGCCCGTCAGGCCGGTGGCCTCGATGGCGGCGGCGGCGGCGCGCACCTGCTTCCGCAGGGCCGGGGTCGCCGTCTCGCGGACCGTCTCGAGGTCCTTGCCCGTCGCGATCGGGGTGCCGTCCGGGCGGTCCACGGAGAAGCCGATCCGCAGGTGGTCGGCCACCCTGTCCCACTGGAAGTCGGCGGCGGACACGGCCACCCCGGTATGCCGCCGCAGCGCGGCCGCGAGCGCCTCGGTCAGCGGCCCCGACGAGGGGTCGAGCTCCGGCAGCACCGCATGGGCGTGGTCGGGCGCCGGGACCAGTCCGCGCCGGACCTGCTTGGGCAGCGAGCGGATCAGGGCCGTGACGAGGTCCTCGCGGAAGCCCGGCACCTGCCAGTCGAAGCCGGCCGAGATCACCTGGTTGAGGTGCTCGACGGGGATGTGCACGGTGGCGCCGTCCTGGGGCGACCCGGGCTCGAACCGGTAGGTCACCGTCAGGGCGTGCTCACCCTGCTGCCAGGTCGTCGGGTAGTCGGCACCGACGACGGTGCCGGCGGCCTCCCGCAGGAGCAGGTCCTCGGTGAAGGTGAGCAGGTCGGGGTCGTGCCGGCGCGCCTTCTTCCACCACGTGTCGAAGTGCCGGCCCGAGACCACCGAGGCGGGGATGCGCTGGTCGTAGAAGGCGACCAGCGCGTTGTCGTCGACGACTAGGTCGCGCCGGCGCGTCCTGGCCTCGAGCTTCCCGAGGCGTTCGAGCAGGGCGGCGTTGTCCGCCCGGAAGGCGTGCCGGCTGCTCCAGTCGCCCTCGACCAGCGCGTGCCGGATGAACAGGTCACGGGCCAGGGCCGGGTCGATCGTGCCGAGGCCGACGGTCCGCCCGACGACGAGGGGCACCCCGTACAGCGTGACCCGTTCGGTCGCCACCGCCGACCCGCGCCGGGCCGACCAGCGCGGTTCGGAGTGCTGTCGCTTGACGAGGTGTGCACCCAGCTCCTCCGCCCAGGCGGGGTCGATCCGGGCGGCCATCCGGGCCCAGAGGCGGGTGGTCTCGACGAGCTCCTCGGCCATCACGAACTGCGGCTGCCTGCGGAACAGCGTGGACCCGGGCGAGATGCCGAAGCGGGCACCGCGGGCGCCGAGGTACTCGCGACGCTGCTCGTCGCGGACCCCGACGTGCGACAGCAGCCCGGCGAGCAGCGCCTGGTGGACGGCATCGGCGTCGAGCTGCCCGTGCCGGCTCCCCCGCGTCACGTCGAGACCGGCGCGCTTGGCCGCCTGCTTGACCTGGGTGTGCAGGTCCTGCCACTCGCGCACGCGCAGGTAGTGCAGGAACTCGGCCTTGCACAGGCGCCGGAACGCGCTGGAGGACAGCGCCTTCTGCTGTTCCCGGAGGTGGCCCCAGAGGTTGAGCCAGGTCACGAAGTCGGAGTGCTCGTCCTGGAACCGCTTGTGGGCCGCGTTGGCCAGCTCCTGCTTGTCCTGCGGGCGCTCGCGCGGGTCCTGGATCGACAGCGCCGCGACGATGACCAGCACCTCGCGCAGCACGCCTCGCCGGTCCGCCTCGATGACCATCCGCGCGTGCCGCGGGTCGATCGGCAGCCGCGCCATGGTGTGTCCGTATGGCGTCAGCCGCCGGGACGCCCGTCGCGCCCCGGCCCGACGGGGCCGGTCGCCGTCCTCGCCGGCGAAGGCCTGCAGCTCCTGCAGGAGCCGGACCCCGTCGGTGACCTGACGGGAGTCGGGCGGGTCGATGAAGGGGAAGGCCGCCACGTCGCCCAGGCCCAGCGCGCTCATCTGCAGGATCACCGCGGCCAGGCTGGTGCGCAGGATCTCGGGGTCGGTGTACTCCGGTCGGGACTCGAGGTCCTCCTGCGAGTAGAGCCGCACCGCGACGCCCTCGGAGAGCCGGCCGCACCGGCCGGACCGCTGGTTCGCCGAGGCCTGGCTGATCGGCTCGATGGGCAGTCGCTGGACCTTCAGCCGCTGGCTGTAGCGCGAGATCCGGGCCGTCCCGCTGTCGATTACGTAGCGGATCCCGGGCACGGTCAGGGAGGTCTCGGCGACGTTGGTGGCCAGCACGATCCGCCGGCCGGAGTGCGGGGCGAAGACCCGGTGCTGCTCGGCCGCGGAGAGCCGCCCGTAGAGCGGCAGCACCTCGGTGGCCGGCAGCCTCAGCCCACCGATGGCATCGGCGGCGTCCTTGATCTCGCGTTCGCCGGACAGGAAGACCAGGATGTCGCTGCTCGGGCCGGAGTGCCGCTCGGTCCACAGCTCGAGGACCGCCTCGCAGATCCCGGTCATGAGGTCCTGCTCGTCACGTTCGGGACGGTCGGGGTCGACCAGCGGCCGGTAGCGCACCTCGACGGGGTAGGTGCGCCCGGACACCTCGACGACCGGCGCAGGTGTGCCGTCGGCGGCGGCGAAGTGCGCGGCGAAGCGCTCCGGGTCGATCGTCGCGGAGGTGATGATCACCTTCAGGTCGGGCCGGCGTGGGAGCAGCTGCGCGAGGTAGCCGAGGATGAAGTCGATGTTGAGGCTGCGCTCGTGGGCCTCGTCGATGATCAGGGTGTCGTAGCGGCGCAGGTCCGGGTCCTGCGGCAGCTCGGCGAGCAGGATCCCGTCGGTCATCACCTTGACGAGCGTGTCGGGGCCGGAGTGGTCGGCGAAGCGCACCTGGTAGCCGACGGCGGTCCCCAGCTGCACGTCGAGCTCCTCGCTGAGCCGTTCGGCGACGGCCCGGGCGGCGATGCGGCGCGGCTGGGTGTGCCCGATCATCCCGTCGAGGCCACGGCCGAGCTCGAGGCAGATCTTGGGCAGCTGCGTCGTCTTGCCCGACCCGGTCTCGCCCGCGATGACGACGACCTGGTGCTCGCGGATGACCTCGGCGAGCGCTTCGCGGTGCTCGACGACCGGGAGCTGCTCGGGGTAGGTGATCGGGGGGACGAGGCCGGCCCGGTGCGCGCGGCGCGCGGCGCGCTGCTCCGGTGTGGGCGGCATCCGGCCCCGGCGAGGGCGGCCCCGGCGGGAGCGGCGTGCGCGCGACGGGGCGGACGCGGGCTGCTCGGGCATGGGCGACAGGATAGATGCCCGGGTGCGGGCGGCCGAACGGGTTTGTGGCCCGTGGCACCGGGGGAGAGACTGGACGGGTAGGAACAGGCGAGCGGGCAGGCTGGAGGCGAGATGGGCTCTCGACCGGAGGTCCCGGACCCCGAGCACGACCGGCACGTCGCCTTCCCCGACGACCCGGCAGCGCCGCCGCCGGAGAGCTGGTGGGCACCGGCGCCGCCCCGGCGCAGCGCACCGCCCCCACCGCCACCGCCTCCCCCGGTACGGCGGGCCACGTCCCGGCGCCGCCGGGCCGGGATCTGGTGGGCCGTCGTGGCCGCCCTCGTGCTGGGCGGGCTGGTCTCGCCCGGGCACCGCGACATGGGCATGTCGGGTGGGATGGGCGACGGCACCTCGGTCGCACAGCAGGCCGAGGCCGGGCACGTCGAGCTCACGCCCGATCCCAAGGCGCCGAACTCCAGCCTCGTCGCGGACGACGCGGCCGTGTCCCTCGTGCCGCCGGGGACGACCCATTTCCGTCTCGAGGTCGTCGGGGGCGACCCGAAGGCCACGATCGAGGTCACGACCGCGCAAGGAGCGACGGCGGTCGAACCCGACCGGCCACTCCCCCGTGCTTGGCAGCTGACCCGTAGCGACCCGGCTGACGAGCTGACTGTCACGGTGTCCGACGGCTCCGTGCGTGGTCAGGTGCAGTGCCGCGTCTACGTCGGATCCGACCTGGTCGCGGTCGCGACGGGCAACGGCCGGGTGAGCTGCACCGTGCCGGCCAGCCCCTGATCGTCTCGACCTGGCCGTTGCTCAGACGTCGGACTCGGTGTTGGCGCCCGCGCGCCGGTTGTTGACCGCCACGCGCAGCGCCATCGCCTTCTCGAACGCGGTGTGCCAGAAGCGGCTCAGCACGAGCTCGCGCTCCCCGACGTACTCCACGACGTCGGCGCCCGCGCCGAGCTTGAACAGCAGCAGCCCGGTCAGCGGCGAGGTCGCCCCGAGCGAGGTGTTGAACCCGCGCAGGTCGTATGCCGTGCAGCCGGTCTCCAGCGCGTCCTGGATCGCCTGCCACTGCAGGGCGTTGGAGGCGCGGGCCTCACGGTTGCGGCTGGTGGAGCCGCCGTACAGGTAGGAGAACATGTCGCCGACGCGGACCATCAGCGCGGAGGCGAGCACGTCGCCGCCGACGTGCGCCTCGTAGACGTGGGCACTGATCCGGTCGTGCTCGCGGTCGCCGAAGGCGCGCACCATCTGCTCGAAGTAGGACCGCGCCCGCGGGAAGAACCGGTCGCGCACGGCCGTCTCGGCGTAGAGGTCGTGGAAGGTGGCGACGCCCTCGAGGCCGGTGGTGCGCACCTCGACGCCGGCCTTGGCCGCCTTCTTGATGTTGCGGCGCCACTGCTGGTTCATGCCCTTGAGGACCTGCTCGGGCGTGCGGCCCTGGAGGTCGACGATGCAGACGTAGCGGGGCTGGCCGACCGCGGCGGTGTTGCCCCACCCGATCGGCCGCCAGTCGCGCTCGTCGAGCCAGCGTTCGAGCCGGCGCGCGGCCGGGCTGTCGGACGTGGGTGGCAGGTCGGTGAAGGACATCAGCCCGCCCTCGCCGATCTGCTTCTTGACCGGGTCGGGCGCCCACCGGCGCGAGGCGACCGGGAAGCCGAGGCGCAGCGCGAAGGCCCGGTCCTGCCTGGCCCAGTCGACCAGCGGGTCGAGCCAGGCCGAGGGGCCCTCGGCCACCTGCTCCCACGGCAGTGCCGGGCCCTCGGGCAGGTAGGCGAACGACCGGCCCAGGCGGGGCAGATGCCGGGACAGCACGAGCCCGGCACCGACGAGAGTGTCGGACGGGTCGAACCAGCCGAGCGTGGTCTGGCGCCAGCCCGGCTTGGTCCGGCCCCAGGCCGGGGTCTGCAGGAAGCTGCCGCCGAGGTCGACGACGGCGGTGGCGAGCTGCTCCGGGGTGACGGGGCGCACGGTGAACGGGCCGTTCGGCGCGGGGGGTGCGGGCCGGCTCGCGCCCTGGTTCGGGTCGGTGCTCCGGTCGGCGCTGCTCATGGCTGAACCCTACCGAGGCGCCTCGGCGGGACCGGTGACGAGCGCCCGGTGTCGCCAGATCCACCACAGGCCCAGGAAGGGCAGCACGAGGGGGACATAGCCGTAGCCCTGCCCGAAGTGCGACCACACGGTCTTGTCCGGGAACGCCTCGGGTATCGCGTACGAGATGGCCCCGACGACCAGGACCCCGAGCAGCTCGAGCGAGACGGCGATCGTCGCGACGCGGACCGAGGTGCGGCTTCCCCTGGCGAGGCCGACGGTCGCGACGATGTAGATCGCGGCGGCGAGCGCCGACAGCAGGTAGGCGACCGGTGCCCGGTCGAAGTAGAGGGCGATCTGCAGCACGGAGCGCCCGGTGGCGGCCAGCGCGAGCAGCCCGTACACGGCCACCAGCAGCCGGCCTGCTCCGTGACCCGTGTGGTCGTCGGTGGTGGCCGGGACGCCGTGGTCCGGGGCCCGGTCGGGGAAGGGGCGGGTGGGTTCAGACATTGAGCTGCCAGATCTGCAGGATGCGGGCGACGAGGATGGCGACCACGACCGCGGCGCCCAGCACGACTCCCATGGCCCACCGCGACCGTTCCTTGATGGCGATGAAGATCGCGACGGGCAGGACGACCAGGACCGTCAGGAGGTAGGCGAGGTAGGTGGCCCGTTCCGAGCCGTCCTGGATGGACCCTGACCGCGTCACGCCGACGACCAGCTGGGCCAGCAGGGCCAGCTCGACCAGGCCGCTCACGACCATGATCGGGTCGTCGACCACCCGGTCGCGCCACAGGTGGTGGGCGGCCAGCAGGAACAGCACCGCGCAGGCGATCAGGATCGCCACGGTGAGGGGTGCGAACACGGGGCGCAGCCTACTTCGTGGGCCGGGAGGGACCGCACCGCCCAGCCCGCGGGGCGGGGGCGCTTGTCGTGGGCCGTGGCCGGCGCGTGCCCCGGTGGATGTGGTCGCCACGCACCCAGTGTGCGCCAGGGCCGGTGTGCGCCGACGGGCCGGTGTGCGCCGAGGACGGTTCCCGTCGGGCCGGCGGCTCACCCGGCACCACGAGAAGTGGGCCCGGTCCGAGGACCGGGCCCAACGGCATACCGCTGCCGTGGTAGGTGCTGCGCTCGCATGATCGGAGGGCGATCCGCCTCCTCAGCAGATCGCCCTCCGTCTGGTGGGCGGCTCTTCGGTGAGACCGACGGCCACCTATCGGGTCACCGCAGGATGCCGTTGCCGACCTTGCGGCCCCACCACTTGCCGACGCCCCACGTGTCTCCGGCGTAGGTCGCGGCGAGCACCGCGAGACCCAGGCCCTCGACCCAGTGGCTGTCGAAGATGGGGTTGGTGTACGCGCCCGTCGTGCCCAGGGGGAACTCGGCCAGGTACATGAGGAGCAGGAGCAGGCCGCCGGTCCAGGCGGCGAGCTTCAGGCCGGCGCCGGCGAGGACGGCCACCCCGATGCCGAGCAGCCCGAGCATGAACAGCCAGTCGGCCCAGGGGCCGCTGATCGACTTGAAGAAGCCGGCGAACGGGCCCTCCGCGTGCGTCATGAAGCCTTGGGCCGGCGTGCCCCCGTTGATCCAGGCCTTGGCGGCGGGGGTCATGTAGCCGAGCCCGAAGAGCTTGTCGAGGAAGGGCCACAGGAACATGAAGCCCAGGACGATCCGCAGACCGCCGAGGAAGCGGCGCGCCCAGGCGGACCGGACGACCTCCTCCTGGAAGGTCACGGCCCCGTCCGTCAGGTGGGCGACGCTGCGACTGTGGGTCACGTTCTCTGGGTGGGTGGTGGCCATCGTTCTCATCTCCAGAACTTCTCGGTGCCTCCCGGCAGGTCCTGCCGGTACTACAAAGTGTAGTAGTAAGACCTCGGGTGGTCACGTCCTGGGACTGTGATCTGCGCGGCACCGGTGCGCGCGGCACTGCCGCGTTACCGTGGACGGATGCCACTGGCCGCCTACAAGGACCTCTGCCTCGATGCGGTCGACCCGCGGGCCGAGGGCGCGTTCTGGGCGCCCCTGCTCGGGTGGGAGCTGCAGCTGCTCGACGACGGGGACGCCTGCCTGCGTGAGGGCGACGCCGTCCGGGTCTGGGTCAACCGGGTGCCGGAGCCGACCACGGTGAAGAACCGGCTGCACCTCGACGTCAACGTGGCCACGGTGGACGAGGCCGTCGCGCTGGGCGCAGAGGTCGTGGACGACATGAGACGGTGGACGGTCCTGCGCGACCCGGACGGGCAGCTGTTCTGCGCGTTCGTGCGGGAGCAGCTCCAGCAGCGGCCGTACGAGCTCGTGCTGGACGTGACCGGCGACACGGCGGACGCGCACCGGGTCGCGGCGTGGTGGCAGGGCATCCTCGGCGGGAACCTCGGCGACGACCCCCGCGGCTTCTCCTGGGTGGAGGGGGTGCCCGGGCTGCCTTTCGAGGCAGTGACTTTCAGCCCTGTGCCTGAGGCCAAGACGACCAAGAACCGGGTCCACGTCGACGTACGCTCCGAGAGCCTGGGCGGGCTGTTGCGGCACGGCGCAACCCTCTTGCGGCGCAAGGGCGACGGCGACATCGGCTGGACCGTCCTGGCCGACCCGGAGGGCAACGAGTTCTGCGTCTTCACGCCCTGACGGG
>NZ_JBDIAQ010000007.1:0-54478 GCF_039812505.1 Intrasporangium sp. | reverse complement strand
ATCCCGGTCGCGGCCAACCGCCGCGAAGGCACCCTCGCGTTCCACGTCACCGCCCCGCCCCCCGCCGAGCACCCCCCGGACGAGGACGGGGCCCCCCGCTCCCCCTGGGAAGGCATCTCCGGTGCCCCGGTCTTCAGCGCAGACCACCTGATCGGGGTCATCACCCGCCACGACCTGCCCGAAGGACCCGGCCGGCTCGTAATCGAACCCGCCACCCGCCCCGACCCCGACGGGCGCACCATCACGGCCCTGCTCGACGCCCCGGGCGGGACCACCCCTGGCGGGTTCACCGAGGTGGTGCCCGCCCCGGCCGGGCAGACGGTCCGGGCCGCCTACCACCGGCAGATCGCCGCCGCCGCCCCCACCGACCTGCAAGACCGGCAGCCAGAGCTCGCCGCGCTGACCGAGTTCTGCGCCGGACCCGGCCAGTACCTGCGGATCGAAGCCGACTACCGGGCCGGTAAGACCGCACTGGCCGCCTGGTACGCCACGCACCCCCCGGCCGGGCTCGAGACGACCACGTTCCTGATCACCCGCCGCCAGGCCGGCCAAGCCGACACCGACGCGTTCCTGACCGCGGTCACCGACCAGCTCGGCTACCTGGCCCCCACCCTCGCGGGCGCCGCGCCGAACCGGCCCGGCCGGCTCGGGCACTTCTGGCAGCTGCTCGACGCCGCCGCCGAACGGCTCGAGCAGCACGGGCAGCGGCTGGTCCTGATCGTCGACGGGCTCGATGAGGACATCGCCGGCACCGCCCCCGGCCCGGGCCGAAGCTCGATCGCCGCGGCGCTGCCGGCCCGCCCACACCACAACCTGCGGGTCATCGTGACCAGCCGCCCCGACCGGGACCTACCGGCCGACCTGCCCGACGAACACCCCCTGCGCGGCTGCCCGGTCATGACGCTGACCCCCTCACCGGTAGCCCGCCGCGAGGCCGCGCACGCCGACGCCGAGCTGGACGAGATCTTCACCACCGGCGGGCCCGGCCTGCAGATCATCGGCTGGATCGCGGCCGCCCGCGGCGGGCTGACCGGCCCCGACCTGGCCGGGCTGACCGACCAGATCCCCTACCAGGTCAACGCGTTCCTGACCAGCCGCGCCTCCCGCTGCCTACAACCCCGGCCCGGCGGGGACCTAGACACCCCCAGCGACGACCCCGCCACGCGCACCTGGCAGTTCTTCCACGAGACCATCGCGGCCGCCGCCGAAACCAACCTCGGCCCCCGGCTGCTGCGCGGCTACCGCCACCAGCTGCACGACTGGGTCACCGGCTACGCGCAAGCCGGCTGGCCCGCGCACACCCCCAGCTACTGCGCCACCGGCTACCCCGCCCTGCTCGCCGACACCACCAACCCCGCCGCCGACCCCACCGACGACACCACCCGGCTGGCCCGCCTGGCCACCGACCCCGCCCGCCACCACTGGCTGTACACCAGCACCGGCACCGACCACGCCGCCCAGCACCAGCTGCGCACCGCCCAAACCCTGCTCGCCCAACAAACCCCACCCCCCCTGACCGACCTCCTGAACCTCGCCGTCCACCGCCACCAACTCGACCAACACGCCCACACCATCCCCGAGGCCCTACCCGCCCTCTGGGCCACCCTCGGCCGACCCCACCACGCCGAACACCTCGCCCGCACCATCCCCAACCCCGACCAACAAGCCCAAGCCCTCACCACCATCGCCGCCGCCATCACCAACACCGACCCCGACCACGCCACCCGCCTCACCGACGAGGCCGAGCAGCTCGCCCACACCATCACCGACCCGGACCTGCAGGCGTACGCGCTGTCCGGCATAGCCCGCGCTCTCGCCGGCATCGACCCCGACCGGGCCGAACGCCTCGCCGCCACCATCACCGATCCGGACCTGCAGGCGTACGCGCTGTCCGGCATCGCCCGCGCTCTCGCCGGGGTCGACCCCGACCGGGCCGAACGGATCGCCCACACCATCACCCGGCCCGACCCGCAGGCGCGGGCCCTGTCCGGCATCGCCGCGGCGGTGGCCTGGACCGACCTAGGGCGGGCTGGGCGGATCGTCGCCACCATCACCGAGCCCGGCCAGCAAGCGCAGGCGCTGGCCGGCATCGCCGCCGCCATCGCCGGGGTCGACCCCGACCGGGCCGTGCGTCTGGCCGAGGCCGCCGAACACGCTGCCCGCACCATCACCAGGCCCGACCAGCAGGAGTACGCGCTGACCGGCATCGTCGCCGCCCTCGCCAGGGTCGACCCGGACCGGGCCGCGCGGATCGCCCGCACCATCACCGACCCTGGCCTGCAAGCGCAGGCGTTGGCCGAGCTCGCCCGCGCCCTCGCCGAGACCGATCCAGACCGCGCCACCCGCCTGGCCGAGGCCGCCGAACAGGCCGCCCACACCATCCCAGGGCAGCGGGCAGATGCCTTAGTTCGCCTCGCCACCACCCTCGCCAGGGCCGACCCTGACCGGGCCGAACGGATCGCCCGCACCATCACCGGGCCCGACCAGCAGGCAGATGCCCTAGTTCGCCTCGCCGCCGCCCTGGCCGGCACCGACCCGGACCGGGCCGCGCGTCTGGCCGAGGCCGCCGAACAGGCCACCCGCACCTTCACCAACCCGGCTGCGAAGGCGCAGGTGTTGACCGCCCTCGCCCGCGCCCTCGTCGGCACCGACCCCGACCGGGCCGAACGGATCGCCCACAACATCACGGACCCGGCAGCGCGGGCGCAGGCGTTGGCCGAACTCGCCCGCGCCTTGGCCTGGACCGACCCGGACCGGGCCGAACGGATCGCCCGCACCATCACCGACCCCGGCCAGCAAACGCAGGCGTTGGCCGGCATCGCCGCCGCCCTGGCCGGCACCGACCCGGACCGGGCCATGCGTCTGGCCGAGGCCGCCGAACAGGCTGCCCACACCACCACCAACTCGTGGCTGCAGGAGTACGCGTTGGCCGGCATAGCCGCCGCCCTCGCCAGGACAGACCCCGACCGGGCCGAACGGATCGCCCGCACCATCACCGACCCCGGCCAGCAGGCAGATGCCCTAGTTCGCATCGCCGCCGCCGTCGCCGGCACCGACCCGGACCGGGCCATGCGTCTGGCCGAGGCCGCCGAACAGGCCGCCCAAGCCATCACCAGCTCGTGGCTGCGGGCGCGGGCCCTGTCCGGCATCGCCGCGGCGGTGGCCTGGACCGACCTAGGGCGGGCTGGGCGGATCGTCGCCACCATCACCGAGCCCGGCCAGCAAGCGCAGGCGCTGGCCGGCGTCGCCGCCGCCATCGCCGCCACCGACCCCGACCGGGCCGAACGCCTCGCCGAGGCCGCCGAACACACCGCCGCCACCATCACCGACCCTGGCCTGCAAGCGCAGGCGTTGGCCGAGCTCGCCCGCGCCCTCGCCGAGACCGATCCAGACCGCGCCACCCGCCTGGCCGAGGCCGCCGAACAGGCCGCCCACACCATCCCAGGGCAGCGGGCAGATGCCTTAGTTCGCCTCGCCACCACCCTCGCCAGGGCCGACCCTGACCGGGCCGAACGGATCGCCCGCACCATCACCGGGCCCGACCAGCAGGCAGATGCCCTAGTTCGCCTCGCCGCCGCCCTGGCCGGCACCGACCCGGACCGGGCCGCGCGTCTGGCCGAGGCCGCCGAACAGGCCACCCGCACCTTCACCAACCCGGCTGCGAAGGCGCAGGTGTTGACCGCCCTCGCCCGCGCCCTCGTCGGCACCGACCCCGACCGGGCCGAACGCCTCGCCGAAGCCGCCGAACAGGCCACCCGCACCATTACCGACCCGGCTGCGAAGGCGCAGGCGTTGGCCGAACTCGCCCATACCATCACCGATCCCGACCAGCAGATGCCGGCACTTTCCGGCATCGCCGATACGCTCAGCATGCGCAGGACCCAGGAGTGGGCCACCAATCAAACCCTGTCGCGGGCCCTGGTGGCGCTGTTGACCGGCCCGCACTGGGAGCACGCGGTCCCTGTCATGGTCCGGCTCCAGCCCGAGGCGACCCTCCAAGCTGTGTCGATGCTCCTCGAACCATAGGAGCCCCACGACGATGTAGGTTCCCGGTCGATCTGTCGGGTGAGGTTCCCCCCGACTCGTGGAGGTCTTCCCTATGCGGCCGTGTCGGTGCTCCTGGAGCCATAGACGGCTCCCGGTTGCGAGGTTGATGTCCGTTCAACCACCACTGGCGCGGTGGGGTCACGCTCGCGGGTGCAGGTCGGTGCGTGTCCCTCGCCCGGGGCGGGTGGCCAGCCAGTGGGTGATCGCGGCGGGGTCCCACATCAGGGAGCGGCCGAACCGGGTCGGGGCCGGGGCCAGCCCTTGGGCGGCGTAGTGGCGCAGCGTGTCTGGTTTGATCCCGGCCCGCCGGGCGGCTTGCTCGGTGGTGAGCCACCCGCTACCCGCGTCCATGTCAGCCACGCCCTGCCGCCGGGCCGGAGGCTAGGAGGGCGGCTAGGCCGCCGGCTAGGTCCGGCGTGCTTATTGCGGCTGGCAGTGTCGCCACGGTCAGCAGGAACCCGAGCCCGATCGAGGGGGCCATCGGGACCGGCCCGGACCGGCCCGCGGCCCGCATGACGGCCGCGCACAGGCCACCAACGACGAACCCGGCCCCGACCACCCAGACTGCCGGGAGCCACCCGACCCAGCCCAGGCACAAGGCCGCCGTGCCGAACAGCTGCACATCGGCGAACCCCAGCCCCGTGACCAGAGCGAGCCCGAAAACGGCCAGCCACGCGGTCACCCCGGCGGCTACCGCCCGCCCGAGGCTGCCCCAGTCGCCGGTCACCAGCGCGCCGGTCAGCAGGAGAGCCACGACGCCGGCCTGCATGGTGAGCACCAACGGCTCGGGCACCCGATGCACCGCCAGGTCCACCACCGCCCCGGGGGCCGCCGCGAGCACGAAGACCAGCCCGGCCAGCCCGGCCGGCCACCAGCCCGGCCGCAGCAGGCCCCACCCGACCAGCGCGCCGGCGGCGCCCATCAACCCGGCCAGCAGCACCCGCACCGAGGGTAGGCGGGGCAGGGCCGCCTGCTCGCCGGGCCGGCGCCAGCCGCCGCGCTCAAGCCACCGGGCCGCCCGCAGACCGGCCGCGGCAGACCCGACCACAACAACGACGATCACCCATCCGGCCACCCGATCCCGAGCCTCCTCCCGCGATCCCCCGCGACTATACCCTGTCACGGGGTATAGTCACGGGGGTGAGTGAGGACGCCGGCCGGTACGCGTGGTCCCCGGCGCAGCTGCGCCAGGCGATCTGGCTCGGCTACGGCGGCCGGTCCGCGACCGCGCTGCCCACCCGGGCGTTCGCGGGCGAGGTCGGGGTCAGCCAGCGCACCGTCCAACGCTGGCTCGCCGGCACCAGCCGGCCCAACCCGGCCCACGCCGCCCGGCTGCGCGGGCTGCTGACCCCACCGGCCGATGTGCTGGCCCGCCAGGCCAAGGACCGCTCGCACCTGCAGGCCCAGCTGATCGCGATCCGCTCCCCCCGCGGCCGGGCGATCAGCGCGCAGGTGCGGGCGATGGGCTGGCACGAGCCGCACCGGCTGATCCACCTGACCCACACCGGGTACGGCCTGAACCGGCTCATGGTGGTGATCCTGCACTCGGTCAAACCCGCCCCGATCCCCCCCGGCTGGGCCGTCACCGCGGCGATCACCTACGAGAACCGGCCCCTGGCGCTGATCGCCAAACACCAGATCCTCGAGCAGGTCGCGCCCTGGCGGATCGCCGTCCGGGCCGACCTGCTCGCCAAGGGCCGCCACGAAGCCTGGCTCGACACCGCACCGCCGATCGACATCACCACCCTGCCCCACTAGCACCCCGGCCTCACCCGTCAACCAGGCAGCAAGTCGTCCCGGCAGATTCGTCGGCTTGGCCCGTGGCCCCTGCCCACAAGCACCCAACAGCCCAGGGCCCCCGCGGGTGAGGCGGTGACTCAGTAGTGGGTGCTGGTGGCCCAGTCGAGGGTCTCGATGGATTTGAAGTGCCAGTCGCCCATGTAGTGCTCGTTGAAGTGTTGGTGCAGGAAGGCGCTCAGGCCGGCCTCGCCGTGTTCGACCCACGTCTGTTGCATGGCGGCCAGGTCGGTGTCGGTGACCTGCACGGCGGTGGTGCGGGGCCGGTAGTTGCCGGTCTGCCCGGACAGGACGCCTTGGATCCCGCCGACCGCGATCGCGTTCTTGCCCGGTGGGCGCCTGCTCAGCCCGGCCGTCTTGATCGCGCGGGCCCGGCCGCGTTTGGTGGTCATGGCCCGCCGGGAGGCGCTGCGCAGCTTCGAGGCGTGTCGTCTGGTGATGCCGCCGCCGGCCAGCCAGCGCTGCACGGAGCGTTGGCTGACGCCGAGGGCCTTGGCCGCGGCGGCGGTGTCGGGCCGGGTGGGGTCGCGTCGGGAGGCGCCGTACGCGGCGATCAGCTGGGTGCGCGGGTCGCCCTCGTCGAGGGCGCCTTCGACGTCGCGGCCGGTCATGAACCCGAAGATGGTCTCGCGGGTCGCGGAGGAGTGCGCGTGGTACGGGTCGAGCCCGGGCGGCTGCCCCGGGGTGATGCCCGGATCGTCGGGGCCGGGACTCACTGGCGCTCACCAGGCTGGGCCTGTTCGGGGTCGCTGGGGTGATAGTCGGTGGTGGCCTCCAGGCCATGCCACTGCTGCCCGGTCAGGTAGGTGGCGTGCTCGGGTAGGGGCGCGTGCCGGGCGGGTTTGTACGCGCCGGGGGTGCGGCCGAGCTTGGCCGGGTTGCCGGGCCAGCCGGTGTCGCCGAGCTGGTCGACGGCGTAGCCGATCAGGTCGTTGTTGGCCACGACCAGCGGCCAGGGCCCGGCCCCGTGGATCCCGCCGCCGGTGGCCAGGATCTGGTGCAGGATCGCGACCCGGGCCTGGGCGATCGTGGCGTGGAACCAGTACGGCTGGTGCAGCTCGGACTTGGCGGCCGCGGCGTGGTCGGAGGTGAAGTAGCCGGAGAACTGCTTGTAGACGGTCTTGACCATGACCTCGACGGCCCGCGCGTCCGGCCCGGGCTGCTGGTCGAGCTGTTTGAGGGCTAGCCGGATCACCCCGTAGAACTTCTCCAGGGCGCGGGCGGACCGCTCGGGCGGCCACACCCAGGCCTCGCTGATCGCCACGGTGGCCTCGAGGTGCTCGATGGCGTAGGCCAGCGCGGGGGTGGTGACCCAGCGCTGCTGCCCGGCGCTGGTGCCGTGCGGGTCGAGCAGGTCGGGGAACGGCTGGCGCATCTGGTGCCCGTCCAGGCGCGGGTCGGGCACGGTGATCCGCCACCAGCCGGGCTGTCTGGGGTTGAACGTGACCGGCCCGGCCAGGTGGGTCGGGGCGCCGAGCCCGACCGGCAGCCGCGACCAGGTGGCCAGGTAGGACTGGCCCCGGTCCCACAGCATCAGGTGTGCCTTGGCCAGCTCGTCCCGGCTCGGGGTGCGGGTCCAGTCGAAGTGCTCCTCGAGGGTGCGCAGGAACGCCGGCGGCACGGCCTCCCAGTCGACGGGGGCCAGCTTGCGGCGGGTCCCGACCGGGGTGACCGCCTCGAACAGGTCGATCGCGGTCGAGATCGGCGAGCCGCCGGCCGCGAACGGGATCCCGACCAGCTCGGTGAACAGCTGCAGGCGCCGCACGATGGTGGCCGGGTCGGCGACCGGCTCGGTGATGCCCCACTCGTCGGGGAACCCGGCGTTCATCAGGATCCGGATCTGGCCGCGGTCCTGCCCGGCCCGGCGCAGCCGGATGCAGCCACGCAGCACCGGGTCGGTGTCGCCGCGGCCGAACACCCATCCGGCCGCGGCCGCGTCGGTCAGGGCGGGCAGCCCCTTTGAGGCCTTCTTGAGCCAGTCGGCCCGCTTCGAGGGCAGCCCGGGCAGCTTGTCGACCTCGACCCCGAGGCTGGCCCACAGCGCCCGGGTCGGCACGACGATGCCTGCCTCGGGCCAGTCGTGCCACCCGACCGGTGGCGCGCCCAGACCCAGGTCGCGGCCGAGCTGTTCGAGGTGGCCCAGGTGCTCGATCCGGTAGGGCAGCTGCAACCCGGTGCCGTCCGGCAGCCAGGCCCGGTCCACGTCGATGACAGCGGCCGCGGCCCGGAACGGGCTGGCAGTAGCGGGGGTCCTGGTGGGTCGCGCGGCGCCCGCCGGCGCCGTGTCCGCCGCGGGTGTGGGCTCGTCGGGCATGCCAACACCAGCGGTAGCGGTGCCCGCGGTGGTGGTGCGGGTTTGGATCTCGGCGTGGAGTTGCTCGAGGGTGGCTGCGTGGGTGGCCCAGAAGCAGGGAAGGTGTAGCGGCAGCCCGCCCAGCTCGACACTGCATCGTTGTCCGCACCGGGCGCAGGGGCGGGTGTCGAGGTGGCTGGTCTTGGGCAGGGTCAGCCCGCCGGCGTTGGTGTGCTCGGTCGGTGTGGCCGGCGGCGCCTGCATCTGCTCCTCCTCGGGGTCGGTGCCCCACGGGTCGGTGTCTTCGGTGGGTATGGGTGGCTGGTTCTCGCCGGCGTTGTGCCCGGTGCCCTGGCCGGGCGTGGTGGGCTGGTCCGGGCCGGCGCCGGGCGGGCTGGTCGGGGGCTGGCCCCGCTCGGGTAGGTCCTCACCGAACAGGGCGGGCAGGCGCAGCACGATCCGCTTCTCGCGCAGTGGTTTGCCCGGGTCGCTCACCGATGTCAGGCACCCGATGGTCCGGTCGAGGGTGCGGCGGGTGACCGACCCGCCAGGGCGCAGCTCGTGGCGCACCTTCAGCACGCCTTCTTCCTCGAGGGCGCGCAGCACGGTGCCGGGATCCAGCGCCGAGGTGTCGGGCATCTGCGCGGCCGCGGCCTTCAGGACGGCGGCCAGGGCGGCCTTGTCACACAGCAGCTCCGGGTCCGGGTCGGGCCCGTCCGGTCCGCGGTTGACGTGGCCCAGCAGGATGCCGCGCGGGTCCGGCTTCCAGGACGAGCTGGGGTCGCCGGGCTCGGCCAGGCCCTGCTCGCGCCACCCGAGGCGCCGTTCGAGGAACGGCGGCGCCTTGCCGGTCGCGGCGTCGGCGGCATACGCGATCCCGTTGGTCAGGGCGTACCGCAGCAGCTCGCACGCCCGGGAACCGGTGGAGTCGACCAGGTCCGGGTCGTCGGCGCTCTCCGCGGCGACCAGCAGCGCCTGCTGGACCCGGTCGGCCCAGGCGGCCTGTTCGGGGCCGGTAAGGGCGCCGACGTCGAGCAGGAAGTCGAGCAGCAGCCCCCACCCGGCCCAGATCTCGGCGACCTTGACGCCGTGCTCCTCGATCGCTTTGCGGTTGGCGCTGGTCGCGCCGGCCTTGACCGCGGCGGCGTACTCGTCGCGCAGGTGCTTGGCCCGCAGCAGGCTGCCCTGGTGGTCGGCGGCGACCCAGCGCAGGAACGAGGACATCACCAGGGCCCGGTCGTGCCGGGCATCCATGGCGTCCAGGTCGATGATCCGCCCGATGTCGATCTCGTGCCGGTCCATCGGCACGACCAGCGCGCGGCGCCCGCCGGAGCTGCCGGCCCGCGGCGGCAGCTCGGTGGTGATCAGCCCGGAGGTGCGGGGCCGGGACTCGGGCAGGGTGCCCTGCCCGTTGCGGGTGGCCCGGCCGCGGCCCTCCTGGTTGTGGATCATCCGGATCGTCGTCTCGAGCCGCTCCCACGCCTGGGTGGCCCCGTTCGTGGGGGCGTTGTCGTCCAGGAACAGCACCGCGTCCTTGGCCTGGTGCGCGTAGATCCGCAACGCGTTCGCGGTCGCGCCGTTGCCCGACATCGAGGACACCGACCGGTTGCGGTCCCACATCTCGCCGAAGAAGTGCATGGCCAGCGACGCCAGCCCGGTCTTGCCGGCGCCCGGGCTCGCGCTGAGCACGGTCACCCACTCGTTGGGGGCGATCGCGGCCCGGAACGCCTGCCCGACCAGCACCGCCCCGACCCGGTCCGGGAACTGCTCGACCAGCGGGGCGGCGCCGCGGGTGAAGGCCTGCCGGATCCGGGCCGCCTCGTCGCTCGGGTTGGGCAGGTCGAACCGGGCCATCGCCCCGCCCAGGTTGGTGGGCACGTCCAGGAAGCCCTTGGCCCCGATCGCGCCGGCCGCGGTCAGGTAGATCGAGGACCCGTCCGGCTGCCGCCGCCACCCGGTGGCCCGGTAGGAGGTGCGGATCTCGGTGTGCGGGGACACGTAGTTGATCGCGGTGATCACCTTGTCCCGCCCGGCCCGCGAGCGCGCGTAGTTCAGGTGCGGCACCGGCAGGTGGGCCAGGAAGCTGCCGTCCTCGTACTCCTCGTGCGGGATCCGGACCAGGGCCTGGCTGCCGTCGGGTGCCGGCACCGTCAGCACCACGTGGGTCATCGCGGTCAGGTTGCTCACCCGCGCGGTGGCGCCGCGGCCCTGCCGGTCGCCGAGCGCGGCCAGGTCGATGTTCTCCAGGTCGATGTCCTCCTCGGACTCGGCCATCTCCTTGGCGTGCAACGTGATCGGCACGTTGATGACCCGCTTGTAGGTCCGGGTCGCCTCCGCGCCGGCGGACTTCCAGAACACCTGGGTCAGCTCGTCACCGACGATCGCGAACTCGTCGTGCTCGATGCGCACCCCGGCCAGACCGCCGCCTCCCCCGCCGCCGGGGATCACCGCGAAGGTGGGCCGGCCCGGCTCCAGCCCGGGATCGGCGGCGTCCTCGTGCAGGGCGGGTCCGGGGCGCGCGGGTTGGGCCGAGGCGGTGACCGGGTCGGCACGGGTGATCGCGGCGGCCGTGACCTCGGGCGGGACGATCTGGCCGACCTGCTCGAACAGGCCGGCCACGATCCCGGTCAGGGTGCGCAGCCGGGTCTCGGCGATCTCGAGGGCCTGCTCGGCCCACGCCCGCCCGGCCGGGTCGGTGATCTGGTCGGTGATGGCCGCGATCGCCTGCGCGCCGTCGACGAGCCGGGCATGCGCCCGGCTCGCCTCCTTGGCCCACCGGGTGGCGTACCGGCGGTTGTCCCCGGCGGCCGCCTTGCGGCCCTGCTTGCGTTCGTGCTCGGCCAGCCGGAGCCGGGCGTGCACCTCCTCCAGGCAGGTCTCGATCGTCGTCTCGGCGGGGGTGACCTTCGTGCCGAGCTGGTGCCATGCCTGGAACGCCGCGATCGGCAGCTCGAGCAGGCCGGTCACGTCGTGGCCGGCCTGGATGTGGTCGGTGAAGTCCGACTTGGCCGCCTCGGTCGCCGGCAGGTAGTGGCGCACCTGGCCGGCCTGCACCCCGCGCAGCAGCTCCTCGAGCCGGACCGCGCGGGCATACCCGGTCTCGTCCCGGTCGTGCACGCAGTTGACCCGCGCGGCGCCGGCCAGCGGCTCGGCCAGGTGCGCGGCGAAGTTGCGTCCCCCGCCGGGGTTGGTGGTGGCGACCAGCCCGGCCGCCTCGGCGGTGTGCACGTCCTTCTCGCCCTCGAGGATCCACACGTCCCGGCCGGCGGCGACGGCAGCCTCGACCTCGGCCTGCCGGTAGAGCCGGGTGCTCCACGACGCGCCGATCCCGGCCCTCTTCTGCGTCGAGAACCAGTGCGCCTGCCTGGCCGGGTCGGCGCCGGGCGTCAGGTACTCCTGCGGGAAGTTCTTGGCGCCGCAACCCGGTGTGCGGCACTTGTGTCGGTGCACCCGGTGGAACGGCTTCCCGCCGGCGTCGAGGTAGTCGTAGGTCTCGACGGCGACCCAGTCGTGCTCGTGCCCGCTGGACGGAGCCAGCTCCGGCTGCGGGCCGGGCTGGCCGAGCAGCCCCGGCAGGTCCGTGGCGATCGGTTTGGGCAGCGGGCCGAGCCGGCCGAACGTGGCCCCGGTCCGGCGCTGGCGTACCGGCTTGCGGCGGCCCGGCCCGGCCCGCCCGTCGGGGTGGCGCAGGTTCCACCGCCGGTCATCGAACAGGTCGTCGGCCTCCAGCCCGCACCAGTTGGCATAGTCCTCCTGCGAGCAGGCCTGCTCACAGGAGGCGCAGTGGAACAGGGTGCGCCCGCCGTGCTCGGTGACCACGTGCGAGATGTGCATGCTCGGGTGCCGGTCGGGGTGGCCCGGGTTGACGCAGTTGGCCAGCAGGCTGCCATCGCCCAGCTGCCGGACCGATGCGACCCGGCCGGTGAGGGCGGCCCGGACCCGCTCCAGGCTGTCCCCGACACTCCAGGCCGGGCCGGTGCTCGCCGGCAGGCTCACCGCGGCTCACCCCCGCCGCGCCGGCCGCTCGTCAGCTGCCGGGCTCGGCCCCCGCTCGCCGGCGTCGTTCCGCGCGGGCCGCCCGGGCGCGGGCCGCGGCGTCCTGCCGCCTGCGGCGCTTCTGGGTGGTCATCTGGACGGCCACCTGCCGCACCTGCTGCTGAACCGCGGGGTCTTCGACCCAGACCTGCACCAGCGCCGCCAACCGGGTGGGCGGGCTCGCGCCATCGGCCCGCTCGGCGGCCTCCAGCTGGTGGACGTGCTCGATCGGCAGGTCGACGCTCTTGCGCTGCATCCCGTCGGGGATCAAGGAGCCTCCGCAGGTCCTGGACAAGGTGGCCAGCGCCAGCGTAGCCGCGCTCAGATACCAGCCGCCTAGAACGCATCGCTAGTGTCAATGACACGCCGACCGGAGGCATCTCAGGTATGCCCCATCGCACGTTGGGTATGCTCGAACCCAGAACCTCCTTCAAGCCGAGAACCTCCTTCCTCGCTCGAAGGTGAACCAACTGAAGATTTCGCCAGTCGAGCGGCTACTCGGTCTGGCCCGGCGGATCCCCCGGCTAGGGGATCCCCGCCTACCCGTTGAAGTCCTCGCCTCGCCAAAGGCGGGGACTTCGCCTTTGTCAGCTCGCCACGGCGCGCCTCCCATCCCGGTTGACAGGGATGAGCTCGTCCTGCACCACACGTGGGCGAAGCTCATCGGCCGACTCGTACCCGGCCGCAAGACGCAGGATGCTGCGCACATAGGCCGCGTAGTCCACGTCGTGCTCATCGCACCAGGCGTTGATCCGCTCGCCGAGCTCCTCGTCGAGCCGTAGCAGGGCGACGCGGGTGGGAACATCCGATCGGACCGGGGTGCACCGCTCCGGGCTGGACCGCAGCTCAGCCACGTACGCTTGCAGCTCTTGTGCATCGACGGCTGTCGGCAGAGGCTGCATCGTCGGGCGCAGGAAAGGCGACTCGAAGCCGTGCGCCAAGGAGACCACCCGTTCGAGGTACGTGGTCTTCGGGATGCCGGCCTCCGCGCTCTGCTTGACGAGCCGGTCGATGACCTGCGCCTCGATGGACGGTCCGTACGCGAGACGGGAACGACCCAACCGTGGGCGCCCCAGTGACTTCGCACGTCGCATGGGGACAAGTGAACCGCCAATCGGTGGCCATTTCTGAAAGGCGGCCACCTGCGGCGTGTCGCAGCGCTCTCGGTTGTCACGGCACGTGTCTCCCTTCGACCTGGAACGGGTCCCTTTGGTGGCTATGTAGGTGTGCCTGTGCGACTCGGTGTGACATGCCAGCCGAAGGTTTGCGCGAGACCACCCGAAGGACCCTCGGCTCGAGACCGTCCGCGGGCTGATCGGCGGCCCTTCCCAACCGCGCGGTCCGCCATGTGCTGGGCCCGGCCCGCCGGCAGCGCGTGGCAGCGCAGAGCTTGGTAAGACACGTTCCCCTCCTTCTGCTTTCCTAGGGTCTGGTCCAGGAAAGTGGCGTTTGTGGCGCGCAGACTCCACGAAAGTGGCGTTTGCGCAGGTCAGGGACGGTTTTGCCGCGCGCCACCAAGGTGGCGCGCGCAGTGGCGCGCGATACGCCGAAAGTGGCGTTTGCGCAGGTCAGACCCGGTCTTGCCGCGCGCCACCTATCAGGTGGCGCGCAGCCCCCAGAGCTTGGCAAGACACGATCTGGCATGGCTTGCCAAGCCCTGGCCGGTCGAAGGAAGGAGCTCAAACTCGCGCGCCGGCCTCGCCGCAACCCGCCGACCCGGTGCGCAGGTAAGCGGCAAGGGCTCGACCGTGATCGGTGAGCCGTGCCGGGGCATCTGCCTACGGCGATGCGGCACGACTGGAACGTAAAGAGTTGTTCAAGAAACTGGTGGAACCGGCCGACCCGCGAAGTCCCGGCGAGAAGATGACCGGGACGCGTCAAGGAAGGCGAACCCTCCCCGCTGGTCCTTCTCCGAGGCCCTTGACCGTCGGCTTGAAGCGATCCCCCCGGATCGCGTGCTCCCAGGCGAGGGGGCCGAGATGCTCCCCCCGCGTCTCGCCCCTCGCAGCTGGGCTCGGGTGGAGAGCGCCAGCGGGACAGTCTAGTGCTACGCCGGCTGATGCCGCCCGTTCGGTCTGTCGCACCTCGTGGCTACGGTGATCGCCATGACGGTCACGACACCGGTAACAGCGGGGCACTCGCTCGGGCTGCTGCCCCTGCTCCGGCGTGTTCGGGCCCGCCGGAGAGTCAGGCTCATGCTGGACCCGCAGCGCTCGGTGCTCGTGGATGTCGAGACGACCGATCTGCACGGTGCGGTCTGTGAGATCGCCGTCATCTCCCCCACCGGGAAGGTCTTGCTCGACACGCTGGTGAACCCTGGATGCCCCATCGCGGCCGCTGCCACACGGGTGCATGGCATCACCTGCGACGATGTCGCAGGCGCCCCGAGGTGGGAGGAGGTGCTGCCCTGGCTGGAGGATGCGGTGGGCGGCCGGCGTCTGGTGGCGTACAACGCCGAGTACGACCGCGGCGCCGTCGCGCTCATGTCGGGTGCCTGGCACCCGTTGGCGAACCCGGCCCGCTGGGACTGCGCCATGCGGGCCCGAGCCGATATCGAGGGTCGCCCGTGGTGCCGCCTTGACGGCGGCCACCGGGCGCTCGGCGACACGTTCGCGATGCTGCATGTCCTGTGGTCAATGGACTGTTCATAAGCGAGGCCGGCCCGGTCGTGCACGGTAGATTGCCTCCGTGCAACTACCACTCCGACCTCGGTCGCGCCGCGGCCAAGTCGGGTTGTTCGATGCAGGACGTGATCCGATCCGAGGGCTGCCGCGGGTGCCGGTCTCGAAGTTGCGGTACCAGGCGACGAGCTGAGCGATGCGACGGTGGATGCCTACACGATCACGGGTACACGGTGAGCGACCGTGGTCCTGAACTGATCTCCTATGGACATGCGGTTCAGGGCTGCGAACCCCCGCCACGAGCCCTGGCCGCGATCTGACTGGACGCGAGCCGTCGGGACCGCGCGCTTGGCAGCGCCTCGGTACGACGGTGCACACTGTGATACTCGCCCCACCTCGTCGAATACCGAGAGCCGCTGGCCACCCGCGTCTGGGAGCTCGGTGCCGAGCCGGTCCGGGCCAACGTCGTCAAGATCGCCGTGAACTTCCTGCTCGCCGCCGCGATCGAGGCGACCAGCGAGGCGACCGCCCTCGTCGAGGGCTACGGGGTCGCAGCGACCGACTTCATCGAGCTGGTCTCCGCCAGCGTGTTCCCTGGCCCGGTCTACAGCACGTACGGCGGGCTCATGGCCACCCGGGCCCACGAGCCGGCAGGCTTCACGGCCCGGCTAGGACGTCAAGGACGTCCGGCTCGCCCTGGCCGCCGCCCACGATCGGTCCATGCCGCTACCCACCGGCAGCCTGATCCAAGACGCCCTGCTCGAGGCGATCTCGGCCGGCTGGTCCGAACGCGACTGGGCCACCCTCGCCGAGCTCGCCCGCAGGCGAGCGGGACACGCCTGACCATCAAGATGCGTGGGTCAGGGGCAGCAGCGCGTACACACCAATGCCCTCGTCCTGCAAGGTGGACAGCTGCCGTCCCTGATCGGGGTCGGCGAGGTCGACGCGTCCGCTGGGGACGATGACGACCACGACCCGGTCATCGAGCGCACTGACGGCTTGCCACCATCCGGGTGGGGCGGCCGGGTTGGTGGAGTCCTCGAGCAGGGTCTCACCCTCGATGATGAGGCGGAGCCCCTCACCGGGTGAGATGTGCACGGTCCCCGGGGCTGGGGAGGGTCCTGCCTGCCCGAACGTGGTCCAACCGAGGGCCGTCAGCTGTGGGAACAGGATGTCGCCGAGCGGGGTCGTGGCGGTGATCGTGGGCACGGCGAGCGCCGGTCCTGGGATGAGGGTCTTGGCATACACGCGCTCGGCTCGCTTCAGACGGTGGGGATGCCCCAGCCGCGGGCGGGGTCGAGCCGCCCACGGGTGAGGACCTGGACGGTCCGGTAGGCGAGGCTGCTGGCCCAGTACCGGTGCTTGAGGGCGTGCAGCAGGTGCCCAGCCAGCCAAGCGAGCACACCGATGGCCACGATCAGCAGCGTGGTGAGGTCGCCGGTGACGATCATGGTGAGCGCGCCCATGAGCACGAGCAGGACCCCGGCGATGCGCAGGACGATCGAGCCGAGGGCCCAGGCGAGGACCGCGGCCAGGAGGGTGGCTCCGATGACAGCGGCGATCACGGGGCACTCATCTCTTGGCGCCGGCAGGCGGTGGCCTCGGAAGGCGGGGCCTGGGTGGACATGGTCTGGTCCTGTCTGTGGTGGTGTGCCTGCTCGGGTGTCAGCGTTCGATGATGACCTGGTACTCGCCGATGGCGAGGCTGGTCGTCGAGGAGGTGGTCGGGTTGAGGGTGCCGGTGTAGGCGCCGGAGAAGACGACGTCGTAGGTGGCGGTCGCGCGCAGGGTGTAGCGCCCGTCGGGCTGGTTCCGGGAGGTCTTCTGGTACCGGTAGCCGCAGTCGGGTGAGTCACGGAAACCCCAGGAGAGGTCGAACTTGGTTCCTGGCGTGGCGCAAGTGACGGTGTGCCCGTCGCCCATCGACCAGGCCACGGAGCTCATCCGGGCCTGGACGTTGACGGTGATGCCGGCGACACTGGCCGACGCGGTGATCGGGCGCCAGTTCGCCGGGTCGGTCCACAGCCAGACCGGGACCCCGACGGCGCCCATACAGTTCGCGGCCGAGCAGGGCGCCGACCCGATCGTCGGCTTCGGCAGGGTGATCTTCGCGCGCGCCATCTGCGCGACCTGCACGGGTGTGGCTGTGGGCGCGGCGGCCGCGACCGGAGCGGCAGTCACAGGGTCATCGAAAGTGATCATCGGTATCTTCATGCCGAACGACGTCCCGGGATCGACGAGGCTGAGTTTGAAGCTACCGAAGTCTGCACCCCAACGCCCCGGCCCAAGCCCGGTGATTGGGGGGAACCAGAACTCGTCAGGGCCGTCCTCCACGACAGGACTGGATGCGACATGCGCATCTCTCCCGCCTCCGCCTCCTGCAGATCGCGGTGTTGCCACAGTTGCTTCGCACCATGTTGCGCCGTTGGGCAGTTTGATGCACTTGCCGGCGCTGCCGGCGGCAGCAAAGGGGGCGAACCCGATCGCCAATATCGTTGCTGTTGCAACGCTAGCCCCGAGCCGCCTCAACATTGGATCCCGACCTCTCCCGAGTAGACAAAGGTGTCGACCTTCCAGGTCTTTCCGTGGTCGGTGGACACCAGTTGGATCTGGTTGGCGCGAGCTGTGGTTGTCGGTTGCGCGCGCTTGCCGTCCTTGGTGATGGTGACGTCCTTGCCGTTCTTGTCGAAGAATCGGGTGTTTGTCACTGCGCACACCTGTAGCTGGGTGAGTTTGCCGATCTCGTATTTAGTGCCGATGATGTCCTTGATCTTCTGGGTCCACACCATGGTTGCCCCGCTTGCTTTGACTGGAGCGGCCCGCTTGATTTCACCTGTGATACTGGCGATGACCTCAGGCGTGCCTGTAGCCCGGTCGAGCTTTGTGGCGTCGAAGGTTCTTGCGGCTTTGGCGTAGCTGGCGGTGAAGGCGCGGTAGGCCTTCTCGGCGTCGGCGTAGGCCTGTTCCATCTCGGTGAGGGATGTGGCGCTGGGTATGGGTGTGCTGGTCACGGCGGGGGTCGTGATCGTGGTGGTGGGGTGGGCGCTGTCGGCGCCGGCGGGTTCGCTGGTGCACCCGGTCGCGGCCAGGATGGTCGCGGCGGCCGTGGTGAGGGCGGCGAGCCGGGTCAGGGTGCTGCTGCTGGTGGTCATGGGTGGTCCTTCAGGCGGGTGCGGGCTGGCGGGTGATCTGGTCGATGAGGGTTTCGGTGTCGGGTTCGAGGTCGACGCCGAGGGCGTTCATCTGGGCGTGCAGGTCGTGGATGACCTGGTCGACCCGGTCGGGGTCGCGTAGCTGGTGGGCGGCTTTGAGCAGGCCGCGCCAGAGGGTCTCGTTCTCGGGGGCGACGCCCAGGCCTTTGCCGAGCGCCCACAGCGCGGCGCGGGGCTTGCCGTCGTGCAGGTAGCGTTCGCCGAGCTCGTGCGCGACGGCGACGACCATGTCGATGATGGCGGCCTCGTGGTCGACGGCGTAGGCGAGCCGCGGCTTGGACAGGGGCTTGCCGTAGACCAGGTGCAGCGCGTCGGCGAGGTCCTGGCTGTCGGCGGCCGCGACACGGGGGCCGGCCAGGTCCTGGAAGAGGGCCCAGTCGATGGTCATGGCAGTGTCGAGCCGGTATCCGCCGTCGTCGGTGTGCAGCGCCAGGTAGGGGCGCCCGGCCTGGCCGGTGCCGACCCATTTGCGGGCGTGGGCCAGCGCTGCGGCCCGGGAGCCGGTGCGGGTGTTCTGGCCGGGCCACACGGCCTGGTCGAGCTCTTCGTGGTGTCCTCCGGGGGCGAGGGCCAGGTGGGTGAGGATCTTCAGCGCGGTGCCGGGCGCGGCCGGTCGTGGGCCGCGCGGGTTGTCCAGCCGGATCGGGCCGAGCAGCCGCAGGACCGGCCGGTCGGTGGGCAGGGTGCGCGCCGGGGCGGGGATGACGTCGGCGAGGTGGGCCAGGTCCTGCTCGGGGTCGATGATGGCGGCCAGCTCACCGGTGTCGGGCCCGCGCCTGGTCTCGGTCACGGTGCCCGCCGACCCGGGCGGTGCGCCTACCGGGGTGTCGCCGCTGGGGGGTGTCGCCTCGGGGTGGGGCAGAGCGTCGGGGAGCCGCTCGAGGGGGGTCTCGTCGGTGATCCCGTCGGCCCAGGCCGGCCGGTCGGGGTGGGCGGTGTCGGCGGCGCGGAACCCGTCGATGACCCGGGCGAGCGTGTCCGGGTCGAGCCGCTGTGGGGTCAGCTCGATCCCGGCGGGCTGCAGCAGCGCCGCGGCTGCCCCGGTGACCTGCAGCCGCCACTGCCCGAGGGCCTGCTCGGGGTGCTGGGTCTCGAGGACGGCGGCGATCGCGGTGTGCGGCCGCCCGGCGAGGATGGCCTCCAGGCGGCGCCGCTGCGCCCCGGTGGGGGCTGACCCGGTGATGAGCAGGTGCGGGGTCCAGGCGTCCGGCTCGAGCCCGGCGGCGCGGGCCTGGGTGGGGGTGTCGACGTCCGCGACCGTCATGGCCTGGGTGGTGACGGCCGCGGTGTGCTTGAGCCCGGCCAGGACCTGCTCGAGGGTGTCGACGTAGGTGACGTTGCCGGCGCCGAGCGCGTCGGCGAGCTCGGGCAGGATCCCGACGAGGGTGATGTCCGCGGCGTCGGCCCACCCGGAGGCGATCAGCTCGACCGCGAGCGCGGCGAGGACCGGCTGCGCGTCCTCGTGCCGGCCGGTGATGGTCAGGGTGCGGAGCTGTTCGAGGTTGACGAGCAGGTGTGCCTGGTTCTCGTCGTGTCCGATGGTGACGAGTGTCGGGTAGGGCGCGAGGGTGGCCTCGGCCTGGGTTGGTTCGAGCAGGGTGTTGTCCAGGTCGGCCCGGTGCAGGGTCCATACGCCCGGGTCGTCGACGGCGGGGGTGAACGGGTCGGGTAGCTGGCTGGCCGGGTCGGCGAGGTACAGCTCGATCGTGTCGGGGGTGATCCGTGCGGCGCGCAGCGCGGGGATAGGCAGCTGCTGGGTGGTGGCGTTGTGGGCGAGGGTGCGTAGGGCTAGGTCCAGGTGGTGGACGGTGATCGGGTCGGCGGCGGCGCGGAGCTGGGCCTCGGTGAGGGCGGCCTCCCCGGTGGGCAGGGTGATGGGCTGTCCGGGCCGGCGGGTGCGGGCCTGTCGGGCGCGGCGCCGGGTGTAGAGCGCGAGCAGCCCGGCTGCGGCGAGGGCGCCCAGCCCGGTGACGGTGCGGACCGGCCCGTGCCCGCCAGGGTCGGGGGCCGGCGCGGCTGCGCTGCTGATGGTGGAGCTCTGGGTCGGGGCCGGTGTGGGGGTTGGGGTCGGCTGGGGCTGGGCTCGGGGGGTTGTCGCGGTGCCGGGCCTGGTGGGCGCCTGCTCGGCGGGTGTCGCGGGTGTGGATGCCGCGGGGGGTGGGGTCGGTGGCGGGCCGGCGCTGGTCTGGCCGTCCTTGTGGTGGCTGGCTGTCCGGGGTGTTGTCGTGGTGACGGTGTCGGTCTTGCCGGGAATGCTCAGGTGCAGCCCGGGCTGGATCAGGTCGGGGTCGGTCAGGTGCCCGCCGGCCTGGGGGGCCCCCTGGTTGGCGGCGAACAGCTCGTCCCACTGGTATCCGGTGCCGTACTGCTGCTGGGAGATCCCCCACAGGGTGTCGCCGGTCTCGACGGTGACCACGCGGGGCACATGCCTGGTGACCGTTGTAGTGCCGGGCAGGCCGTCACGCTGGCTGGCCGCGGCTGGGACGGGGGTGGCTGCAGCAGCGGCCGCGGCGGTGGGCTGGGCCTGTCCCGCGGTGATGGCGTGGGCGGGTGCCGCGCCGGCCGGCAGGGTGATGGCGGCCGCGCCGAGCGCGAGCACGGCCGCGACGAGGCGGGCGATCCAGTCCGCGCGGACCAGCCGGGGCACCGTCGCGGTGATGACCTTCCCGTGGTGGGCGGAGCGGATCTGGCGCAGCTGGGCGGCCGCGTGGCTGGCCAGGCTGGCCAGGAACCACAGCCACCCGGCCCACCCGGCGTACTTGAGGGCACCGAGCAGCAGGGTGCCGTCCTCGGGCCGGGCCAGGACCGCGCGGACCTGCTCGAGGCTGGGCAGCGTGTCGGGTATGGCCGGGCCGGCGAGCGCGTGCAGCGCGACCGGGATACCGGCGGTGAGCGCGGCCAGGGCGGTCAGGGCGGCGAGCCCGGTCAGGAGGGTGCGTGCGGCGCGGCTCATGGGGCGGTGTCCTGTCATTGGCGGAGGACGCGGGCGGTTGCCTGTCCGGTCATGGCGCGGGTCGCGGTGGTGGCGCCGAACAGGGCGAAGACGGTCGGGGTCCAGGCCTTGCTGGTGGTGATGTGGATGGTTTGCCCGGTGACGGTGACGGTGCCGGCGAGGTCGGCGGCGCGCAGGTAGGCGCGGGCGGCGGCGGCAGCCTTGGCGGTGTCGACCGGCGCGTTGGCCCCGGTCACGGCCTGTGCGCTCAGGTGTTGTCCGGCGGCTCGGGCGGCCTCCTGCGCGCCGGTGGTGGCGGCGCGAGCGGCCATGATCATGTTGCCCTGGTCGTAGGAGAACATGGCCAGCACGATCAGGGTCAGGCCGAGCACGGCGAACTGGATCGCGAAGGAGCCGCGGTCCCGCTCCCCCAGGAGCCGGTGGATGCGCCCGGTCATGGGGTGGTCCTTTCTCGGTAGGTGTCGAGGGCGGAGACTGCGGTGGCGTCGATGGTGCGGGACCCGCCGAGGCCGGGGATGGCCAGGTCGGCGAGGGCGACCTGACAGGTGATGCGGGCGGTGACCTGGGCGGGGGTGCCGGCGGGGGCGTGGAACCCGGTCAGGTCGAGGTGGGTGCTGGCCCCGCCGGAGCAGGTGGTGCCCTGCCGGCCGAGGGCGGCGGCGGCGGCGTGGGCGGCGTCGGTGCGGGCCTGGCCGGGGGTGCGGGCGATCGAGGCGGCCCGGGCGGCGGCGTAGGCGGCCTGGTCGACGGTGGTGGCGGCGCGGGAGATCCGCCCGGCGGCGATGGCGAGCAGGATCAGCACGAGGACGGCTGGGGCGATGATGGCCAGCTGGATGGCGGCGCTGCCGGACTCGCGGTCCCGGACCAGCCGGGTAGCACGGCGGGGGCAGGCGCGGAGGGGGTTGGTCATGGGGTTGTGGTTCTTTCGACGGCGCCGCTGGCCTCGGCGCGGATCGGGGGCAGGGTCAGCAGGGGGATCACCGAGGGGGCGGTGCCGGTGACGGTGACGGTGGCGTGGGCGGGCCCCCGGTTGGCGGTAACCTGCAGGTTGGTGATGCCGCCGACCGCGGCCGCGTTCTGTAGGGCGGCCTGCTGTCCGGCGCGGGCGCTGCCGTGTTGCACCCGGGTGGCCTGCAGCCCGGCTTGGGCGGCGGAGCGGGCGGTGTTGCCGGCGGCGTAGTACAGCCACGCCTGCACGATGGTGAAGATGGCCAGGATGGCGGTCCCGGCGAGCACCGCGAACTGTGTGGCCTCGCCGCGTTCCCGGTGCGCGCGGCTGCCCAGCCGGCCCAGCGGGTGGGTCGACTGTGGGTGCGGGCGCGGCGCGGGCATCCGGGTCAGGGCGCTACTTGATCTGGCTGATGCGGCTGTTGATGGCGGCGGTGAAGGCTGCCACCAGGGCGAGCGCGACGAGCAGCCCGCCGACGATGATGACGGCGTACTGGATGCCGTCGCCGCGGTCGCGGTTGGTCAGCAGCTCGGCGAGACGTTCGCGGGCCTGGTGGGTGATGGTCTGGTAGCGGGCGCTGAGTCGGGTGGTCATGCCGGGTCCTTCCGTGGTTGCTCTGCTCGGGTGCGGGTTGCGTGCTCGGGGATAGGTGGGTTTGTCACGGTTCAGGCTAGGTGCTGGTTGCGACAGGCCGCCTGTTGAACGGAGTGGTCAGGTGGTCATGAGTGTGGTCATGACGGGGTAGAGGATGAAGATCATCAGGACCCCGACGAGCGCGCCGACGGGTGCGTTGACGTTGGTGGCGGCGGTCAGGGCCTGGGTCTGGTCCTCGGCCATGATCCGGTCGCTGAGGGTTTTGGCGCGGGCCAGCAGCGGCTCGTAGACGGCGCCGCCGGCGTCGCCGGCCAGGCGCATGATCTCGCCGACCTCGCTCAGCTCGGGGATGCCGGTGCGGGCGCCGAGCTGTTCGAGGCCTTCCCAGGCGGGGATGCCGGTGACCTGGGCGCGGCGGATCTCCTCACGCAGCCGGGTGAACATCCACGAGTCGCTGATGTCGGCGGCCTCGCGCAGCGCGGTGGTCGCGCCGGCCTCGGCGCGGCGGTGGATCGCGACGATCTGCAGGTAGGCGACGGCGGCCCGGACGAACTGGCTGCGCCGTTGGGCGGCCTTCTTGCGGATCGACTGGTCGGGCAGGAACCAGAACAGCCCGGCCAGCAGGGGGGAGGCGATCGCGGGCAGGGCGGCCGGGACCGGGCTGGCGAGCATGAGGTTGGCCAGGTGCAGCACGATCGGGGCCAGGAACCCGAGGGCGGCGGTGATGGCCTTGTCGCCCCAGTAGGAGCCGGGGCTGATCTGCAGGACCTGCAGGTCGGCGGTGGGGGCGGCCAGCAGCCCGGTTCGGCCGGCGAGCCGCTGTTCGACCCAGCGGCCGATCCGGTCGCGGCGCAGCTGCGCCGCGGTGCCGGCCGGGCCGGTGGCCGGGTCGCGGCGGCGCAGGTTGTCCGGGCCGAGCCGGGCCAGCGCGCCGGCCAGCTGCGGGTTGGGTGGCACGGCTGCCTTGATCAGCAGCCACACCCCGGCCCCGACGATCATGCCGGCCAGGGCGGTCAGGACGGTCAGGGTGCTCATCGCTGCCCCCCGCCCAGCTGGGCCCGGATGTGGGCGGGGGTGCGGATGAACCGGGGCACGACCGGGGGCAGGGAGGCGGCGCGGATCCACCAGAGCAGCCCGCCGTAGATGACGCTCAGGGCGAGCAGGACCAGCTGCCCGAGCGGCTGCTGGTAGGCGGCGCCCTGCGGGGTGAAGAAGACGAACCCGATAAGGATCAGGGTGACGATGCCGGTCACCACCCGGGCGGTGGTGCGCGGGCCGGCCTGGGCGGCGGCGAGCTGGTGGCGGTAGTGGACCTCGTCGGCGGTCATCCGGGCGAGCTCGCCCAGGATCGCGGCGACCGCGCTGGAGGTGACCGTGGCGGCCTTGATGAGGGCCGCGACGACCTTGTCCGCGACGGGGTCGGCCATCTCGTCGCCGAACTGGTAGAGCGCCAGGTGCACGGGTTGCCGGGCCCGGATCCGGTTGACCAGGGCCTGCACCTGCGGCTGGATCGCCGGCGGGGTGGCGCGGGCCGAGGCGATCAGGGCCTCGTTGAGCTGGTGGCCGGACTCGATCAGCCCGGCCACCCGCCGGGTCCACTGGGCCAGCGCGTCGAGCCGCGCCACGGGGGTGGCCGGCGGGGCGGCGAGCAGCCGGGGCAGCCCCCACGCGGCAGCCGGCGCCAGCAGCGCGGCGGCCCAGAACCCGGTCCGCGCCGCGTAGCTGAGCCCGGCCAGGGCGGTCACGGCCAGGATGAGCAGCTCCCGCCTCGTCACGGCCCCGGCCAGCCCGGCCCGGGCCCGCGGGAACAGCCCCGCCCTGGCGCCTGTTGGTGGTGGGGGCCGGTCGCGGCGGGTGGCGCCGAGGTAGACCAGCAGGGCCCCGCCGGTCAGCAGCATCCCGGCCAGGGCGCCCAGCGGGCCGGCCGGGGTCATGACCCGCTCCTGGTGTTCCGGATGCTCGGTAGCGGCTCGGGCCAGGCCGAGCGCCGGCCGCGCAGGTAGTAGCCGGCGTCGAACCCGTACGGTTGCAGGTCCTCGATCCAGTCGGGCAGCTGGCCGGTGGGGACCCCGCGCCCGTCGGGCCCGGGCTGGTAGAGCATCTCGCCGGAGACGAGGGCGTCGCCGGAGTAGGCCGGCGCGTAGATCTCGTCGACGAACCGCAGCTTGCGCCCACCGATCGGCTCCTCGTCGAGCACGGCCAGGTGCACGATCAGGTCGACGGTGTGCGCGATCTGCCGGTAGGCCCAGCTCTCGGTGGCCCCGCCGAACCGGACCGCGCAGGAGACGATCCGGTCGATGGTGCCGCGCGCGTCGGAGGCGTGGATCGTCGAGACCGACGCGGTGCCGATCTGCATGGCGTCGAGCATCGCGATGACCTCATCGGAGCGGACCTCGCCGACGACGATGATGTTGACCGAGTCGCGCAGCGAGATGGGGATGGCCTTCGAGACGGTGATCCCGCCCTCGCCGCCCTCGCCGCCGGTCAGCTCCTGGGCGGGCCACACCTCGCGGTGCCGGTGCGGCAGCCGGTGCAGGTGCAGCTCGAAGTCGGTCTCGATGGTGGCGATCGGCACGTCGGGGTGCAGCTCGTTCAGCACCGCCCGGATGGCCGTGGTCTTGCCGGCCTTCGGTTGCCCGGAGACCACGATCGTCTTGCCGGCCCGGATGCCGGCGCGCAGCAGCGCCTGCATCCCCTCATCGATGGCCCCCATCCGCAGCAGGTCGCCGGTGTCGATGTCGAGCAGTGGGTGGCGGCGGATGGTGACGGTGGGCCAGGCGGTGAACCAGGCGGACGCGGACAGGCGGCTGCCGTCCGTCAGGGCCAGGTCGAGGTGCGGGTTGGCCCGGTTGAACGGCCGCTCGTTCTTGACCGTGCTCGCCCATCGGCGGATGTCCTCGATGAGCTCCTCGTCGGTGTCGGCGACCGGCGGGCACTGCACCACCTTGCCGTCGGCGAAGCGCAGCCGCACGTTGTGCGGGCCGCGGATGACCAGGTCCTGCACGTCGGGCAGCTCGAGCAGCGCCTGGGCGCGGCCGAGCTTGAACAGCGCGTCGTGCACCGCCTTGTGCAGCTGTGCCCGTTCGGGGCCGGTCAGGGGCGGCTGCCCGGCCGCGAGCCGGTTCTGCTGCCACGTGTCGATCTCGTCGTCGATACGCTCCCTGGCCGCGTCGGCCTCCAGGCTGGCCTGCTGCCCGTCGACGCTGTTGCCCAGTGCGGCGCGGATCTCGCGGACGGCCCGGTGGTCGAACGGCTGGTCGTCGAGCAGGTGCAGCCGCCCGTGGCGCTCGATGATCCGGAAGCTGGTCTGGTCCCAGTCCCGGGTCGGGGTCAGCGGCTGGCTCAGCGGCCCGGGGCGACTGGCCGGGCCACCCCGGCCCGCCCGCCCGGGCTGGCTCGATGAGGTGTCCTGCCGCGGGTTCGGCGCGCTGGTGGTGGGCTCGTCCGGCCCGGTGCGGGCCTGCGTCCCGGCGTGAGCCGGGGGGCTGCCCGGGGTGGGGTGCAGCGGCCCGGCCAGGCGGCGCGCCTGCGGGCGCGCCGCCGTCCGGGGCGGGGCCGCGGTGGATGGGGCGGCGGGTCGCGCGGCGATCAGCGGCGGCAGCGCGGCCGGGTCGGGGCTGGCGTGGGTGTCGGTCATCGGTGGTCCTTGTTGTGGGTTAGCCGGCGGCCGCGCTGCCGTCGACGTGGTCGGCTGCGGCGGCCATGAGCGTGCTCACCGCGCGGCTGTAGGCGCCCTGGGTCCAGTCCTTCGGGGCGAGGGTGGCGTGGGCGTAGACCTGGGCCTGCTCCGGGCGCCACGGCAGCGGGCCGAGCACGGCGGTCGGGTCGATGGCCCGGGCGATCTCGGCCTGGCTCCACGGCTGGGCCGCGGCGGTCGGGTCCTGCCGGCGCAGCAGCCCACGGGTCAGCCCGGTCGCGGCCCGGACGGGGACCACGGCGAGCCGGTCGGGGTCCCCCGAGGCTTGCAGGGTGTCGCGGAGCTCATCGAGGGCCCACACGACGGTGTTGATGCCCGGCAGGGTGGCGCTGGTCAGGACCAGGACGGCGTCGGCGGCCGGCAGCAGCGCCCGGGCCGAGTACTCCAGGGTGAGCCGGCCCAGGTCGAGCAGCACGTCGGTGCCGGTGCCGGCCGAGAAGTGCTGGACCGTGTCGGCCAGGCCCGGCCAGGTCCCGGCCAGGGCGCGGGCCTGAGCGTGGCTGGCCACGGCGGGCAGGACCTTGCGGTCGGTGGTCTCGGGCAGCGCGATGGCGTGGTGCCACATCCACTCCTGCAGCTCGGCCGGGTCCCGCTCGGCCAGCAGCAGCACGGAGGTGTCGTGCAGCAGGTTGCCGCGGAACGGGCCGGCCAGGATCGGTGACCCGCCGGTGGGGTCGGCCTCCAGGATCAGGGTCGGCCGGGTGTTCTGGTAGGCCCAGGCGATCGCGAGGGTGGTCACCCCGGGCGCGCCGGACAGGCTGGTCAGGGCGTAGACGGCCACCGGGTCACTCCCCCGCCGATGCCGCGGCGTTCGCGCTGCCCTGATCGAGGACGGCGGCCAGGTTGCCGCCGCCGGCGGCCGCGGCGAGCGGCCCGGCGACCGCCTGGCTGACCTGCACGTCGACGGTGGTGCTGCCCTCGTCGTTGGGCGTCCCGACCGTGACGACGCGGGCCGGCCACAGGGTGCCGGTGGGCTGGTCCCGTCCTGGGGCGGTGCCGGGCTGCGCGGAGGTGATCACGAGGCGCACCTGGTCGCCGGGCAGCAGGCCGCGGGCGGGCAGCTGGGAGGGTTTGAGGGCGACCCCGACGATGGACTGGCCCTTGGGCGGGTAGAGCCCGTCCTGCAGCTGGCTGGGCGCGAGCAGCGCGCCCTTGGGCAGGTTGGTGTTGGCGTACTTGCCCGGCAGGTCGGGCAGCTGCGCGGCCGGGATGGTGTCCAGGCCGGTCCCGGCGGGCAGCTCGATGCTGCCCAGCTGCGCCGCGGTCACCGGCTGCCCGGCCCGGATCGGCGCGGTGAGGGCGACCACGCTCACCTGCTGCCCGCCCTGGCTGGCCAGGTAGGCGCCGGCGAGGCCGCCGAGCGCGACGACGGCCAGGCCGAGCCCGGCAAGCTTGGGGTTGCGCCGCTGCCGGTGGCTCGGCGCCGGGGCGGGCCGGGCAGGTGGGGCCGGCCGGGTGGCCGGGTCGGTGGTGATGGTCATGGTTGGTCCCCGAGAGATGTGGTGTGGGTTGGGTTCAGGTCGCCGGGGTGATGACCCCGGCGTCGGTGAGCAGCTGGCGGATGGCCAGGGCGAACATGTGGCTGCGGTCCCTGGCGGTGGTGCCGGCCAGGGTGGTCTCGATCACCTCGAGCTGGGCGCCGGTGGGGGTGATCTCCACCTGCCGGCGCGCCTGCCGGACGGTGGGCAGGACCTCGTCGAACAGCTCGCCGGGCACGACCCGGGTGCTGCTCTCGCGGGCGGCCAGCTCGTCGATGTGGCGCCAGTGCGCGTTCAGGGCCCGCAGCGCGAGCTGGGTGTTGGTCACGCCCTCGGCGCCCCGGTAGACGCGCATCGGCTCGAGCAGGTCCTCGGGCAGGTAGAGGATCCGGGCGACGGCCGTGCCGGTGGCGCCGGCCTTGACGGCCTGCGCGGCGCCGTCGCGGCCCTTGCGCACGCCGCGGCGGCGTCCCGACGGGGCGGGACGGCCGGCCCGCGCCGGCCCCTCCCCCGCCTGGTCGCTGCCCGCGCCGCGACCAGCAGCGCCAGGCCCAGGGCTAGGCGGGCTGCTAGGGCTGCTGCTAGGTGAGGGGTGGGTGGTCGGGGTGGGTGCCGTGGTCGTGCTGGTGGCCTCACGTGGTTCGGGGACGGGCCGCAGCGGGGTCGGCGCGTCGGCGATGGCCTCGAGGTTGCGCTCGCGCAGGCTGCGGCGTTTCGGCGTGGCCATGCCCCTACTCCCCCACGCTCGCGCCGGCTGTGGCCGGGTGCCCGGTGCTCGCGGCGAGCACCGGTGCCAGCGCCACCTGGTAGTCGAGGGCGGGGTTGGACTGCGGCGCGTAGACGGAGACCGGCATCCCGCACGTGTAGGCGTCCTTGACGGCCACGCCCTCGCGGACGGCGGCGGTGACCTTGCCCGGGTGTCGTTCCTGGGCCATCTCGAGGATCTCCTTGTCGAGGGTTCGGTGCCCGTTGTAGCGGGTCGGCACGATCCACGAGATGTGTAGGCCGGGGCGGATCCGCCGGGAGATCTTGCGTTCGATGACCTCCTCGAGCCGGGCGATCTGGTCGAAGCTCTCGACCTCGCATGCCATGGACACGACGACGACGTCGGCGGCCGCGAGGCCGGCCAGGGTCAGCGGGGCGAGGCTGGGTGGGGTGTCGATGACGATGTCGTCCCAGTGGTGCCCGTCGCTGGCCAGGTGGTCGCGCAGGCCGGTGACCAGGTCGGGCACGAGGGTCGTGTCGATCTCGATCAGGTCGTTGGTGCCTGCGATGATCTGCGCGCCGGGGACCGTCGGGGCCGGGATCGCGGCCTCGCGGGCGGTGACCTCGGCGGTCAGGACGTCGGCGGTGACCCCGGCCACCTCGGTGTCCGGGGTCACGCCCATCCGCATGGTCAGGTTGCCCTGCTGGTCCAGGTCGATCGCCAGGACCCGGCGGCCGCGGCGGGCGAGTCCGGCGACGAGCTCGGCGGCCGTGGTGGTCTTGGTCGAGCCTCCCTTGGACAGGGCGACACAGTAGGTGGTCATCCGCAGCAGTGCCTTTCTGGACGCCCGGAAGGCTCCCCGGCACGCCCTGTTGTCAGTGACAATAGAGTGGGCGGTGGCCGGTCGGCAAGTAGCACCGGGCTGCCTGACGGGTGGCCACCACCACCTGATACCCCCCCACCGTGCAGTCTCCATGGTGGAGACCCATGACGGGGGGGTGTGGGTCTAGAACCGTGTAGCAACCATGATGGAGACCGTAGCCGAAGCACCATGGTCATACCCCACAGCGACACGACACAATGGGCAACCCGTCTACGAAGGGCACGGTATCAACCGCGTGGCTAACCCAATTTGGATATGCACTCTGGGCTGCCAGTGTGATACTGCATCTGCCAGTGCCCAATCGGGGGGCACGACTGGGAAACCATCGGTGATCACCATAATGGATAGACATGCAGGAAACATAATTGGGCCGATCCCTGGGTAACAACATATGCGCCATCCATCATGGAGCGCCATATGTGAGCCCCATCATGCATGCCTAGCCATTAACCTAGCCAGCCGAGACCCCTTGCGTCCTCCTCGCTCCGAGGATCCCTTGCGCTGGGGAGGAGGAGTCATGCTCCTTCCTCGGGGGGAAAGTTCCGGAGGTGGGCGGAGGTTGGGACAGTCACATCGGTGGGGTTGCCCCGGGGAGCCGGGGCGTGATCGAGACCCCCCCGGGATCAACCCCAGTCGTGGACAATCGGGGGCGTGCCCTTTCCTGTGCGCGGCCCTGTCGCTTCCACCTCCGACGACCTCGTCGAGTTCTACCGTTCGCTGCCCAAGGGTCCTTCGGCCCCGAAGGATCTGTGGTTCCACCAGGGCGAGATGGTTCGGTCATACGCACAACCAGAGCATCTACGTGCGAGCGACGTAGCCCTCGAGCTGCCGCCAGGCGCGGGCAAGACACTCGTGGGCGGAACGATCGGCGAGTGGCGCCGACGCAAGCAGAGCGAGCGTGTCGTGTACGCCTGCGCGACCAAAGGACTGGCCAAGCAAAGCTTCGAGAAGCTGAAGGACTACGGCATGGACTCCGTACTCCTCATCGGCAACAACCGCGACTGGCCGGCCGCCGACAGACTGCGGTATACGAGCGCCCAAGCCATTGCGGTGACGACCTACTGGTCGATCTTCAACTCCAACCCACCGCTGTCGGATGCCCAACTGCTGATCCTTGACGACGCCCACGCTGCCGAGACCGCGGTGTCCGCGCCGTGGTCGATCAAGATCGAGCGCACCGACGAGGCGTACAGTTCGGTCCTCACGGTCCTGGAGCCTGCGCTCGACTCGCTGGTCGTCGCGCGGTTACGCGCGGAGGGCCCTAGCGGCAAGTACGCGAGCGAGATCTACATGGCCAGCAGCGTCGGAGTCGAGGCTAGGTCCGCCGAGCTTGCTGAGGTGCTTCGCCGGGCCGTCGATGCGCGCAGCGTGGACCGCCATGTGACGTATGCGCTGCGTCTAGTGGAGACGCACTTTGACAGGATGCTCGTTTTCGTAAGCAGGCGCGCGATCCTCATCCGCCCCTTCATCGCGCCGACCGCAACGTTGGGGGCCTTCGATGGCGCAACCCAGCGCCTGTACATGAGTGCCACCCTTGGTGAGGGCGGTGAACTGGAGCGTGCGTTCGGCCGCAAGAAGATCCGGAGGCTTCCCATCCCGAGTGGGTGGGATCGGCGCGGCAACGGGCGGAGGTTCTTCGCCTTCCCGGAGTCGACGACTGATCTCTCGGAAGCAGACCCGGTCACTCGCCAGGCATACGTCAAGGACGTCATCGCGAAGTTCGGCCGTGCGGTCGTTCTTGCGCCGGATACCTACACGATGGAGGACTTTCTTTCGGTCTGTGTACCTACCGGGGTCACGGTCCTCCGCCCGAAAGACGTCGAGGACTCTCTCGCACCCTTCTCCACGGCACAGAGCGCGATCCTTGGGATGGCGAACCGGTACGACGGGCTCGACCTGCCGGACGACTCGTGCCGGCTGGTCATCATTGCTGGGCTTCCGGCGCGTGGTGATCTGCAGGAGCGCTTCCTCGCGAAAGGTCTGGGTGCGATCGAGGTTCTCCAGGAGCGCATCCGTGCTCGGATCACGCAAGGTGCCGGACGAGCGACGCGAAACCCAACGGATTACGCAGCCGTCCTCATGCTCGGCAGCGACCTCACCTCGTTCACGGGGCGCCAGGACGTCCAAAGAGCACTTCACCCGGAGTTACACGCCGAGATGGAGTTCGGACTTGAGGCCTCGCTCGAGAACGACTCGGACGAACTCATGATCCTCTTCGACCACTTCCTGCGGCAGAACCTGGAGTGGAAGTCCGCCGAGGCGACGATAACCTCGTGGCGCGACGGGTACACACAGGCCAGCCCGGCGGGTACGGCGGAACTCGACAACTCCGCCGCCGACGAAGTCGCCGCGTGGCAAGCACTCTGGCAGGGGGAGTGGGATCGAGCGCGTAGGCATGCCAAGTCTGTCGTAGACATCGTCCAGGTCGGCAAAGGTAGTCGACGCTACGCCGCGTTCTGGAACTACCTTCTGGGCAGTTGGACGACCATCCACGCATCAAGGGACCCCGGGGCGGCCTCGCTCGACGCGGCGAGGGCCGCGTTCAGCTCGGCGAGGGCGGGCGCGCGAGGCACGATGTGGTTGGCGCACCTCGAGTCAGCTGCCGACCGTGCGGCGATGACGGGCGCAACAAGTGATGTCGACCCAGTAGACGAAGCCGCGGTGACGCAGGCCATCCACGTGTTCGACCGGCTCCGTCGCCCCAGCGTGTACGACCCGCTTATCGAGGAAATCAAGGCGGGGCTAGCCGAGACGAAGGCGACATCGTTCGAGAGTGCGCTCGTCAAACTCGGCGAGTTCGCCGGCGCCAGGGATGTCTGCGGCGATCGCGGGGGGACAGCCCAGCCGGACGCGTCGTGGGACTTCTCCGGCGTTCTTTGGGTCACGTGGGAGGCCAAGAGCGCGGCGCGGCCGGCCACAGAGATCGACGTGTCAAGCATCGACCAGACCAACCGGCACCTGCGGAGTATGCAGGAGCGCCTCGGTACGGCCATCCCGTCGGGGTCGGTCTCTATCCTCACGACGCCGCAGAAGAAGTTCAACGCGGCAGCACGTGGGGTTGCTGAGGAGCACTCCCATTGGGTGAGCATCGAGTTCGTCCGAGAACTCGCCGACCGGCTCGACCGCGCGTGGCGTGCCATCAAGACCTCGCTCGCTCCCGGCTCGGAGGACGAGCTCATGCGACGGGTCATCCGTGAGGCGCTGCACGCCGAGGAGGTGCTTCCCACCCAGTGGCTGGGCCGGATCTCGCGCATCCATACGGACGACGAGGGGGCTGTGGGCTGAACTCTAGGGCACAGTTCATCCGGGACGCCCACCGGCGCGTACCCAACCCAGAGGCACCGACCCGGTTCCGTTCCGGTCTATGGATCTCCACCACCGGTGGGCAGGCCCAGGCAGGCGCCGGCCTAGCGGGGGCGGCGACCCCAGTTCCGAATCTGCACTCCAGATGAGGAGTCGCTGCTTCCTTACACTTACACAGAGTGCTGCGCAAGAGCGGTCCTCGAGCCGTCGCCGCGCCACGACAACACAAGGTCACGCGGCCGGCTCGTCGAGGCGGGTCGTGATGGCGGCGGCGAGGGCGCGGATGGCTCGGCTGTGGCGTTGGCGCAGCGCGGCGTGGGTGATCCCCATCCGGCCTGCGAGCTCGCGCATCGTGAGGGTGGGCTCGTTGTCGTCAAGGTGCAGCCGGGCCAGCAGCCGGACCTCGGCGGGGGTCAGCACGTCGTGCTCGAGGGCCCAGCCGAGGGTGCGAGGCAGGACGGCGTCGAAGACCTCGTTCGTCTCGGGTGAGTCGGCGGCGCGTCGAGGATGGCTCGCGCCGCCCGGGTCGGGGTGGGTCTCGGCCTGCAGACCGGCGGGTATCTCGCGGGCTGTCGCGGCCGGGCCGAGCCGGCGCAGGGTGTCCAGGGCCAGGTTCCCGGCGACCGAGCTGGCCCGGTGCAGCGGGTAGGTCCGGATGGTTTCCCACATCGCTGCGATCACGGTCTCGAACGGGTCGATGGTGCCGCGCTTCTTGGCCGTGTAGGCCATCCGGGTCGCCTTGCCGAGCATGGCCTGCAGGACGGTGCGCCCGGCCAGCTGGTCTCCCGCGGCGTGCAGGGCCAGCAGCGCGTGCAGCAGCGCGTCCCGCCGGGCTGCTTGCGGCGCGGCCCGGACGCCGGCCAGCACGTCCTCGGCGGTGGCGAACCCGGCCAGGGTGGGCGCGGCCCGCCATGGCGCCGGTATGACAGTGGCGCCCAGGGTGGCCCACTCGGTGTTCAGCAGGCCGATGGTCCCGGTCGTCAGGGGCGGCCGGGACGCGCGCGGCCGGGCGGCGGTGTGGACGGTCATGGGGGAGCGCTCCTTGACTGTGCGTGCGTGACGCGTCCACGTTTCGGGCCGCCCCGTGGGGTCCGGGTTGCCGCGCCGGCCACCCCCAGCGGGCCGGCAAGGCCCCGCAAGGGGGCGGGCGGGCAATCGTCTCGGGCCGTGTTTGCGCAGGCCAGCAGGGGTGACAAGGGGTGCTGCGGCGGGCCGGCGGAAAAAAGGTTGCCGGGCCGGGGTCACACCCGGCCTTCGCGGCCTACCTACATGGCCAGTGACACACATCTGCGGGGGCACAAGGAGGTGGCCGCCATGGCCGAGGACACGTGGGAGGCCGAGCTGGCCGAGGGCCGGGCGTGGCTGCGGGACGCGGGCGCCGTGCTCGGGACCCGTCGTCAGCTGGATGGGCTCGCGTTGGACGTGCTGGCCGCCCCGGGTCTCGCCGAGGAGCAGGTCGACCGCTTCCAGGTCTTCTTGCAGGGTCAGTGGCCGCGCGGTGTCGCGGCGGCGGCCCGGCTCCGCGCCGCCACCGGGGCCGACGGGACGCCGCGATGACCGGGCTCGGCCGTAGGCTCCGTGCCGGATCCGACCGGCCGGGCCGGGCGGCCGCCCCCGACGCCGCCGTCGGGGATGCGGCCGGGGGAGTGGGGCGCCGGTCGGCGCGCCGCGCCCGGCCGCGTTCACCGGTGATGTCCGGGACCCCGCAGGTGGCCCTGGCCGCCCGCCTGGTCCCGGTTCTCGCTGCCGCGGCGGTGGCCGCCGGGGTGGCTGCGCAAGTCGAGTTGCGGGTCGCCGGCCCGGCCGCGCCGGCCGCTGCCGGGCCCGCGGCGGTCCCGGGCGCCCCACCCGTGCAGGACACGTCGCTGGCCGCCGACACCGGTGTGCGGGTGCTGCAGGCGTGGGCCGGCGCGAGCACGGCCGGGACCGGCCCGTTGCGCGCGCTCGGCCTGCCGGTGCAGGCCACGCCCGCCACGCCGCTGAAGCTGGCCGGCATCCGGGTCGTGCAGGTCTCCCCGGCCCGGCCCGGTGGCGGGCTCTACCGGGTCCTGCTGACGGCCAGCTTCAGGTCCCGGGTGGCGTACTTCGCGGTCCCGGTGCAGGTGGCCGATGGCCGCGCGGCGCCGGTCGCGCTGCCGAGCCTGGCCGCCGCGCCGGCCCTGTCCGGGCCGGCCGGCCTGGCCTACCCCACCCGGGACGTCGCGGCCGCCTCGCCCCTGGTGACCGCCGTCGAGGCGTTCCTGCAGGCCTACCTGGCCGGCGCGGACGTGACCCGGTTCACCTCGCCCGGGGCCGTCGTGGCCGCGCCGCAGGCCGGCACCGGGCTGCCGCTCGAGCGGGTCCTTCAGGTGGACACCACCGCGGCCCGGCCAGTCGCCGAGGCCCCGACCCCGGCCGAGGGCAGCCACGCCGGGGTGCTGGTCAGCTACGCGATCCGCACCCCGTCCGGGCCCCTGAACGCGCAGATCGGGCTCGAGCTGCGCGTCCGGGCGGGGCGCTGGGAGATCGCCGCGGTTGCCGCGGCGCCCGAGGTGGCCGCCGCGGCTGCGGCGGTCGGGCCTGCCACCGCGCCGGTGCCCGACTCACCGGACGGCCAGCCCCCGGCGAGGCCGGGGGGAGTAGCGCACGCACCTGAGTCCCTTCGCACAGAAAGCACCGATCCGACATGAACACCCTGCTCCTTTCGAGCATCCAGCCGGCCCTCGAGACCGGCGCGCACCTGGCGGCTCTTCCCGCCGCGATCGACCCCGACGGGAGCCTGGGCACCGTCCAGCGGCTGTTGACCGACGGAGCCGCGCTGGTCAAGCTCGCCGGCACCGTCGCCTTCGTCGCCTGGGGCGTCTACCGGATGGTCCGGGCCGGGATGGCCGCGGCCGCGGTCGTGGGCGCCATCCTGGTCACCGCCCTGGCGCTCTGGTGGATCCAGGGCGGCCTGAGCGACACCAGCGACAAGATGGACAAGGACCTCGGCGCGTCCGCCCGTATCGTGCCGGCACCCACCGGCCCGCACGGTGACCTCGTGGTGACGCCCCGGCCGGCCGGCCCCGGCGTGCCGGCCTGACCCGGTGCCCACTGTGTCATCGATGAGCCCACCCGCGCCGCGGGTGATGCGCCAGTTCACCCGCGCCTTCAAGATCCCGGTCCTGGTCGGGAAGATCGAGGGCTTCAGCCTGCCCGGCGGGCCCTACACCCTGACCCAGCTGGTCGTCACGGTGCTCGTCTTCGTCCTGGCGTGCTGGCTGCGCCCGCTCTGGGGGCACTGGGGGGTGCTGGACTTCGCCGCCGCCGCCGCCGGCGCCGCACCGTGCGGGTTCCTGGCCGGGAAGCTCTCCTTCGGGGCCCGCGACCCGCTGGCGATCGCCTCGAGCGTGCTCGCCGGGCTGGTGTCGCCCCGGTTCGGCAGGCACCAGGGCCGACCCGTCCGGTGGCCCGCGCCCCGGCCCGGGCGCGCCGCCCGTCCCGGCGCGGCGCGCGTGCTGGTCATCGGGCCAGCCGAGACCCACCACCCCACCGCACCCGCCGCGGTCACGGTGTTCCCGGCCGCGGCAGGCCACCCACACCGGCCGGTGCCGGACCGGCCCCCGGTCACCGCCCTGGCCGGCCTGCTGGTGGCCGCACGGGAGGCGAGCTGATGCCTCCCGAGGTCCCCTACACCGTCATGCACCGCAACCTCGCCTGGACCCGCAACGGCACCGTGTGGGCCGGGTGGCGGATCGCCGGGCTGCCCTACGGCGCCCGCGGCGCCGGCGAGAAGGAGGCGGTCGCCGACCTGCACCGGCTGCTGCTGCGCACCCTGCCGGCCGGCGAGGCCCTGCTGCTGGGGCTGGTGATCACCACCTGCCCGGTGACGGTCGTGCAGAACATGCTGACCGGCATCCCCGAGACCGCCTGGGACGAGTACCCGGGCTGGCTCGAGGAGTGCGAGGCCAGCTTCGACACCCTCGAGCAGTACCCGCTCGGGTCCCGGGTCAGGTACCTGTACCTGCCGTTGGCCAACACCGGCCGGGACGTGCTGGCCGAGCCGGCCGCGGCCGGCCTGGACCGGGTCCGGGCCGCGCTCAACCTGCCCCCGGCCCTGATCGGCCCGGCCCGCGTCGAACGGCGCCTGCAGCAGGCCGAGATGATCATGCGGCGCCTGCCCGCGCCGTTCCGGCCCACCCCGGTCACGGTCGCCGAGACGGTCTGGGTGTGGGAGCACGCCGCGGCCCGCTGGCTGCGCACCGACCCCTTCGAGCCGGCCGGCGAGTCGCGCCCGCACCCGGTCACCGCGCGGGTGCTCTCGGCGCCCGTGCTGGATGTCGGCGGCCGGTCCGACCACGACCGGACGACCGTGGCCCGCCTCGACCCGATGCGCCACCGGTTCCTGAAGGTGTCCACCCCGGCCCTGATCGACACCGGCCTCGAGGAGGCGTCCTACCAGTCGATGCTCGCCCTGACCGGGTTCCCCCCGAACGGGATGAGCTTCCCCGGCTCGGAGTACCTCGGCCGGATCGACGAGTGCGGCGTGGCCGGCGTCGACTGGGCGGTGCGGCTGCGCAAGGTCGACCGCCAGGTCGCGCTGCGCAAGACCGCCTCCGCGGTGGCCAACCTCAACGACCAGTACTACCAGCGCGAGCACGCCGTCACGACCGGCGAGCACGCCCTCGACGAGTCCGGGCGGCTGCTGACCGACTACCAGGCGATCCTGCAGAACGACCCCAACGAGGCCGAGCTGAACCACGCCACATTCTTCGCGGTCCCCGGCCCGGACGGGCCCACCGCCCAGGAACAGGCCAAGCGGCTGCAACGCTGGTTCACCGCCGCGGACTGCCAGACGGACCGGCCGGCCGGCACCGCCCAGGAACAGCTGTGGCTGGCCATGCTGCCGGGCGTGGCCCGATCGGGCATCGTGCGCGCCTACGAGCAGAAGACGACCACCTCGGACCTGGCGCTGGCCGTGCCGTTCGTCGACGCCGGCCTCGGGGACCCGGGCGGCACCTTCACGGGCCTGAACATCACCGAGCCGGGCCTGCTCGCCCCGCTGCACCTCGACCTGATCCGGTACAGCCAAAACGGGATCGGCGGCAACCTCGGGATCACCGGGCAGAAGGGCCGCGGCAAGTCCGCCTTCCTCAAGACGATGACCCTGGCCGTGTGCCTGCAAGGCGCGCAGGTCCTGGTGATCGACCGCACCCCCGAGTGCGAGTACGGGCGCCTATCGCAGCACGTGCCCGGCGGTGTGCTGATCGACCCGGCCGCGCCGGCCTACACGATGGACCCGCTGCAGATCTTCGAGCCCGCCCAGGGCGCCGAGATCCTGGCCGACTTCCTGGTGTGCCTGACCGGGCTGGGCCCGAACCACGACCTGGGCGCCACCCTCGCCCTGGCGCTCGACCCGGGCTACCTGCGCCGGCAGGCCATCGACACCGCGACCGGGCTGCTCGAGCACCTCGAGTCCCCGGCCTGCGAGCTGCCCGACGCCGCCACGGTGGCCCGCCGGATCCGGGTCCACGCCGGGCGCGGCTACGCCCGGGCCGTGTTCGAGGCGGGCCTGCCGGTCCCGGACCTGACCGGCGCCCTGGTCATCTTCCGCACCGCGGGCCTCGAGCTGCCCAGCGCCGGCGAGCTGTCCCTGACCCACCAGTTCGACCAGCTGCGCGGGCCCAAGCTGTTCGGCCGCGCCTACTACGCGCTGCTGATGGGGGTGGCCCGCATCCAGGCCTACCGGGACCGGTCCCGGTTCACCGTCGTGGTCGCCGACGAGGCCTCCTACGTGACCAGCTCCCCGGAGGCCGAACGCTCCACCCTCGAGCTGGTCCGCGAGTCCCGGCGGGCCTCGTTCGCGGTGTGGCTCGCCTCGCAGCTGGTGGACGACCTGGGCTCGCCGGAGCTGCGCGGCCTGCTCGAGACCCGGGTCGCGTTCGGGCAGGCCGACCGGGCCGCGGCCGCCGCCACGCTGCGCTGGCTCGGGTTCACCGACACCGACCCGCAGTTCGAGCCGTACGCGCGCCGGCTCGCCGAGGACATCTCCCCGATCGACCCGTCGACCAAACGGGTCATGGCCGGCCGGGAGGGGGAGGCGTGGATCTCGTGCGCCAACGGGACCGCCGGGTGGGCCAAGATGCTGCTGCCCGCCGTGCCGGCCCGACGCCTGGCCTGCCTGTCCGACCCGCCGCCCGCGCACCCGGCCCGGCAGGAGCACCGTGTCCGGTAACGGCGGGACCCTCGACACCTTCGGCGTGCTCTCGAGCGCCGGGCTGAGAATGAGCCAGTACCAGCTGTCGCTGGACCCGCAGACCAACGCGCTCGGGTTCAGCTTCAACGCGGTCTTCGTCGGGATGACCCAGTTCCTGTGGTGGGTCTACAGGTTCGTCTGCGCGTTCCTGGTCTGGGTCGTCAACATGGCCGCCGGGTTCGGCTGGCTGGGCTTCATCCGGGACGGGCTGACCGTCATCGCCACCCCGATCCAGGCGATGATCGCCGAGGTCGGCCTGGTGCCGCTGATGACCGCGGTCGCCGCGCTGGTCGCCGGGTTCCTGCTGGTCACCGGCCGGGTCGGGTCCGGCCTGACCGAGATGGCCACCTCGGCGACGATCGCCGCCCTGTTCGCCGGCGTGCTGGCCAACCCGATCCGGTTCGTCACCGGCCCCGACGGGATCCTGCTGCAGGCCCGCGACCTCGGCCTGTCCGCCGCCGCCAGCATCGGCACCGAGGACACCGGCGGCAAGGCCCTGCCCGGCGCGGCCGGGGCCCGGCTGGTCGACCTGTTCGTCGACCTGCCGGCCCAGCTGATCAACTTCGGCAAGCCCCTGTCGGCCCAGTGCGTCAAGGTGTGGCATGACGCGCTGGCCGCCGGCCCGCGCGGCGACGACGCGCCGTGGGTGCGTCAGGTCGTGGCCGGCTGCGACAGCGCGGCGCAGGCCGTCGACGGGATCACCGCGCTCGGTACCGGGATCGTGCTGAGCCCCTCGACGGTCTCGCTGCTGTGCATCGCCTTCGTCATCGCCATCGGGTTGCTCCTGCTCGGTGTCATCGCGGTCAAGGACACCGTCAAGCTGCTCTTCTACACCCCCCGCGCGATCGCCCCCGGCGAGGGGCGGACCGAGTTCTTCCGCTGCCTGACCAGCGCGGCCATGTGCGCGTTCGGGATCCTGATGCTGCTGATCCTGCTGACCATCCAGCTCGAGCTGCTCGAGCTGGTGTTCACCAACGCCGTCAAACCCGCCGCGCAGGGCGGCGGCGGGTACAACCCGATCCTCGCGTTCTTCCTGACCGACCTGCTGCTGGTCATCGGCGGCGTCATGCTGCTGACCCACCTGGCCCGCAACCGCAAGAAGGCCCGCGCCGCCGCGGAACGGCTCGCCAAGAAGACCACCGGCGCCACCGGCTCGCAGCGCCCCTCCATGCTGACCGCGGCCCGCCGGGGCGTCGCGACGGTCAGCCAGCTCAAGCTCACCCGGGCCGCGGCCGGTCTCGCGGCCGGCCCCGCCGCGGCCGCCGCCGTCGGCGCGGTCGGAGCCGCCGCGGCACCCGGGCAGCACGCCCCACCGGGCCACCCGCCTCGTCGCGTCGAGCAGTTGCGCACCGCCGCGCGGGTCACCGGGGCCGTCGGCGGCGCCGCCGCGAAACTCGCGTGGGGCACCACCTTGGGGGCCCCGGTCTCGGTGCCGCGCTGGACCCGCGCCGGCAAGGCCGCCGCCACCCAGACCACGGAGGCCCTGCGCGAGAAGATCTCGGCGAGCCGACAAGCCGCCACCGACCGGGTCGTCCGCCGCGTCGCGGCCGCGGGCGCCTACCGCGACGAGTACACGCACAACCTCGCCGCCGCCGCCCGGTTCGCCGGCCGCGCCACCGGGAAGCGAACCACCCCACCCACCCAACCAGACACCCCAGCTACTCCACACGGACCGGCAGGCTTCACCCACCAGCAGCCCCCGGCGGACCCGTTCGAGAAAGGCCGCACCTCCCGCCCGGGCGTCCCGGCCCCGACACCACCGCCGGCGACCTCCCCCTCGCGCCCACCCCGACCCGGCCCGCTACCCCCGGGCTCACCCGCCGCCGGCGAGCCCCACCCAGCAGAGGCACCCGGCCCGCAGCGTGAGCCCGGCGACCGGGTCAAGGCTCGCCTGAACGCCAACCCGCCACGCCGACCCCCCGGGAGCCTGCCGTGAGCAGCTACGCGCGGCGCCGCGGCGCTTGGCTGATCGTGCTGGCCCTGCTCGCCGCAGGCGCCGCCATGCTGTGGCCCCACCCCGACCACACCAGCCCCACCCCGCCCGCCGCGCACGCGGGAGCGAGCAGCACGGCCCCTAACCCGGCGGCAACCGCGCCGCGCCCCGGGGACGGGTCGGTGACCCCGCCTGCCGCCCCATCCTTGAGCCCATCGGTGTCCACGCCGGGGTCGGCACTCGATCCGGCCCGTCGCGCACCGGGCGCGCCCATGGACGCCGGCCCCGCCGACCCCGCGGAGCCGCTCGCACCCCCGACGATCGCAGCCAGGCCGGGCTCCACCGCCGCCCGAGCGGCCGTGGAGCGGGCCACCAGGTTCGTGCGCGCCTACGCCCGGCCCACCCAGGCAACACCCGCCGCGGCATGGTGGGCCGCGGTCACCCCGCACCTGTCACCCCAGGCGGTCGAGGACTACCGGGGCACTGACCCGGCCACGGTCCCGTGGGACCGTGTGACCGGTCCCGGCCGCCTCGTTCCCCTCGGGAACGGGACCGAGGCCGTGCTCGCGGTCGCCGTCCCGACCGACGCGGGACCGGTCACGGTCCACCTGGTGCCCGGCCCGGCCCGCGGCTGGGTCGTGACCCGGGCCGTGCTCCCGGACGGGCCAGCGTGAGCAAGAAGATCGTCCTGGCCGGGATCGCCGCGCTCACCGTGCTCGGCGTCGGCCCCGCCGCGTTCGTCCTCATGCTCGTCCTGTTCGCCGCCGGTGGGGGAGCCGCGGCGGCCGCGTGCGCACCGGTCGCTGGGGGCGCCGGCCTGGTGGTGCTCGATGCCGGCGGACCGGTCCGGGTCCCGCTGGTGGGCCGGTTCGTGGTGATGAGCGAGTTCAACCCCGCACGGCGTGACCCGGTCGACGGGAGAGTGCGAGCGCACAAGGGAATCGACCTGGCGAGCATCCCGGCCGGCGGTGACGTGGTCGCGATGAAGGCCGGCGTGATCACCTACGTCGGGCCCGAGCCGTGGGGCGCGCTGACCGTCGAGATCAACCACGGCGGCGGGTTCACCTCCAGATACCTGCACCTGGCCCGGTGGACCGTCCAACAGGGCCAGCACGTGGCCGCCGGGCAGCGGATCGGCATCGAAGGCAGCACCGGCCACTCCACCGGGCCCCACCTGCACTGGGAGATCCGGGCCGGTGGGAAGCTGGTCAACCCCCGCGACTGGGCCACCGCGCACGGCCTGCGCCTGCCGCCCACCGACGGGACCGGCACCGCCCCAGCACAGACCCCACCCGTCGCCCCACCAGCAGCGTCCACCACCAACGGTGTGCCACCATCGCTGCCCGCCCGGGTCGGCACCTGGCGGCGACCGCAGCTGCAGGTCGCGGCCGGCATCATCCGGGCCGGCCAGGCCCGCCACCTGGACGACTGGACCCTCACCGTCGGGGTCATGACCAGCATGGCCGAGTCCTCCCTGCGGCCCCTTGCCCACGGCGACGCCGTCCGCCGCGACACCGTCGGCCCGTTCCAGCAGGGCCCGGAGTGGGGCCCCCTCGCGGTCCGGCTCGACCCGCACGGCTCCGCGGGCCTCTTCTTCGACGCCCTCACGAAGATCCCCGGCTACCGGCAGCTCGCCCCGACGATCGCCGCGCACCGCACCCAACGCAACACCGACCCCTTCGCCTACGCCCCGTACTGGGCCGACGCGGGAGCAGTCGTCGCCGCCCTGAAGGGAGCCAGCCAGGACACGGCTGGCGTCCTCGGCGCCGACCCCGCCGCAGCCGCCTGCCCCACCGACCCAACCCCTAACGGTGCCGCGTCCCCTGCCGGGGATGGGTCATTCGGCAGCACTGTGCCGACCATGCCCGGCGCCCCAGCCAGCGCCTGCGCCCCGACCCGCCTGCCGGCGGAGAAGCAGGCCACCGCGCCCGCACGGCGCGTCATCCGGTGCACCGTAGCCGCCTTCCCCGGCATCGACCCCACGGCCACCGCCACCCGGCCTGACACCATCGATGTGCCCATCCCCATCTTCCGGACCCCCACCGGGCGGCAGTCCGGTTGGGTCGTCGCCCGCTGGCTGCAAGCCAACGCCAACTCCCTCGGCGTCCAGACGGTCATCTACGACACCAGGATCTGGACCGCCGACCGCGCCGCGGAAGGATGGCGCCCCTACCGTCCTCTCGGGTGGGCAATCGACGACACCATCGCACACCGGGATCACGTTGAGGCTCGCACCCGATAGCGACCCCGGTCTGCTCTTGACCAGGCGTCGACCCCCGCGGATGGAGGCAGCCAACGAACGGAGTCGCCGAAGTGGCACTCGAGATTACGCGACCGTGCCGTCCTCGTCTGAGTAACTCATTCTCATCCTGCGCACCACTTCCGACCCTGGGCGCGATGTGGCCAGGATCGGCTTGGCATGTCTGGGTTTGGAGACCCGGTCAGGGCAGGAGTTTGAGATGAGCCTGTTTCCTCCGAGCTCCGATCAGCGAGCCGACCTCCGGGCACGCTGGGCTGAGCGGCCAGTCATCGTAACTGCGGTGAACCCACGCACGGCACAGTCGATCAAGCTGGGGCGGCGGGCCGGAACGCTAGCATCGGCAGGCGCCGGCCAGATCTTCCTTGGCTGCATCGGGTACACCACCCAACTCTCAGCCCGGTTGCTGACGGTGCAATCTGTGGTGGGCCTCACTGCACATGGTTGAGTGCGACCCGAGGTGGCCGGGTGGTTCGGTAGTTGTCACGGCCCCACCCGCGTTGTGGCCGAGGCGGCCATCTTGCTGCGGGACACCGACTCCAGACTGACCGTGCCAGATCCAGAGTCCGCCATAGTGCCGGCCTCCAATGTTCACCGACCCCTTGGCTTCATGGCCCGCCGTATTTGACGCTTCTCGGATGACGGGCTGGTCAGTCGTACTGTGCTGATTGGACGAGGAGTGTGTCGACGGTGACGCCGCGTTCGAGGTCGACGAGGTAGGCGACCGTGGCCGCGATGTTCTCCACGCCGATGACGAGGCTACGGTCCATGTCGGGTGTGGCCGCCCATCGCATCGGGGTGTCGACGGGGCCGGGGCAGATCGGGACGACGCGGATGCGTTCTGGCGCGAGCTCGACGGAGAGGGCGCGTGCCATGCCGAGAACGCCGGCCTTGGCTGCGGAGTAGGCCACGACGGGGTAGCCCTTCAGGGCTGTTTTCGAGGTGATCAGGATGAGGCTGGGGTTGTCGCTGGCCCGGAGCAGGGGCAATGCTACCTGGGCCACGTGGAAGGCCGAGCTGAGGTTGGCGCTGATCTGCTCCTCCCAGTCCTGCACCGTGGTCTCGTCGAAGGAGCGCATCATGCTGCGCCCGACCGTGTGGACGACGATGTCGAGCCGGGTGCCGATGCCGCCGATCGCTGCTTCTACTTGGTCGCGGTCGGTGGCGTCGAAGGGGAGGGCCTCGCAGCTTCCGCCCGCGTTCTGGATCTCGTCGGCGACCGCGCGAAGCTTTCCCGTGGTGCGTCCGCCGAGGTGTACGTGGGTGCCGGTGGTGGCCGCGAGGCGGCAGGCTATTGCACGGCCCATGCCCTGGCCGGCTCCCACTACCAGTGCGGTGCGTGTCATCTGTGGGGCTCCTTCGTTTCGTGGTTGTCGGCTCGTGCGAGGGGTGGGGTCCGGCGGCGGCCGCCCGGTTCAGGGGAGTGGCTGCCACTGCTCGAGCAGGTCGGTTAGGGTCCGGACCCCGTAGCCGGTGGCGCGCGCGTCTGCGCTGGTTCCGGCCATCGCCGGGCCGGCGATGTCGAGGTGAGCCCAAGGGATTTTGTCGGGTACGAAGGCGCCGAGGAACAGCGCGGCGGTGAGCGCCCGCCCGGTGTCGGTACCGGGGTGGTTGCGCAGCCGCGCACCGGGAGCCCGAGAGCGGATCTGATCTGCGTACCGGGGTGCCCACGGCAGCGGCCACAGGGGCTCACCGACCCGTTCGGCGGCCGTGAGCAAGCGTTGCCCAAGCGTGTCGTCGCGGGCGATCAGGGCGCCGATGTCCACGCCGAGGGCGGTGACTGCTTGGTAGGTCAGAGTAGCAACGTCGATGACTGCCGCGGGGGCCGAGCCAGCCTGGGTGCCTGCGGCGAGCACGAGCGCGTCGGCCATCAGGACGCGACCCTCGAAGTCGGTGTCGACGACTTCGACGCGAGCGCCGTCGAGCATGGTGATGATGTCGCCGGGTCGGGTGGCGCGGGTGCCGGGCAGGTTCTCGGCGAGGGGAAGTAGTGCCCGGACGGGTGTGCCGACGCCGAGGTCGCGTAGCGCGCTCATCGCGGCGAGTACGGTCACGGCGCCGGCCTTGTCGCTGTGCATGCCGACCATGGCTGCGGGCGACTTCATCGACAGGCCGCCGCTGTCGAAGGTGACCCCTTTGCCGACCAGGCAGACGGGCGGGCGTGACTGCTCGCCGCCTGCGGGCTGGTATATGAGTTCAACGAGGGCCGGGGGGTTCGGTGACCCGGATCCCACCGCGATGATGCCGCCCATGCCGGCGGCCGCAGCATCCGCGGCGTCCCAGACCCGGGTGGACAGCCCGGATCGTTCCGCCGTCTCGACGGCTCTGCCTGCCAACACCTTTGGGGTGACCTCGTTCGCGCGGGTATCGATCAGGTCACGGGCTAGCTGGGCGGCTCGGGCATCGACATAGGCTCGTGAACGGGCTTCGGCAAGACCCGGCGCGTCGGGCAGGCCGACCAGGTGGATGCGGCACCCGGTCGCGGCGGCGGGCCCGCCTAGCCCGTCGGTGAGGCCAAGGCATGCAAGCCGGAGCGCTCGCGCGAGCGGCAGGCCACTGTCGGTCAGCGCCGTGACATCGACGAACGTGTCCCCTCCACGTGCCCACGCGTGCGCCTGCAGGCGGCGGCCCACCTCGCGCGCCCACCGGTGGATCGCCTCCGGCGCAGGGACGCGGCCCGGCCGGTTGTCAACGCCCCAGCCGGGGGCTGGGCCGTGCAGTGTCGTCCCGGACTGGTCGCGGGTCAGGTGTTCGGTCTGCCCGGGCGTGGTCGGGACCACTCGCAGGGTCGGGCCGCCGAAGGGCTCCGGGTCGTCTGGGACCAGCGGGATCGTGGTGCTCAACCGTGCCGTCCTCCTGTGCGCCGGCCGCGACTGCGCGGGCATCAGATGACACAGCACAGCACCCTCGCATCGCCCGGCAGGGTGCGGGCAGCCCATAACGGGCACCCGGGACTGGGCGACAGGCACCGTCTTACCGGTTCGTGACTTCCTAGCCTGAGCGGCACCCGGATGGAAGGAACCAGCAGTGGCACAGCAGCGCGTGTCGATGGACATCGGAGGCACCTTCACGGATGTCATCGCCTATGACGAGGAACTGGGCAGCTATCGGGCCGGCAAGGCCTCCACCACGCCGGATGACCTGACCGAGGGGGTCAACACGGCCTTGGGTGCCCTCGTGCGCGACCCGGCCGACATCTCCTTCCTGGTGCATGGCACGACCCAGGGACTCAACGCGTTCTTGACCCGACGCGGAGAACGGGTGCTGCTCCTGGCGAGCGAGGGCGCCAGCCATCAGCTGCACATCGCGCGCGGGCCACGCTGGCGCCTGTATGACCTGCATTACCGCAAACCCGAGCCGCTGGTCCCGCTGACGGACATCGTGCCGATCGCCGGCAGGTTCTCGGCGGAGGGCGAGCAGCTCGTCCCGCTCGACGAGGACGCGGTCCGCCAAGCGGCCGTACGGGCCCGCGCCGAGGGCATCACCGCGATCGCTGTCGGCTACCTGTTCAGTTTCCGCTTCCCGGCGCACGAGCTGCGCACCCGCGAGATCCTGCGGGAGCAGCTCGGCCCCGAGGTGACGATCAGTCTCTCGCACGAGGCGGCTCGGGAGTGGCGTGAGTACGAGCGGACCTCATCGGCCACGATCGAGGCCTACACCGGCCCGGTGGTACGGCGTTACCTGACCCGGCTCGAGGACGACCTGACCGGGCGGGGGTTGGCTGTGCCCCTTCACGTGATGCAGTCCTCCGGCGGCATCCTCACGGTCGACTCTGCCCGCCAGCGGCCGCTGCAGACCTTGCTGTCCGGGCCGGTCGGTGGGGCCATGGGCGGGGTGGCTCTCGGAGAGGCAATCGGGCGTGACCACCTGATCTGCGTGGACATGGGCGGTACCTCGTTCGATGTGTCGCTGGTGATCGGCGGCAAACCTGATCTCACCCCCGAGACCAGCCTGGAGGGCCTGCCCATCCTGATGCCGGTGGTCAACATCCACACGGTCGGCGCCGGCGGCGGCTCGATCGCTTGGCTGGAGCAGGGCGGCCTACGGGTCGGGCCGCAGTCCGCCGGTGCCTCGCCGGGCCCGGCCTGCTACGGGCGCGGAGGGACCGAGCCGACGGTCACAGATGCGAACCTCGTCCTGGGGCGAGTCGATCCAGCCTGGTTCGCCGGTGGTCAGATGGACCTCGACCTCGAGGCGGCCCGCACGGCGGTGGCCGGCCTGGGCGAGCTGCTCGGCCTTCAGACGGACGCCATGGCAGAAGGGATCTGCGATGTCGCCAACGCGAAGATGGCTCAGGCGATCCGGACCATAACCGTCGCCCGCGGCATCGAACCGCGCGACTTCACGCTGGTCGCCTTCGGCGGCGCCGGGCCCATGCATGCGGCCTTCCTGGCCCAGGAGCTCGGCATCCGGGAGGTCGTCGTCCCCAGGTTCCCGGGCGCGTTCTCGGCGTGGGGGATGCTGCAGACCTCCATCCGCACGGACCTGGCCGAGGCCTACTTCTTCCGGGACGTCGACCTCGACCGGGCCGACCTGGCCCGGCATCTCACGGCGATGGGGGAGCAGGCCCACGCCTTCCTCGACGGCGAAGGGGTCCCTGCCGGTGCGCGCACCCTGACCCATGCACTCGATGTGCGCTACGTCGAACAGGAGTACACCCTGACCGTGCCGCTGCTTAGCGCCGAGGAGCCGCACAACGGTGCGTTCCTGACGATGCTTTCCGAACGGTTCGCGCAGATGCACGAGCACCGGTTCGGGCACGCCAACCCCGGCGCACCGATCGAGGTCGTGACCTTGCGCACCACCGGTCTCGGCGATCTGGGCCACGCCAAGACGACGACGGCCCCGCTCGTGGGCGACCAGTCAGCGCGCTCGACCCACCAGGTGGTCTTCGGCGGCAAGCCGGTGCCCGCGACGGTCGCCCGGCGCTCCTCGCTGTCGGCCGGCGACCACCTGCCGTCACCCACGATTGTGCTGGAGGAGACCGCGACCACGGTCGTGCCGCCCGGATTCCGCACGACCGTGGACGACTACGGCAACCTCGTCCTTACCACGGAGGCACCCCTGTGACTACCCAGCCCGACCCCGTCACCGTCGAGATCATCCGCAACGCCCTCACCTCGGCCGCCGCCGACATGAACGCGTCGTTGATCCGGTCCGCCTACACTCCGATCATCTACGAGGGGGGCGACTGCGTGGTTGCCCTGCTTGACGACCAGCATCAGGTCCTGGGCCAGTCCGCGGGGCTGCCCATCTTCCTGGGCAACCTTGAGACGTGCACGATCGCCACCGAGGAGATGTTCGGCCGAGAGGTGTGGCAACCGGGCGATGTCTGGATCCTCAACGACAGCTACCTGGGCGGGACACACCTGAACGACGTCACGATCTTCGGCCCGGTCTTCGTCGACGGCACACTTGTCGGGTTCACCGCCTCCCGCGCCCACTGGATCGACGTGGGCTCGAAGGACCCGGGCGGCTCCATGGACTCGACGTCGATCTTCCAGGAAGGGCTCCGGCTCGGCCCGCAAAAGCTGGTCGCGGCCGGCGGGCCGATCCGCCCGGTCACCGACACGATCACCCGCAACGTCCGGTTCCCCTACCCCACCACCGGGGACATGCACGCGATGATCGCCTGCATCGAGATGGGCCAGACTCGTCTGGCCGAGATCGTCGCCCGGTTCGGGCTCGAGACGGTCCGCGCCGCCCGCGACGACATCTTCGCCCAGACCGAACAGTTCGAGCGGGCCGCTATCGCCGCGATCCCGGACGGCGTCTATGAGGCCGAAGGCTTCCTCGACAATGACGGCGTGGACCTGGACACTCCGGTCCGGGTCCACCTGCGGATCACCGTCACCGGTGACTCGATCGACTTCGACGTCCGCGACTCCGCGGACCAGACCATAGGCCCGGTCAACTGCGGTGTCGCCCAGGCGATCTCGGCATGCCGGGTCGGCTACAAACTGCTCATCAGCCCCGACGTCCCCGGAAACGGCGGCTCGTTCCGCCCGATGACGGTCCAGGTCCGAGACGGCTCCGTGTTCGGCGCGATCGCCCCCGCAGCCTGCCAGTGGTACTTCTCGCACCTGGGTCTGCTCATCGACCTCGTGGCGCAGGCGCTGGCCCCGGTCATGCCGGCCCAGGTCGCCGCGGCCAGCCACGGCGACTCGATGATCGTCATGCTCGCCGGCCACGACCCCCGGGTCGGCCGCGATTACGTCAGCCTGGAGGCGACCCTCGGTGGATGGGGTGCCTGGGATGGCTCCGACGGTGAGAGCGCCCTGATCAACAACGTCAACGGCTCGCTGAAGGATCTGCCGATCGAGGTCTTCGAGTCCCGCTTCCCGTTGCGGGTGCGTGACTACGCCCTGCGGCAGGACAGCGCCGGCGCGGGCAGGTGGCGCGGCGGGGTCGGGGTCGTGCGCGAGTACGAGGCGCTGCACGACTGCACGATCTCCCTGTGGTTCGAGCGGTCCGTCACCCCACCGTGGGGTCTCGAGGGCGGCGCCGCGGGGGTCGGGCCCGAGATCGTCGTCAACCCCGGCACCCCCGACGCGCGGCGACTGCTCAAGTGCAACGGCATGCGTCTTCGCCCCGGCGACCGGGTGCGCTGCCTGACCAGCGGCGGCGGCGGTTATGGCGATCCTGCCGACCGGGACCGCGGCCAGGTGACGGCCGACCTCGCGGCCGGCCTCATCAGCGTTGCCGCCGCGCAGGGCGTCTACGGGGTAAGGATACAGACCGGCTGACAATGCCGGCGGCGCGAGTAGGGATCACATCGGCGCTGTTTGGATCGCCACTGGTCGCGCCGCCTGCAAGTCGGCTCTGCTTCGTATCGGCGGCAACGTGTGTCAGCACCGTCAGTGGCCAAGAAGGTGTGCTGCCATGTGGATGCCGAGCCGGGTGCCGGGGTCGTCGAGGTCGAGGCCGACGCGCCGGATCCGGTCGAGTCGGCCCGAGACTGTGTTGCGGTGGACCCCGAGCAGCTCGGCGGCTCGGCCCGTGGAGCCGCCGCAGTCGAGATAGGCCGCCAGCGTGCGGGCCAGGACCGCGCCGTCCTCGACGTCGACCAGCGGCGCCAGCATGTCACCGGCTGCTTCACGAAGCGCAGGACTTGCGGCCGCGGCGAGGAACGCGCGGGGGCCTACCTCTGTGAACGGGAGCACCCGCGCATCGGGCTCGTCCTGGGCGGCCCTGGCGGCGAGCTCGGCGCGCCGCAGCGACGCGGTGAGCCCGTCGTGATCGACTGGTGTGCCGATTCCTGCGACGAGGGGCACTCCGACAGCGACCTCGTCGAGGCAGCGGCGCAGCAGCGCGAGCAGGGATCGCGTTGCTTGTCGGTCGAGCGCCGGGCCGGGCTCGCCGTCAGGATGGTCGTTCTCGAAGCTGAGCCACACGCCCCAGCCGGCTCCGTGCCGGACCGGCCCGGTCAGGTCGCCAGTCTCGGGCCACGCTGCGGCTAGGGCCAGGTCGAGGTCGTCGTCGACCTGGACGGCCAGGCTCGCGGGCAGGATGCTGCCGGCGATCAGGCGCGGGCCGATCTGCCAGCCGAGCCGTTCGGCCGCGGCGCGGGGTTGCGATGCCGGATGTTCGAGGGCCGCCGGCGCCGACCACGGACCGGTGCTCTCGTGGGCCAGGTGGCTGTCGGTTCGTTCCGGGTCGGTCAGCTGCCGCAGTGCCCATCGCTCGAGCTGGCGCCGGCGCGCCAGCCTGATGCGGCTGGTGGCCTCGCAGGCGATGATCTGCGCCCGGGCGATCTCGAGCACCACGCGCACCGTCCGCGCCCAGGCCACGGACCCGCGATCGATCGTGGCGAGGAGCTCTCTGCCACGGGGGATGTCCATCGGCCCCATCGGCAGCCGGATCCACGGCTCTGGTCCGGCCGGCTCATGGTTGTCCCGGGGTGGGTTGTGCAGGGTGACGTGCACTCCGGGCAGTTCGGCCTCGATGACATGTAGGACCGCGTCGACCTCGCCCTGGCGCGCCAGGCGCTGCGCGCATCTGGCGATGAGCCGGGCGCGGCTTGCCTCGGGGTGAGCCACGACCGCGGACAGCTCGAGCGCCAGGGTCGGTAGGTCTCCCCGGTGGATGCCGAGCGGTACGGACAGCCGTTCGGCAAGGCTGATCACCGACGGCGCGGCGGTGACGTCGAGCCCGCAGATGACCGCCCTGACGTTCCGCTCCCATGCGTACCGGACTGTGATAGCCGTCGCCCAGGCTGTCTGGGCGATGCCGTGCTGCAGGACGACAAGTGTGCCCGGCCGGGCGGCACGGACCTGCTCGACGTCATCGATGAGCCGGATCTCGTCGACGACCCGGCCGAGCCCGGCCAGGGCGTGCATGCGTACGCTGCGCATCGGCTCGGCCCGCAGCACCTCGGCGAGAGTGATGCTCTCGGAGGCGGTGTGAAGGGTCCTCATCGCAGGCCCCTCCGGTAGGGCAGGTGCAGCCCGAAGGCGCGCGGCCCGGCCCGCCCGATCCCATCGGGTGTGTGCCACCGTTCGTGGGCGGGCAGCAGCAGGACGTCCACGGTGTCCCCTTCCTGCAGATCGAGCAGGTCGACCGTTCGCCCGCGCAGCGGATCCAGCAGGCAGATGACATCCGGTGCACAGCCCGCGACGGCCCCGTCGACCAAGGCGAGGACGGCCTCGTTGCGAACCTCCAGAATGATCTCGGCACCGGCGGTGCCGCTCTTGGCCAGGCGGATGGAAACGGGCCCGGCCGGCTGGGTTCTCGGGGCGCCTGGCTCCGCATGCTGGATGATCTCGGTGATCTGCCCGCGCCCGATCATCCGTCCACCGAGCTGCCGCGCCAGACGTGGGCCGAGCTGTCCTCGCCCCGATCGGAGGGTCGCTCCGGCGGCGACGGCCCGTGACAGGCTGCCTGGGATCCCCGCTGCGGCCAGGCGCGTCGCGGGCGCAGGGTAGAGCGCGGTGAGCAGCCACCCTCCCGCGCCGGCGAGAGCGGCCCGCTCCACCGCTTCCCCGCGCCGCAGCGGGGACTGTACTGACAGCACGTCACCCCAGGGACCGACCCCGACCAGCGGTGCGGGGTTCAGCCCGGCCAGCGCGAAGGTTGACTGGTCGATCAGGGGCAGCACCTGTCCCTGCCCGTCCACGTCGATCAGCGGCAGCTCGAGCAGGCACGCTGCGGCGACGGCGAGCAGCGCGTTGATGCCGGCCGCGTTGAGCGGGGCGATGGCGTGCATCCGCACCCCGAGCAGGTGCTCGAGCTGCCGCACTGCGGTAACGGGTTCGTCCCCTGCCGGTGGGATCTCGTAGAGGGCCGCCAGTGATCCGACCAGACCCACCGTGCACGCGTGGGTGTGCTCGCCGAGCCGGCTGGCGGTGTTGCCGGCTGGGATCAGGGGCAGCGGGCCGTGCTGGTCGAGAAGCCGCCCGACCCACCGTTCCAGGGCACCGGCGAAGGTGCTTGCGGCGGTGAGCACGCCGAGCTGGGCTCCGGAGAGCAGGTCATCGAGGTCGTCGCCGGTCAGGACGGTTGGGGCACCGGGGCGGCCGTTGTCGTTGTCGTCCTGGCCGGTTCCACCCTGCTGCGTGGGGGAGTGCACGGGCTCTCAGCTCGTCTCGATCGGCAGGCCGACGACGTGGACGCGCAGCAGCACGGGGCCTGGCAGGAGGAAGGAGAGCGGCGCGTGGTGGTCGGTGAGGGTCCGCAGCTCGACCGGCCGGTCCGTCGCGGCTAGGACACGCCCTTGGGCGATCTGCACTAGGAGGTGACGCATCTGCTGCACCTCGTCGTTGCTGGACGCGACGGCGTATTTGATGATCTCGGACTGTGGCAGCGAGGCGCGGGCGCCGAGGGCGGCGAGCAGGGGTGGGTCCTCGGTGACGACGTGGACATCGGGTAGCTGGCCGCTCAGCACGGCCGTGAATGCCTCGAAGCCGCGGTTGTCTGCGGCCGTGATGCGCGTCAGGACTGTCGGCCGGTCCTCGACGAGGTCACGGGTCAGGTCTGCGGCGGCGGGTCCGGTCAGGATCGACTGGACGGCGTTGCGTTGGCTGAACCGCAGGTCGCCCAGTTGCGTCGAGCGGCGCACCAGCTGGGTGCGTAGGACCCCTTGCCGCATGGTGAGCAGCCGGGCGTGGTCTCCGACCCAGAGGAGGATGACCGCGGTGGTGAGACCGGCCAGTGCTGCGGCGCCTTGGGCGATGAGGGCGTTCGTGGCGCCGAGGAGCCGGGTGGGCATGGCCCGTGCGTCCTCCACGCCGAGCCGGGCACCGTCGGCGCCGGCGAGGCACAGCGCAGATCCGGTGCGTGCCGTGGCCGTCTCGAGGTCGTCTAGAAGGCCGGCGGTCGCGGGCAGGAGCGCGGCGGCCAGGACGGCCGACTTCTCCCGCTCGAGGAACCTGCGGCCCCCGGCGGTGTGGGCCAGAACCACGGGGCACGGCGGCGCCAGGCGGACCAGCTGCTCCGCGACCGAGTACTCGACCTGGCTGTCGAGCAGTGCTCCCATCGCGCTGACACAGATGGCGACCGAGCCCTGCTGCTCTGCCAGCCGAATGGCCTCGCCGATCCTCGAGGTGTCGGTTGGTATGACGCGCCCGCCGTGCAGGTCGATCCCGCCGGTCAGGTGCAGCCACCCGCCGTCGAGCTGGCGGCTTAGGTGGGCGGGCCAGTCGGTGAAGGGGTCTGCGATCGCCCTGGGGGACGGCGCGACCCGGACCACGGTCACCCTGCCCAGCCGACACCCGGGGTTGTGGCCGGTGGGCTGCTGGGCAAGCCATGCGTCGAGAACTGGGCTCACGTCGGCCACGAGCCGGGCACCCTCGATGCCGGCCTCGCGCAGCAGGTCATAGAGACCGTCCGCGACGGCTTGTCCGTGCCGGAGGGCACGGACCCATGAGGACGGCCCGTGTGCGCCGTCCTCACCGGTGATCCTCGCAGCGGTGACCTGCCTCGTGCAGACGCGAACCCCCCAGGTATCGCTCACTGGGTCAGTGTCGCGCATCGCAGGACTACCGCCGGGCTAACGGCGGCGTCGCCTGAGCACCTGGTCGACGCTGACGGCGATGAGGATCAACGCGCCGGTGAGGACCTGCTGGTAGGTGGTGTCCCAGCCAAGCAGGTTGAACCCGTTGCTGAACAGCTGCAGGATCAGCACGCCGGCGGCGGCACGCCAGATCGCTCCCTCGCCGCCCATGATGCTGGTGCCGCCGACAACGGTCGCCGCGATCGCGGTCAGCTCGAGACCGGTGGCAAGGCTCGCTTGGGCCGACCCGCCCCGGGAGGCGAGGATCAGGCCTGCTAGGGCGGCGGTGACGCCGGAGATGACGAGGGTGAGGATCCGCACCCGGGCCACGCTGATGCCCGAGAGCCGTGCCGCCTCGTCGTTGCCGCCGACGGCGTACAACTCGCGCCCGTAGGTCGTGCGGGCCAACAGGAACCAGGTGATGGCGAGCACACCGATGTAGGTCCAGCTCGCGAGGGTCAGCCCGCCCGGGTTCACCTGGTAGTTCAGGACCCGGAACGCGTCGACCTGGCTGGC
>NZ_JBDIAQ010000006.1:0-67775 GCF_039812505.1 Intrasporangium sp. | reverse complement strand
TGCGTGTGCGACTGCAGGGTGCGGATGCCGCTGTCCTCCAGCCGCGCCCACAGCTCCCGGACGAGGCGGTCACCGCGTGGGTCGAAGAGCAGGCAGACGGCCAGGGCCATGGGCCCATCCTCCCCTGCCCTGGGCCGGACCCTGCCCCGGTCGCCGCCCGCCGGCCTCGGTGCAGCATCGCCGGCCTCAGTGCAGCATCGCCGGCGGCGCCGGCGCCTCCTCGTCCAGCAGATGCGACTCCTCGTGCTTGCGCGGCAGCAGCAGCGCCGGGACCAACGTGCAGGCGACCAGGATCGCGGCGACGAGGAAGGTGCTGGCGAAGGCCTCGGCGGCCTGCGACAGCCCCGCGGCGATCCCGCCCGGGCCGAGCTTGGCGGCGATGGCGGGGTCGTGCGCGGCGGCGATCGCGGGACCCGCCAGCGGCTGACCCTTCAGGTAGTTGGTGTAGATCACCGAGATGACGGCGACCCCGATCGAGCTCGCGATCTGCTGGGTGATGTTGATCAGGGTCGACCCACGCGCGACCTGGTGGGCCGTCAGCGTCTTCAGCGCCGAGGTCATCACCGGCATCATCGTCGCGCCCATGCCGAGCCCCATGACGAACAGCACCGGGATGAGATAACCCCAGTAGGGCGTGTCGGCGCTGACCTTGGTCAGCGCGAACATCCCGCCCGTGATGAGCAGCACCCCGAAGGGCACGATCCGACCGACCGGGAACCGGTCGATGAGGGCCCCGGCGATCGGCATGGTGATCATGGCGCCGACTCCCTGGGGGGCCATCAGCCAGCCGGCGTTGACCGGCAGCTCCCCGCGGACCAGCTGGTAGTACGTGGGCACGAGGAGCAGCCCGCCGAAGAAGGCCGCGCCGAACAGGAACATCGTGATGATCGAGACCGCGAGGTTGCGGTTGGCGAACAGCCGCAGGTCGAGCAGCGGGTGCCGCGGCCGGAAGCTGTACAGCACGAACGCCACGACCATGACCAGCCCGACGATGCCCGGCAGCAGAACCTTGGTCGCCAGGATGGTGCCCTCGCCGGGGATCGAGCTGACGCCGTAGAGGAACAGGGCCAGCCCGGGTGACATGAGCAGCATGCCGACGATGTCGAAGGACTCCGACGGCTCGGGCTCGTCGCGCGGCAGCGCGACCATCGCGTAGACCACCGCGATGATGCCGATCGGGACGTTGACCAGGAAGATCCAGTGCCACGAGTAGTGGTCGATCAGCCAGCCGCCGAGGATGGGGCCGAAGATCGGGCCCAGCAGCATCGGAATGCCGAGGATCGCCATCAGCCGGCCCATCCGGTTGGGCCCGGCGGCCTTGGTCATGATCGTCATGCCGAGCGGCATCAGCATGCCGCCGCCGAGCCCCTGCAGCACCCGGAAGACGATCAGCACTCCGATCGAGCCGGCGGTCGCGCAGAGCGCCGAGCCGGCGGTGAACAGCAGCAGCGCGAGGATGTAGAGCCGTTTGGTGCCGAACCGGTCCGCCGCCCAGCCGGTGAGCGGGATCACCGTCGCGAGGGCCAGGGTGTATGCGGTGACGGTCCAGGCGACGGTCGCGTACTCGACGGGGTGGGCCGGGTCGGTCGCGAAGACGGTCTGGAAGGTCGGCAGCGCGACGTTGACGACCGTGATGTCCAGGATCGACATGATCGCGCCGAGCACGACGACCCCGGCCACCTTGAGGACGGTCGCGTCGATGGTGTCGGGGAGGTCGGTCTTCGGTGGGGCGGTGTGGGCCACGGTTGGACGCTTTCGTCGGAGGTGATGGTGGGCCGCGCGGCGCTGAGCGGGGTGGGCGTGAGCGGGGGCACCGGGACGGTGCGCGCTGGGCAACCACTCCACGCTACGTCAGTGGCCGCCCGGGGGCGACCGCTTTTGGGTTATTGCGAGGGGCGGCGCCCCGGGACACTAGGCGGCCGGTGCCGCCCGCAGCCGGTGCAGCCACGGGACGAGACGTCCGAGGACAAGGTCGGGAACCTCCAGGTGCGGGACATGGCCGACGCCGGGCAGGAAGAAGGTCTCCCACGCCGGGTTGGCGGCCGCGGTGGCGAGGGCTGCCGAGAAGGGCACCAGCCGGTCCTGCTCGCCGTGCACGAGCAGCACCGGACGGTCGATCGAGCGGATGCGGGCGGCATACCGCCGGCCGCGGGCGAGCACGCGCAGGAGGGAACGAGCCGCGCCCAGGAAGTCGCGGTCGGTACCGGGAAGATCGGCCCGGTACTCGAGCAGCGCGATGTCGGCGTCGAGCACCTCCGGGTCGATCCGGGAGTCGTCGGCGAAGCACAGCTCGAGGGTGCGGCGCACCTGCTCCTCCGCGGTGAGCCGACGGCGGTTCCGCTCGAGGTAGGCGCGGTTGAGGTAGGGCAACGAGAAGAGCGCGAACTCGGCCGCGACCAGCGGGTCCTGGCGACGGTGGTGCAGCGGCACGGACGGGTCGAGCAGGCCCAGCCCGACGACGAGCTCAGGGCGCTCCGCGGCCAGCAGGACCACGATCATCCCGCCCATCGAGTTGCCCACGAGGACGGCCGGGCGGCCGAGGACCTCCGCGACGAACCGGCCCACCAGCCGGGCGTCGGCGTGCACCGTGGTGCGCCGCCCGGCGGCGGGGGTCAGGCCGAAGCCGGGCAGGTCGAGCGCGACGACGTGCCTGCGCCGGGCCAGGTCGGGCGCGATGCGCACCCAGTCCAGGTGCGAGCCGCCCAGACCGTGCACCAGCACGACCGGTGCCAGGTCGTCGCGCCGGGGGGCGCCGAAGTCGACCCAGTGGACCGGGCCGGACAGGTCCGCCGTACGACCCTGACCGTGCCACCGGGACGCGAGGGACGCGACCCTGATGTCAACGGTGGTCATACTTTCAATGTACTCGCGAGTAGCCCCGACTCGACGGACATCCGCGGAACCGCCCGGATGAAGCGGCGGCGGGCGGTCCGTTCGGGCCCGACCGCACCCGCCGGACACCGTCCCGGAGGTCCCTCAACACCTGCTCCGCTCAGGGGAGCAGGGGGCCCGCTGCTGCTCCCAGGGGAGCAGGGGGCCCGCTGCTGCTCCCAGGGGAGCAGGGGGCCCGCTGCTGCTCCCAGGGGAGCAGGTGGTGAGCGTCCCGGCAGGGGCGGGGCCCGGGCGGCCCTGCCGAGGACGGGCACCGCCAAGGCACCGGGCAACGCGAGGACCGGGCGGGCGAGGGGAGCGTCGCCGCCGGCGAAGGGCGCGGCACGGACGTGCCCGGCTCCCCAGCGCCATCCGAAGCTGCCGCTGAGGGGTTTTTGAGGGGAACCACCGGGGTCGGCAGGGCGCGCGTCAGCATACGGTCGAGTTGTCGCAGCCGGACGCGAGAACGCGAAGCCGGCGCCCGACCCACACCATCGCCCTGCTGCACCTGAAAGGGACCTGCCGTGACACAAGACATCCGTCTCGGGGTGGTCGGCTTCGGGTGGATGGGCCAGGCCCACGCCCGCGCCCTGACCCGCGTCGCCCAGCACTACCCCGACCTCCCCGTCAGGCCGCGGCTGGCGATGGTGGCGGACAACGCGCCTGACTCCAGGCTCGAGCTGGCGACCGACGCGTACGGCTTCGCCGCGACGACCACCGACTGGCGAGAGCTGGTCAGCAGCGACGCCGTCGACGTGGTCAGCGTGACCGGGCCCAACTTCATCCACGCGGAGGTGGCGATCGCCGCCGCGCAGGCCGGCAAGCACCTGTGGGTGGAGAAGCCCGCCGGGCGCGGGCTGGCCGAGACCCGGGCCATCGCCGCGGCCGCGGCGCAGTCCGGCGTGCAGTCGGCCGTCGGGTTCAACTACCGCAACGCCCCCGCCGTCGAGCACGCCCGCGAGCTGGTCCGCTCCGGCCGGATCGGCGAGGTCACCCACGCCCGCTTCCAGATGCTGGGCGACTATGCCGCCCACCCCGAGGGTGCGCACACCTGGCGGTTCACCCGCACCCTGGCCGGCAGCGGCGTCATCGGCGACCTCGGCTCCCACGGCATCGACCTGGCCGAGTACCTGGTCGGGCCCATCGCGAAGGTGCTGGCCCAGGACTCGACGTTCATCACGGAGCGGCCCACCGGCGCCGGCGCCGCATCGCACTTCTCGCGCGGCGGGGGCGGGCCGCTCAAGGCGGTGGAGAACGAGGACTACGTCTCGATGCTGCTGGGTTTCGCGTCCGGTGCCCGCGGGGTGCTTGAGGCGAGCCGGGCCTCGGTCGGCGAGCAGAACGCGTACGGGTTCGCCGTCCACGGGCGCAGCGGGGCGATCGCCTGGGACTTCCGCCGGATGGGCGAGCTGCAGGTGTGCCTCGACCAGGACTTCCAGTCCGCCGCCTGGTCCACGCTGCTGGTCGGTCCCGGCCTGGCGGAGTTCGGCGTCTTCCAGCCCGACGCCGGCATCGCGATGAGCTACGACGACCTGAAGGTCATCGAGGCCGAGCGGCTGCTCCAGTCCATCGTCAGCGGCGCGCCGACCGGCGCGACGCTCGCCGACGCGGTGCGCGCCGCGACGGTCGCCGCAGCCGCCATCGAGTCCATCACCTCGGAAGGATGGGTGAACCTGTGAACATCACGATCCCGGACCGGCTGCTCATCGGCGGAGCGTGGGTCCCGGCCGCCTCCGGCGCCGCCGAGCCGGTCCGCTCGCCCTGGGACGGCCACGTCGTGGGCGAGGTCGCCGTCGCGGGCGCGCCCGACGTGCAGGCCGCCCTGGCCGCCGCCGAACGGGGCGCCATCGTATGGCGCGAGACCCCGGCGTTCGCACGCATGGACGTGCTGAGCCGGGCCGCGGCGCTGGTCGAGCAACGCGTGGCGGACATCGCCCGGGTGCTCAGCGCCGAGAACGGCAAGACCATCACCGAGGCCCGCGGCGAGGTCGGCCGGGCCGCCGACATGATCCGGCTCGCCGGGTACGAGGGCACCCAGCTCTACGGGGACACCCTCCCGCTGGACGCCAACCGGGGCACCGGCCGGGACAAGCTCGGCTTCACGGTCCGGCAGCCGTGCGGGGTGGTCGTGGCGATCACGCCGTTCAACTACCCCTCGCTGCTGGTCCTGCACAAGGTGGCGCCGGCCCTGGCGGCCGGCAACGCGGTGGTCCTCAAACCGGCCCGCACCACCCCCCTGACCGCGCTGCTGCTCGCACAGGTGTTCCTCGACGCCGGCCTGCCCGACGGCGTGCTCAACGTCCTGACCGGCCCGGGCGCCTCGCTCGGGGACGCGCTGGTGTCCGACCCGCGGGTGCGCAAGATCTCGTTCACCGGGTCCACCGCGACCGGCCGGCGGATCGCCTCGCTGGCCGGGGTCAAGAAGCTCTCGCTCGAGCTGGGCGCCTCGTGCCCGGTGGTGGTGCTGCCGGACGCCGACATCGAGGCGGCCGCCGCCGCCGTGGCCCTGGGCGGGTACGTCAACGCCGGACAGGTGTGCATCTCGGTCCAGCGGGTCATCACCCACCCCCGGATCAACGGGGACTTCCTGGACGCGCTGGTGCCGAAGGTGGCCGCCATCCGGGTCGGCGACCCCGCCGCGGAGACCAGCCAGATGGGCACCCTGATCACCGCGGGCGAGGCCGAGCGGGTCCACTCCGCGATCCGGTCCGCCACCGCGCAGGGCGCCTCGGTCCTGACCGGGGGGACCCTCGACGGTGCCACGGTGTCCCCGGCCGTGATCGCGGGAGTCGACCCCGACTCGCCGCTGGCCCAGGAGGAGCTCTTCGGCCCGGCGGTCGCGGTCTCGACGGCGCCGGACTGGGCCGCCGCCATCGCGCAGGCCAACGGCACCGGCTACGGCCTCGGGGCCGGGATCTTCACCTCGGACGTGTCGGGGGCGGTCCGCGCCGTCCGCGACATCGACGCCGGGGTGATCCACGTCAACTGGACGCCGCTGTGGCGCGCCGACCTCATGCCGTACGGCGGACTGAAGGCCTCCGGGATCGGCAAGGAGGGCTTCCGGTCCGCGGTGGAGGAGATGACCGAGGTCAAGACGGTCATCCTCCACGGCCGGCCCTGGTGACCACCGACCGACGCATCGAAGGGATCGAGCCATGACCACCCCCAACGCAACCACCCGCCTGACCACCGCCCAGGCCCTGACGCTGTACCTGGCCCGCCAGTTCAGCGTCGCCGACGGGCAGCGCCGTCGCCTCGTCCCGGCGATGCTCGGCATCTTCGGGCACGGCAACGTGGCCGGCCTCGGACAGGCCCTGGACCAGCTGCGCGACCACCTGCCCTTCGTGCAGGGGCGCAACGAGCAGAACCTCGTCCACGTCGCGTCCGCGTACGCGAAGGCCAGCAGGCGGCACGCCACGCTGGCCGTCACGGCCTCCATCGGCCCGGGCGCCCTGAACATGGTCACCGGTGCCGGGCTGGCCACCGTCAACCGGCTGCCCGTGCTGCTGCTGCCCGGCGACGCCTACGCCACCCGCCGGCAGGGTCCCGTCCTGCAGCAGCTGCAGCATCCCGTCGAGGCGGACGCCAGCGTCAACGACGCCTTCCGCCCGGTCTGTCGGTTCTTCGACCGGATCACCCGTCCGGAGCAGCTGCTGACCGCCCTGCCCGCGGCGATGCGCGTGCTGACCGACCCGGTCAACACCGGTGCCGCGGTCATCAGCCTGCCCCAGGACGTGCAGTCGCACGCCCACGACTTCCCCGCCGCGTTCTTCGAGCCGCGCGACTGGACGATCCGGCGCCACCTGCCCGACCCGGTCGAGGTGGCCGCGGTCGCGGACCTGGTGCGGTCGGCCCGGCAGCCGGTCGTCATCGCCGGCGGCGGCGTGCTCTACTCCGACGCCACGGCGGCCCTGGAGCGGCTGGCCGGCACGGTCGGCCTGCCCGTGGCGGAGACCTTCGCCGGCAAGGGCGCGGTCCAGCAGGCCGCCTGGTGGCAGCTGGGCGGCATCGGCCTCGAGGGCAACCCCGCCGCCAACGACCTCGCCCGGGACGCCGACCTCGTGCTGACCGTCGGCTCGCGGCTGACCGACTTCGCCACCGGGTCGCAGTCGCTGTTCGGCAACCCGGACGTACGGTTCGCCAGCATCAACATCGACCCCCGCGACGGTGACCGGCTCGGCGCCGCGAGCATCCAGGGCGACGCCCGGCTCACGCTCGAGGCACTGGCCGACGCACTGGCCGGCCACACCGCACCGGCAGCCTGGCAGGCGCGCACCCGCGAGGCCCGGGCACGCTGGGCGCCGGTGCGCGCCGCGGCGCTCGACGCCGACCGGCCCGTCGACCTCGCCGAGCTGCGCCGCACCGGCAGCGACGTGATCCCCGACACGGACGCGGTCCTGACCCAGGGGCAGCTGATCGGCCTGCTGCAGGAGCACGCCGAGGCCGGGGACACGATCATCGCGGCCGCGGGCGGGCCGCCCGGGGACCTGCTGAAGGTGTGGGACGCCACCGCCGGGCGGCACTGCCACCTGGAGTTCGGCTTCTCCTGCATGGGCTACGAGATCCCGGCCGCCATCGGGGTCCGCCTCGCCGACCCGGACCCGGCCCATCGGGTCACCTCGTTCCTCGGTGACGGCACCTTCCTGATGGCCCCGACCGAGCTCGTCACGGCCGGCGCGGAGGCGGCCGCGGTCACGATCGTGGTTCCCGAGAACCGGGGGTACCAGGTGATCCATCGCCTCCAGATGGGCACCGTGGGAAGGGAGTTCGGCAACGAGTTCCGCTACCGGCCGGAGAGCCTCGACCTGTCGGGCGCTGGGGCGACACCGCTGTCCGGGGACTACCTCGAGGTCGACCTGGCTCAGGTCGCGGCCGGGCTGGGCGCCCGGTCGGTGCGTGCCACCACCGCCGACGAGGTCCGGGCCGCCCTCGCGGACACCCGCGACCACCCGGGCCCGGTGGTCATCGTCGTGCCGGTCGTCCCGCACGCCGACCTGCCCGCGGCCGGGTGCTGGTGGGACGTCGCACCGGCGGAGGTGAGCGAGATCGACAGCGTCCGGCAGGCGCGGGCCGGCTACGAGAAGGGGCTGCAGACCCAGCGGTGGTACGGATGACGCCCACCGACCTGCCCGGCCCGCTGGACCGTGGCCGGCTCAAGGCTCGGCTGGCCGCCGGGGAGACCACCTTCGGCACCTTCGTCGGGGGAGCCTCGTCGCTGGTCGCCGAGGCCTGCGCCGCGGCCGGGCTCGACTGGCTGCTGCTGGACCTCGAGCACGGGGGCGGCGGCGAGGAGCAGCTGCGCAGCACCATCCCCGCCGCGGCGGCCTACGGGGTGCCCACGATCGTCCGGGCCGAGACGACCGAGCGGATCCGCGCCGGCCGCATCCTCGACCAGGGGGCCACGGGCGTGATGTTCCCCCGTGTCGACTCGGTCGCCATGGCACAGCAGGCGGTCCGCGCGATGCGCTACCCGCCCTCGGGCGAGCGCGGCGTCGCGACCTACAACCGCGCCTGCCGCTTCGGGCTCGACCCCGGCGCCCTGGACCGGGCCGACGAGCAGGTGCTGGGCGTCATCCAGGTCGAGACCCTCGGCGCCCTGCGCGAGGTCGACGCGATCGCCGCCCTCGACGGGGTCGACGTGCTGTTCGTCGGGCCGCGCGACCTCAGCCACGCCCTGGGTGTCCCCGGGCAGGTCGGCGCACCGGCCTTCGTCGAGGCGACCGAGGCCGTCCTCGCGGCCGGACAGCGGCACGGGACCGCCGTGGGGCTGCTCGTGGGAGACGGCGCGTCCGCCCGCCGCTGGGCCGAGCGCGGCTGGCAGTTCGTGGCGATCGGGTCGGACACCACCGTGCTGGCGACCGCGCTGCGCCGGGAGCTGGCCGAGGCTGGACGAGGGCCGTCATGACCGTGGTCGTCGTGGGCATCGGGCAGGTGGACCCGGACCTCGTCGTGCCGTACCTGCCCGAGGACGGCCGCTTCGTGCCCGACCCCGGCCCTGCGGACCTGCTCGCCGCGGTCGGCGCGATCGTACGGGCGGACCCGCTCGTGGACGCCGACCTGCTGGGCCGCATGCCGCACCTGCGGGTGCTGGCCCGCACCGGGGTCGGCACCGACCGGGTCGACCTGGCCGCCGCGACTGCCCGGGGCATCCCGGTCGTCGTCACCCCCGGGACGGGCACCGACGCGGTCGCCGAGGGGGCCATGGCCCTGACCCTGGCCCTGGTCAAGCGGCTGCGGGTCAGCACCGAGCTGGTCCGAGAGGGCCGGTGGTCCGAGCGGTCCGGCCTGGCGCTCGGCGACCTGTCGGGGGCGACGATGGGGCTGCTCGGCCACGGCCGCATCGGCCGCGCCACCGCGCGCCTCGCCGACGCCTTCGGCATGCGCGTGCTGGCCCACGACCCGTTCGCGCCGGTCACCCCGCCCGCGCTCCCGGCCACCCTGGAGCAGGTGTTCGCCGACAGCGACGTCATCAGCCTGCACCTGCCGCTGACCCCGCAGAACCACCACGTCGTCGACGCGACGCGGCTGGCGTGCGTCAAGCCGGGAGCCGTCCTGGTCAACTGCGGCCGGGGCGGGCTGGTGGACCTCGACGCGGCGTACGACGCGCTGCGCAGCGGGCGGCTCGGCGGGGTCGGGCTCGACGTCTACGACCCCGAGCCGCCGGCGCACCATCCGTTGTTCGACCATCCCGACGTCGTCCTGACACCACACCTGATGGGCCTGACCCGCCGGGCCACCGCCCTGACCTACGCCGACGCGGCCCGGGGCGTCACCGCCGTACTGTCCGGCCGCGCGCCCGCGGCCGTCGCGAACCCCGACTGGACCCGCCACCACGCCGACCCACCGAGGAGCCACCCATGAGCACCGGCAACCGCATCGCCGCCGCCCCGATCAGCTGGGGCGTCTGCGAGGTCCCCGGCTGGGGGTACCAGCTGCCCGCCGACCGGGTCCTGGCCGAGATGGCGGAGCTCGGCCTGGCCGCGACCGAGCTGGGACCGGACGGCTTCCTGCCTGCCGACCCCGACCGGCTCGCCGCCGTGCTCGCCGCGCACCACCTGCAGGCCGTCGGCGGCTTCACCCCGTTCGTGCTGCACCGCCGCGACGTCGACCCGCTGGTCGAGCTGCGCCGCCTGCTGCCCGGGTTCGGGGCGGCCCGGGCCGGTGTCATGGTCCTGTCGGCCGACACCGGGCTGACCGGGTACGACTCGCGGCCGCAGCTCGACGAACAGGACTGGTCCGTGCTGCTCGCCAACCTCGACCGGGTCGCCGGCGAGGCGGCACGGCACGGTGTCCGGGCGGTGCTGCACCCGCACGTGGGGACGATGGTCGAGAGCAGCGACGACGTGCACCGGGTGCTCGACGGGTCCTCGGTCGCGCTGTGCCTCGACACCGGGCACCTGCTCATCGGCGGGACCGACCCTGCCGAGCTCACCCGGCAGGTACCCGACCGGATCGCACACACCCACCTCAAGGACGTCGACGCGACCTACGCGCGCAAGGTGCAGGACGGCCGGCTCACCTACACCGAGGCGGTGCGCGCCGGCATGTACCGTCCGCTCGGCGCCGGCGACGTCGACATCGCGGCGATCGTCGGGCACCTCGAGGGTCACGGCTACCGCGGGTGGTACACCCTCGAGCAGGACACGATCCTCGCCGGGCCACCGCAGGGCGCCGGCCCGGCCGCCGAGGTGGAGACGAGCGCAACCTACGTCCGGACCCTGCTGGCCGGCTGACGCCGGCGCCGGCGGCCACCGCGGGGTCGCCGCCGCTCCCGACCCTGCCGGTCGAGAGCCGGGTGGCTTCGGGGCGCACGCACAGCGGCATACCGCGAGCGCCCGGCGCCTCGACAGCGCGCCACGGTAGGGCACCGCCGCGCACCGGCCGGACGAATCGCGCCCGAAGGGTACTGCCGGGCCGCTCGCTCCGTTACGGTCACCGGTAGCTCGGGAAGCCAACTGACAGGAGCCGCAACGATGCACCCACCCACCCACCGGTCGCGTTCGCGCGCCAGGCGAGCCCTGGGGCTCGCGGCCGCGGCCTCTCTCGTCGTCGCCGGGGGCCTGGGCGCGGCCGGCGCGAGCGCCGCCACGCCCTCCAGCCCGACGGGCGACCCCGGGGCGCGGCCGGTCCCCGTCACGAAGGCCACCCTGCCGGCGTCCCTGCGGGGCAAGCTGGCCGGCTCGGTCAGCGCCCGGAAGGGGCCCCGGACGGTCTTCGTCGAGTTGACCGGTCAGGGCGCCGCCGACGCGGCGGAGGCCGCGCGGGGACAGGGCAGGGACAAGGCCGCCCAGCGAGCAGCCGCCCGCGCCGCCCGGGCGGCGGCCCGGGACAAGGCCGCGGCCGTGCTCCAGGCCGCCAGGGGCAAGGACCGGTCGGCCCGGGAGCTCTACCAGATCGCCAACACGGTGCCGGCCATCGTCATGCGCGGGGACGCGGCGGCGATCCGGGCGGTGGCCGCCCGCAGCGACGTCGTCTCGGTCCGCCCGGTCATCCCGAAGAAGGTGACGAACGCGGGTGCCGCCCAGCTGACCAAGGTGCTCGACGAGTGGCAGCAGACCGGCCGGCTCGGTGACGGCGTCACGGTCGGGGTCATCGACACGGGCATCGACTTCACCCATGCCGACTTCGGCGGGACCGGTACGACCGCGGCATACCAGGCGGCGCTGGAGATCTCCGACAAGCCGGCCGGTGCCGCGTGGCGGGACTCGCTGCCACCACTGGCCAAGGCGAAGTTCGCCGGCGGCTGGGACTTCGTCGGCAACGACTACAACGCCGACCCCACCTCAGCCGACTACCAGCCGGTGCCCCACCCGGACGCCAACCCGCTCGACTGCAACGAGCACGGCACGCACGTCAGCGGCACGGTCGCCGGCTACGGGGTCGCCGCGGACGGGGCGACCTTCACCGGCGACTACCGCACGCTGACCGGGCCGAAGCTGTACGGCATGCAGATCGGCCCGGGCATGGCGCCGAAGGCCACGCTCTACGGCCTGAAGGTCTTCGGCTGCCAGGGCTCGACCGACGTGGTCACCCTGGCGCTGGACCGGGCCCTGGACCCCAACGGCGACGGCGACTTCAGCGACCGGCTCGACATCGTCAACCTCTCCCTCGGCGCGGACTACGCCACCGTCGACGACCCGGAGAACCTGGTCGTCGACAAGCTCGCGCGGCACGGGGTCCTGCCGGTCATCTCGATGGGCAACGCCGGCGACCTGACCGACGTCGGCGGGTCACCCGGCAACGCGGTGCGCTCGCTGGCCGTCGCGAGCTCGGTCGACCAGTACCAGCTGCTGTCCGGGGTCAAGGTCAACGCCCCGTCCGACGTCGCGGGCACCGCGGCCGGGCAGACCTCGGCCGCCTACGACTGGGCCGGCGCACCCGACGTCACCGGCGACGTGGTCACCCTCAGCGCCGCGAATGCCGACGGCTGCGACCCGCTCGGGGCGGCCGACGCCGCCGCGGTCGCGGGCAAGGTGGCCTGGCTGACCTGGGACTCGAACGACGCGACCCGCCGGTGCGGCTCCGCGGGGCGGGCCGCCAACGTCAAGCGGGCCGGCGCCATCGGGGCGCTGTTCACCGGCGATGAGCTGATCTTCGCCTCGGGGATCACCGGGGACCCGGACATCCCGGTCCTCCAGCTGACCCTGAAGCAGACCCAGCGGCTGCAGGCCGCCGCGAGCGCCGGGACGCTCAACGTCACGTTCACCAAGGACCTGCTGAACGCCGTCCAGGACATCGACCCGTCGATCGTCGACCTGCCCTCGTCGTTCACCTCGCGCGGCCCGCACGGGTCGATCGGCGTGGTCAAGCCCGACGTCGCAGCGCCCGGCGACACCATCGCGTCGGCCGCGATGGGCACCGGCGACCGGGTCAGCGTCCTGTCCGGCACGTCGATGGCCAGCCCGCACACCGCCGGCATCGCCGCCCTCGTCAAGCAGACCCACCCGTCGTGGACCAGCGAGCAGCTCAAGGCCGCGATCATGAACACCGCCGGCCACGACCTGTGGACCGACCCGGACCAGTCCGGCACGCGGTTCGGCCCGGCCAGGGTCGGCGCCGGCCGCGTGGACGCGCTGGCGGCGGTGGGCACCCGGGTGCTGGCCTACGCCGACGCCGGGTCCGGCGGCGTCAGCGCGTCGTTCGGGGTGCTGGAGGCGCCGGTCAACCGTGGTCTCGTCACGGCGCGACGCACCCTCACCCTGCAGAACACCGGCTCGAGCCGGGCCAACCTCACCCTGCGCTACCAGCCGGTCGTCAGCCAGCCCGGGGTCAGCTACTCGGTGGTGCCCTCCCGGGTGACCCTGGGTGCCGGCCAGACCCGCCGGGTCCTCGTGACGATGACCGTGCGACCGACCGCGCTGCGGCACACCATCGACCCGACCATGCAGGTCGAGCAGATCGGTGCGGCTCGGCAGTTCGTGTCCGACGCGTCGGGACGGGTGCTGGTCTCGGGGGCGGGTGCGCAGCCGCTGCGGGTGCCCGTCTACGGGGCGGCCAAGCCGACCTCGGCCACGCGGGTGCTGCCCCTGAGCACGCCGCGGGGCGACACGCTGCGGGTGCTCGGCGCAGGCATCGACCAGGGGTCGGGGGCCGGCGCCTACCGCTCGCTGCTCTCGGTCCTGCAGCTCGGCGCCACCAGCCCCCGGCTGCCCGGGTGCCAGGCGGCCGAACAGACCGGCTGCACGATCAACCGGACCGCACAGGGCGGTGACCTGAAGTACGTCGGGGCCAACGCCACGGACGAGTGGCTGTGGTTCGGTCTGGCCACGTGGGGCGACAGCGCCACGATCGGCAACACGATGATCCCCTACGTGGACTTCGACGTGAACGGCGACCACGAGCCGGACTACGAGGCGTACGTGCAGAACTACCCGGGCACCGACGTGCTGCTCTCGGTCCTGGTCGACCTCGGGTCCGGGGAGGCCGTAGACCTGCAACCGGTCAACTTCGAGTTCGGCGACGTCGACACCAACGTCTTCGACACCGACGTCGTGCTGGTCCCCGTCCTGCGGGAGGCGCTGACCGCGGCGAAGGGGTCGAAGATCAGCTACACGGTCGGGACGTTCAGCCCCTACACGAACAACCCGAGCGGGGACATCGACGAGGCCGGGCCGGTCACGTTCGACACGGCCCGGCCCGCCGTCGGCGTCGGCTCCGAGCTGTTCCGCGACACCAGGGGTGCTATCCCGGTGACCCGCACCGGGGCGCCGTCCGTCGCGGGCACCGCGAAGGGCCACGACCGGCCTGCCGCCGCGGACGCGCTGGTCATCCGGCTGCACGGGGCCAGCGGGGCGCGGGCGCAGGTGGTGCGGTTCCGGTGACCCCGTGACCGCGTTGTCGCCGCCGGGCTGACCCGGACGCCGACCCGACCAAGGACAGGGAGCCCGGTATGGCGCCGGGCTCCCTGTTCGCCGTTCGCGGGCTCATGGTTCGCGGGCCCGCCGGGGACGCGGCCCGCCGGGGACGCGGCCCGCCGGGGACGCGGGCCGTCGTGGTCGTGCGCCGCCGCGGTTGCCCCTACGATCGGCGGGGTGAGCGACAGCGCCGCCGTGCTCGAGGCCCCCGGGCCCGAGGGGACCCGCCGGGTGCGGGTCTCCAGTCCGGAGCGGGTGCTCTGGCCCGGTGCCGGCATGGCCGACGGACGGCCGGTGACCAAGCTCGACCTGGCCCACTACGTCCTGGCCGTGGCCGACCCGCTGCTGGCCGCCCTGGGGGACCGGCCGGTCACGCTGCAGCGTTTCCCCGAGGGCATCGAGGGCGAGGAGTTCTTCTCGAAGAACCCGCCGCGGGGCGTCCCGGACCACGCGCGCACCGTCACCGTCACCTATCCCTCGGGTCGGCGGCATCCGCAGCTGGTCATCGACGAGGTCGCCACGGCGGTGTGGGCGGTCCAGATGAACACCATCACCTTCCACCCGTGGCCGGTGCGCACCGCCGACCTGGACCGGCCGGACGAGCTGCGCATCGACCTGGACCCACAGCCGGGACGTACGTTCGGCGACGCCGTCGAGGCCGCGTTCGCGCTGCGCGAGGTGATGGCCGGGATCGGCCTGACCGCCTGGGCCAAGACCAGCGGCAACCGTGGGGTGCACGTCTACGCGCGGGTCGCACCGACGCACGAGTTCCTCGACGTCCGGCACGGCGTCATCGGCATCGCCCGCGAGCTCGAGCGGCAGCTGCCCGACCTCGTCACCGTGGCGTGGTGGAAGGAGGAGCGGGGAGCGCGGGTCTTCGTCGACTTCAACCAGGCGAACCGCGACCGCACCATCGCCTCGGCGTTCTCGCCCCGCCCCCTGCCCGGCGCGCCGGTCTCGACGCCGGTGGCCTGGGAGGAGCTGCGGGAGGTCGACCCCACCACGCTCACGGTCCGGACCGTGCCGGGGCTGGTGGCCGACCGGGGCGACCCCTGGGCCGGCATGGACGCCTCCGTCGGCGACGTCGGCGGCGCAATCGCGCTGTGGGACAAGGACGTCCAGGAGCGAGGACTGGGCGAGCTGAACTTCCCCCCGGACTACCCGAAGATGCCCGGGGAGCCGCCGCGGGTCCAGCCGAGCAGACGCCGGGCCGACAAGCCCGACCACGAGTACCTGGCGCCCAAGTCGGACCGCGACGCGGGCCTGCGCGACCTGTGGGGGGAGGTCCCGCCACCGGTCGCCCCGATGCTCGCCAAGGCGGTCAAGGACTTCGGCGCCGTCCGGGGGGAGGTGCTCTACGAGCCGAAGTGGGACGGCTTCCGGTCGGTCGTCTTCCGCTCCGGCGAGCAGGTCGAGATCGGCAGCCGCAACGAGAAGCCCATGACCCGCTACTTCCCCGAGATCGTCGAGGCGGTCCGGGCGAGCTTCCCGCCCCGAGCCGTCATCGACGGCGAGATCGTCCTGGTCCGGCCCGGAGCCCGGGACCGGCTCGACTTCGAGCTGCTCCAGCAGCGGATCCATCCGGCGGCCAGCCGGGTGCGCAAGCTGTCCGCCGAGACACCGGCCAGCTTCGTGGCCTTCGACCTGCTCGCCCTCGACGGCGTCTCCTGGGTCGAACGCCCCTTCCACGCGCGCCGCGCCGCCCTCGAGCGGGCCCTCGCCGGCGCAAGGCCCCCGATCCACCTCACCCCGGCCACCCGCGACCTCGCCACGGCCAGGCGGTGGTTCGAGCAGTTCGAGGGGGCCGGGCTCGACGGGGTCGTCGCCAAGCCGCTCGACGCGCGCTACGAGCCGGACCGGCGCACCATGTTCAAGATCAAGCACGAGCGCACCGCCGACTGCGTCGTGGCCGGGTACCGGACGCACAAGACCGATCCCGAGGCGGTCGGCTCGCTCCTGCTCGGTCTGTACGACGACGGCGGCGACCTCGCGAGCGTCGGCGTCATCGGCGCGTTCCCGATGGCGCGGCGCCGCGAGCTCTTCGAGCAGCTGCAGCCGCTCGTCGCCGAGTGGGACGAGCACCCGTGGAGCTGGGCCCGGCCCGCGGACGGCGTGCGGACCCCCCGCTCGTCCGAGTTCAGCCGGTGGAACAACCAGAAGGACCTGTCCTTCACCCCGCTGCGACCCGAGCGCGTCGTCGAGGTGCGCTACGACCACATGGAGGGCACCCGGTTCCGCCACACGGCCCAGTTCGTGCGGTGGCGGCCCGACCGCGACGCGCGGTCCTGCACCTTCGCCCAGCTCGACGAGCCGGTCGGCTACGACCTGGCCGGGGTGCTGTCGGCCCGGTGAGCTGCCGGCCCGGCCGGTCTGCCCCGGTCCTCGACCCGGCAGGATGGGGCGCATGACAGGTGCCAGCGCCCGGGAGCGCCGCGCGGCCGTGCGGCGCGCCACCGCCGCCTACGCCCAGCGGCGCCCGCAGCTCGAGGTGGCGACCGGCCGTTTCGTCGAGCTGATCCGGGACCTGATCGACGACGCGGGCATCAACTACCTCACGGTGACGGGGCGGACCAAGACCGTCGAGTCGTACGCCGACAAGGCCGAGCGGACCCTGCGCGCCCGACCGGAGCGCCAGGACCGGGACGCGTTGATCCGCGAGGAGATCACCGACCAGATCGGGGTGCGGGTGGTCACCTACGTCCTCGGCGACGTCAGCGCGGTCGCCGAGCTGCTCGCCGAGGAGCTGGCCGTCCTCGACGACCGCGACCTGGGCCTGGAGACCGCCCGGGCCGGGCGGTTCGGCTACTCGAGCCGCCACCTGCTCGTCGCCGTCGACGCCAGCCGCAGCATCCCGGCCCGCTACGAGCCGCTGCGTCGCCTCGCCGCGTCGGTGCAGGTGCGCACCGTCCTGCAGCACGCCTGGGCCGAGTTCGAGCACGACATCCGCTACAAGGGGACGGTGCCGGCCGAGCACGCCTCGGACCTGGACCGCAGGTTCACCCTGGCCGCCGGGCTGCTCGACCTCGCCGACCGGGAGTTCGCCGCGATCCGCGACCGGCTGCAGGTGGCGCTGCCCGAGGAGCCGTCCGGCGACCTGGACGAGGTCGCCGAGGCAGGCGCAGCCGGGGAGCGGGTCGGCGCGGACGAGGCCCTCCCGGTCGCCCCGCCCCGGATCGGCGGCCAGGACCTCGCGAAGTTCCTCGCCGTGACCTACCCGGACGCCGGCTGGTCCCGCAGCGACCACTACGACTGGATCTCGGGGCTGCTCGCCGACCTGGGCATCGACACGGTCGACCGGCTCGGACAGGTGCTGACCAGGGTCGACGAGGCCCGGGTCAGCCGGAGCATGGGCTATCAGTACCCGCCGGGGGCGGTCCGGCGGCTCGACGACGCGCTCCTGGCCGTCTACGGCTCCGACTACGTTCGGCTGGCGGGCAACGCGCACCGGACGCCGGCGCTGCAGGCCCGGCTGGCCCGCCTCCAGGCAGGCGGGCAGTAGCCGCCTCGACCGGGCACCAGCACCCCGTCGATCGGCCGCCGGCACGGCAGCGACCCGGCCACTGTGAGAATCGCGACACCCAAGAGCCGTTATCCAAACGTGACATTCGGCGGCCGGCTTCGTTACTGTGGGCGGCGCCGGTTCCGATCGAGCCGGCGCCGAGGGCGGTCCGCCGAGTCCTGCCTCCCGCCCGAGGCCCCATGACATCCCATCTGGCAGGAGTGGGGGACCCAACTCCCGGGCGTCAGACGCCCTCGGGGTGAAGCCCTCTGCGCGGGCTCAGCGCGAGCCCGCCGGGGCCGGGCAGTACCTCCGCCCGAACCCGACAGCTAACCTCGCAGGCGGTCTCGAGGTACAAGTGACAACCACACGCCCCACCGGACGCCACCGCGCCGGACGAACCAACCCCCTCACCGAGCTCCGGCTGCTAGCCACCGAGTCCGCGCAGCCGGTCCTCAAGAGCGCGGCCATCCTGGCGGCAGCCGGTGGCCTCGTCGCCGCCGTGGCCGGCCCGGCGACCGCCGAGACCGTGAGCCCCGCCGGCAACGCCGCGGTGAGCCAGGCCGCCGTCGTCCCGAGCGCGGTCGGCCCCGACACGGCCGCGACCGGGTCGACGAACGCGCTGGCCGCCATCGGCTACGCCGCCCCCAAGGCGAAACGGCCCGCGGCCAAGCCGATCGTCATCGAGGACCTCGTCGTCAAGGAGCGTCGCGCCGAGGCGGCCAAGGCGAGGGCAGCAGCCCAGGCCCGGGCAGCCCGCGCCGCCCAGCGCAAGCAGGCCTCGCGCTCCACCGCCCGCTCGAGCCTCGGCGGATCGACCTACTCCGCCAAGGCCCGCTCGAACAACGCGCCCGCCGCCTCCTCCGGCATCCGGTCGGGCCGCAACTGGGCCACCCCCGGGCAGTGCACCTGGGGAGCGCTCAACAAGTGGTACCAGTCCGAGGGCTACTACCCCGGCGGCTGGACCGGCAACGCCTCCGCCTGGGCCTACGGCGCGGCGCGCGCCGGCTACACGGTGAGCAGCGTGCCGCGGGTCCGTTCGATCGTGGTCATGCAGCCCGGGGTGCACGGCTCCTCGAGCGCCGGGCACGTCGGCTGGGTCACCGCGGTCAACGGCAACCGGGTCACCATCGTCGAGATGAACGCCCTCGCCGGCCCGTACAACTACAACACCCGCACGCTGACGAACATCGGCGGGATGCGCTACATCTACGCCCCCTGAGCCGACCCCTCGAAAGGGTATGCCGCCCACCCCTCCGAGGTGGGCGGCATACCCTCGTCCCCTCCCGGCGGTCACCCCCGGCTCAGTAGCCGACCCACTCGGTCCCGAACCACCGCCGGGCACGGGTGCTGCCGAAGTCGGCCTTGTCCTGCAGCAGCAGCTCCGACGCGTCCTCGAAGCTGCCGGTCGGCCGCTGCCCGCTGCGGAACGTCACCTCGACGCGCGCGACGCTCCGGTGCCCGAACTCGATGTAGCAGACGCCGGTGCCGTCGTAGGTCGAGGTCGCGGTCTGCTCGTGGTGCCGGGCGATCAGCCGGTCGGCCACGACCCCGGCCTGACGCTCGGAGAACACGCCCGCCTTGGGCGTCCCGACGCTGGTCACGTCGCCGACGGCATACACGTCGGGGTAGCGGGTCTGCAGCGTCAGCGGGTCCACCGGGATCCAGCCGTCGACGCACATCCCGGACTCGGCCACCACCGCGGGCACGCGGTGCGTGGGGATGGCCAGGAAGACGTCGAAGGCCAGCTCCTCGCCGTCGGCGAACACCGCGACGCCCCGCTCCGGGTCCAGGCGGCGCACGAGACGGTTCGGGTACCAGCCGATCCCGCGCTGCGCGAACGCCGCCAGCAGCGCGCGGGACGCTTCCGGGGACGGCGGGATCGGGCTGCCCAACGGCATCACGAGGGAGATCTCGCTGCGCTCCCGCAGGCCCCGTTCGGTCAGGAAGTCGTGCAGCATCAGCGCGGTCTCGCTCGGTGCCGGCGGGCACTTGAACGGCGTGGACGTCACGCCGATGACCACCCGTCCGCCGCGGAACGAGTCCAGCACGTCCCGGGCCGCGAAGGCCCCTGCCGGCGTGTAGAAGTCGAGGCCCGCCTCGGTCAGGCCCGGCGTCGCCTCGGGGTGGATGTCCGCCCCGAGCGCCACCACCAGCACGTCGCCCTCGAACCGGCCCGCATCGGTCTCGACACTGCGGCCGACGGGATCGATGGAGCGGATGGTGCTCTGCACGAACCGGACGCCGGGTCTGACGATGTCGGCGTAGGGGTGGCGCACGGCGTCGGCCTTGGTGCGCCCGAACATCACGTCGAGCTTCGAGAAGCCCATCACGAACCCGTCGGCCTTGTCGATCAGCACCACGTCGGCCGCGCCGCCCAGCTCCTCCGACAGCCTCGTCGTCAGCTCCAGGCCGCCGAACCCGGCGCCCAGCACCAGAACCCGCATCATTCCTCCTTCATCGGTACTGCCGGCACCGGGTCTGCCGGCACTGGACCTGCCTGCGCCCGCCTCGCCGTGGATCCCCACCCGGGGCGTCGCGGGATGCGCGGCACGAGCAGGTGCGCCGGCCGGTCGGGTCCCCAGTGCAGGGTGCACCGGCCGGAGGGGCTGCGGCGGTAGCGGGCCGGGAACTGCCCGGTGAGCGGGTTGGCCGGCCACAGCCACCGCCCGGCCACGACGAGCCGGAGGGACTCGCCGGCGCGGAACAGGGTGGCGGACGGGCCGAGGGCGACGTCGACCGCAACGACCTCGCCCGGTACGAGCGGCCGGCGGGTCAGGAAGGTGTGGACCGGCTCGCCGGTGGTCGAGGCCGACTCGTCGAGCCGGCGCAGGGAGGCCTGCTGCCAGCCGGTGGCCACCCGGTCGCGGCCGAACCCGTAGGAGCCCTCGAACCCGACGTACCGCCTGCCCCGCCACTTCTCGACGCCGACGACGAGGTCGACGTCGTCGGCCCCGTCGACGGACAGCCAGAGCCGGAGCGCCATCGGCCCGGTCAGCTCCGTCTCGCTCGGGGTCTTGAAGGTGAAGGCCGCCGCCTCGCGCCCGGTCCGAAACGTGACGTGCCCGTCCCGGTCGACCGGGTCGACACCCAGTCGGGCGCCGGACGACAGGTACAGCGGCGTCCACTCGGTCCGGGCCAGCGGCCACTCCTGCTCGTCGCGGACCTCGGCGACCCGGTCGCCGGACTCCCGCACCTCCAGCCGGACCCGGGCCGGCTCCGGGACGTCCAGGCCGCGAAGGTAGCGGTCGAAGAAGGCCAGCTGGGCCCGCCGCGCCGGCTCGCCGTAGAACACCGACCACTTGCCGCCGCGATGGGTGTAGGCGAACCGGTGCGGCGAGCCGGCCTGTTCGAAGGCACGGAACGACCCGCGTGAGTGCAGGTTGTTGTCCGAGAAGCTGGCGCAGACCAGCATCGGGACCTCGATCTGCTCCAGTTCCGGAGTGTGGGCCTGCCACCACTCGTCGCGCAGCGGACGGTCCCGCTGCTCCTTGGCCAGGTCCGTGTCGAGCCGGCTCAGGCGCCTGGTGCCGGCGGCCCAGATGCGGCTGAACCCGCGCTCGTACAGCCCGCCGGGGCGCATGAGGTCGCGGTAGGGGTCGGTCATCCCCTCCCAGGGGCAGATCGCCTTCAGCGCGGGTGGCGCCAGGGCGGCAGCGCGGTACTGGGACATCGCCAGGTAGGAGACCCCCAGCATGCCGACGTTGCCGGTCGACCACCGTTGGTGGCCGGCCCACTCGACCAGGTCGGCGATGTCCCGGGCCTCGGCGGCCGACATCAGCGACCCGACCCCGTCGGACGTGCCGGAGCCGCGCAGGTCGGCGTTGACGACCGCATAACCCTGCGCGGTCCACCACGCCGGGTCCGGCGCCTCCCAGCTGGTCAGCGTCGAGAACGACACGGGCGCGGGTTGGCGCATGATCCGGTACTGGGCGGAGAACCGCGACCGGCCGCCGCGCCGGCTCGGGAGCCGGTCCTTGCCGTACGGGTGGGCGGACAGGATCACCGGGAACGGACCGTCGCCGGGCGGGCGGTAGGCGTTGACCCGCAGCAGGGTGCCGTCACGCATCGGCACCGCCACGTCGAGGTCGCTGACGACACTTCCCGGCGCCGGCTCGTACACGGTGACGGGCGGCCGGGCGATGCCGCGCACCCGGGCGAGCGCATACCCTACCGCGCCGGGTCGACGCCAGGGCCGCTCGAGGCCCGAGGCGGGCAGGACACGCGCCATGAGACACCTCCGGATACGTGAAGACGACCACTGGGACAGCACTGCTCGGGCAGGCCTGCTCGGTGCTTCTGGACCTGGCCGGCGAGGTGGACCGTCTACCCGACTGCCTACTTGCTGACTGTCTACTTGCTGACCGCTTACTTGAGTCATACTCAACTCCATTTGATCGCCACTCTAAACCTTCCGCTAGGATCTGTCCATGCCCGAGCCCGCCACCCGCAACACCACCCGCCACCGGGAGGCCGGTGCCGCCTCCCGTGCAGAGACGCGGCGCCGGTTGCTGACGGCGGCCGGCACGGAGTTCGCCGAGCGCGGCTACCACGCCGCCACCGTCAGCCGCATCGCGGCGCGGGCCGGCGTCACCGTGCAGACCCTGTACCTGGCCTGGGGCAGCAAACGAGCGCTGCTGCGGGCCCACCTGGACGCCGCGCTGTCGGGCGACCCGGACCGGCCCTACGCCGACGAGCTTCCGCACCTGCTCGCACACGCGCTGGACGGAGGCGCCCCGGACGCCCGGGCCACGGTCCGACAGTTCGCCCACCTCTACCGCGGCCTCGCCGAACGCGCCGCGCTCGGCTGGCGGCTGTACCGGGACGCGGCCGCCTCCGACCCCGAGATCGCGGCCGACTGGCAGACGCTGCAGCACCTGCGGCACCAGACGTTCGCCGAGTTCCTCCGACGGGTGCCGGCCACGTCCCTCCGGGCGGGGCTGACCCCCGACACGGCGACGGACACGGCCTGGGCGATCGCCAGCCCCGAGACCTACGAGCTGCTGGTCGGCACGGCGCGGTACACCCTCGACCGGTACGAGCAGTGGGTGGCCACCACCCTCTCCGCAGCCCTGCTGGCCCACTGAACAGCCCCGAGCGGCACCGCACGCACGGCCGACCGCGGCGAGCGGTCGCTTCCGTGGTGTCGCGCGGCTCAGGGCAGCAGGCCCGCGGAGCGCGCTCGCGCGACCGCGGCGGTGCGCCCGTCGACGTCGAGCTTGGCGTAGACGTGGGCCAGGTGGGTCTTGACGGTGGCCTCGCTGAGAAAGGCCCGACGGGCGATCTGCCGGTTGGACAGGCCTTCCGCGAGCAGCCCGAGGATCTCGCGTTCGCGCGGGCTGAGCTCGGCACGCCGGGTGCGCATCGCGCCGACCACCCGCTCGGTGAGCGCCGGGCCGAGGACGTCCTCACCGCGGGCGGCCGCGCGAGCGGCGACCGCGATCTCGTCGGCGGTGGCATCCTTGAGGAGGTAGCCCGCCGCACCGGCCTCGACGGCCCGGACGATGTCTCCGTCGTGGTCGTAGGTCGTCAGGATGACCACCGCGGGGGCCCCGGACCGGTTGCGAAGCGTCCTGGTCACCTCGACGCCGTCCATCCCCTCCCCCAGGCGCAGGTCGCACAGCACGACGTCCGGCGCGGTCCTGGCGACGACGTCGAGGGCCTCGGCGCCGGAGCCGGCCTGGCCGACGATCTCGAGGGCCGGCTGGGCGGCGAGCAGGGCGTGCAGGCCGGAGCGGACCACCGGATGGTCGTCGACGATGACGACCCGGACGCTCACGCGCCCTCCTCGACGGCGAAGCCCAGGGGCAGCTGGGCGGACAGCGCGGTGCCCTCACCGGGCTGCGACTCGACCTGCAGCTCACCGCCCAGCTCCCGCAGTCGGGACCTCATCGCGCGTAGGCCGTAGCCCCCGTCGACCGGCGAGGCGGCCCGGGCGGCCCACCCCGCGGCGTCGAAGCCCCGCCCGTCGTCGACGATGTCGAGACGCACGGCCTCACCCGCGTCGGTGAGCGTGACCACCACCCGGCGCGCGTCCGCATGCCGGCGCACGTTGGCGAGGGCGCCCTGTGCCGTGCGCAGCAGGGCCACCTCGGTCGCGGTGGGCAGCGCGGTCAGGTCACCGTCGACGTGCAGCTCGGTGGGTATGCCGCTCACCTCGCTCAGCGCGTCGACCTGCCGGCGCAGGGCGGCCGGGAGACCGCGGCTCTCGAGGTCCTCGGGGGCGAGGGCCCCGACGACGCGCCGGGCCTCGGTCAGGTTGGCCACCGCGCTCGACTCGATCTGTCCGAGCAGGTCGTGCAGGCGCTCGGGGTCGGTGTGGGCCTGGCCGGCCCGGGCCAGCAGGAGGATCGAGGAGAAGCCCTGGGCCAGGGTGTCGTGGATGTCGCGGGACAGTCGGGTGCGCTCGGCGAGGATGCCGGAGCTGCGCTGCTCGGCGGCGAGCTCGTCGTGCAGCACCGCGGCCTCCTGCTGGGCCCGGATCAGCGACTCGACGAGGCGTTGGCGCTCGATCGCCACCCGGACGAGCTGTTGCTGTCCGCGGGAGATGGCGAGGGCGACGACGGCACCGATGACCGGCCCGAGGATGTCCGCCACGGCCAGCCCGCCCCCATCGCGCAGCGGCGAGAGCAGGACTGCGGCCAGCACGACGAGCGCCCCGGCCAGCGCCTCACGCAGCGGGAGGAAGTAGCCGATCAGGAGCCACAGGGAGAAGGCGACCCAGACGGACTCACGCGTGACGAGCACGAGCAGCAGCCAGATCAGGACCAGCCCGGCCAGCCACCAGCGGCTCGGGACGCGCAACCCGAGGACGCGGCGGCTGGGCGGCAGCCCGGCGGCATACCAGAGCAGGAGCGCGAGCGCGCCGCCACCGAGCAGCCACGGGTCGGCACCGTCGAGACGACCACGCCCGACGCTGACCGCCACGAGGGTGAGCAGGACGGCGTGCTGCACGAGCCTCAACGTACGGACGATCGGGGCCACGGTCGACGCGCCGCTCGGATGGGCCCCGAGCGGCGCGTCAGCCGGCGTGGTCGTCATGCGCCCGACGCTACTGGAGGGTGCTGACAGCGGTCTCACGCACAGCGGGCAGATGCTGGGCCGGAGCGGCTGCCGGCCGCGACGGCCACCAGATGCGGTCGCCGAGGAGAGCAAAGAGGGCCGGGACGACGACGGTGCGCACGAGGAGGGTGTCGACGAGCACGCCCAGCCCGACGATCAGCCCGAGCTGTCCGAGCGTGACGAGGGGCAGCACGCCGAGGGCCGCGAAGACGGCGGCGAGCACCACGCCGGCGCTGGTGATGACCCCACCCGTGCTCGCGACCGCGCGGACGACGCCCTCGCGGGTCCCGTGCGTGGCCGCCTCGCTGTGGGCTCGGTGGACGAGGAAGATCGTGTAGTCGATGCCGAGCGCGACGAGGAACAGGAACGCGAAGAGCGGGACCTGCAGGTCGAGGGCGGGCGCGTCGAACAGCCGGCGAGCCAGCCAGGAGCCGGCACCGATGGCGGCCAGCGCGCTCGCGAGGTTCGTGACGAGCAGCACGATCGGCGCGACGACCGAGCGGAGCAGCCCGAACAGGACGAGAGCGGCGATCGCGAGAATGAGGGGCGCGACGACGAGCAGGTCGCGGTGGTTGCCGTCCCGGGCGTCGAGGTCGACCGCAGGCTGGCCGCCGACGACCGCATCCGCGTCGGGGACCGCGTGCACCGCGGCCCGGACGCCGCGCACGAGGTCGAGGGCGGCATCCGTGCCCGGGGCCGGCTCGCCGGTGAGGACGAGCCTGGCCAGCGGGTCGGTCCCGCTGGTCGTCCCGGCCGGGTGGACCGACTCGACACCCTTGACATGCGCCGCCGCGGTCGCGACGGCGTCGATCCGGTCGGCGGCGGCGATGACGGTGATCGGCGCGGCCTCCCCCGCCGGGAAGTGCTCGGCGAGCACCTCGAGGCCGGCCGCGGACTCGGAGGGCACCCGGAACCGGTCGGCCTGGTCGAGGCCGACCTTGGTGTCGAGCAGGCCGGCCGCCATGACCGCGAGGAGCGCGACGCAGGTGAGCAGGACGGCGACCGGCCGGCGGGTCACCCGGCGGGCGATCCGCTCCCACGGGTTGGACGGCCCGTCGGCCGCGTGCCGTCGCGAGCCCACGGCCTGCCCGTTCCGGCCCCCCGCCGACGGCGCGTCCGACGGCTCGGTGGCGGGGACGAACGGCCAGAAGACCCAACGGCCGGTCAGCGAGAGGGCGGCCGGCAGCAGGGTGAGCACGGCGACCGCCGCGATGAGCAGTCCTACCGCACCGGCGATCCCGAGACCGCGGGTGCCCGGGATCACGGCGAGCACGAGCGAGAGCAGGGCGAGCACGACGGTGAGGTTGCTCGCGGCGACGGCCGGCACGGTGGCCCGCCAGGCGTCCGCGAGCGCGGCCCGGTGGTCGGCGGTGTGGCGCAGGTGCTCCCGGTAGCGGGAGATGAGCAGCAGCGCGTAGTTGGTCCCTGCGCCGAAGACGAGCACGCTGACGACGCCCGCGTCGAACTGGAGGTCGAAGGCCTGCCCGAGCCCCTTCGTCACGACTGCGGCGACCTGGTCGGCAAGGCCGACGACCGTGAGCGGGACGAGGAAGAGGACCGGCGAGCGGTAGGTGAGCAGCAGCAGGAGCGCGACGATGGCGATCGTCACGAGCAGCAGGGTGACATCGGCCCCGTCGAAGGCCGAGGCGATGTCCGCGCCGAAGGCGACTCCGCCGGTGACCTGGACGGTGAGGTCGTCGGGGGCATGCGCCGCGATCGTGTCCCGCAGCTGCCTGACCGTGTCGGCGTTGGCCGTGTTGTCCGGCCCGACCCGGACCGGCACCTGGATGACGGCCGCCTTGTGGTCGGTGGACTCGCTCGGTGGCGAGGGCTCTCGGCCCGAGGTCATCTCGAGCCGCGCCGCGAGGTCCGTGAGCCGGGCCAGGTCGGTGGCGGTGAGGGCGCTGCCGTCCTGGCGGGAGGCGACGACGAGCACCGGCTGCAGGTCGCTGTCGGGGAACTGCTCGGCGAGCCGGGCGGCCCGGGTCGACTCCGAGGCGACCGGCGCGGCGTCGCTGCCCGCCGGTGCGCTCGTGCCCTGCAGGGCCCCGATGACGCCCAGGGCGAGCAGGACCCCGATGACGAGGGTCAGCCAGGCGCCGCGCCGGCTTGTCAGAGCATGCGCTACGCGAGAGGAATCACGTTGCAGGAGTGGGGTGGTCATGAGCCGGGATGCCTTCTTCTGGTGGTGGGACCGGCACCGGTCGGGTGCCGTGTCCCACGCTAGGAAGATGCGGCGTCCGTCCCCACCGCCGGACATCATCCGTTCGGATGATTCCTACCCGGCCACCACGATGGCCGTGTCCCCTGGCTCCGGTATCCGGCAATCCGGAACCGGGACTGGGTCGAGGTCAGCGACCAGTCGCTCTGGTGCGACATGACCGAGCCGCGCGACTGGTTCGAGAGCAACGAGAGCATGCTCATCGACGAGCCCACTGACAACAGCGAGGCGAACGACCCGACGCTACCGACCGACAGGACCGACCCGATGCTGCCGATCGACAGGATCGAGCCGGTGCTCCCGATGGACAGGACCGAGTCCGTCGAGCGGATCGACCACTTCGAGGTCCCCATCGTCACATGGTAGGTCGGTCGAGGACACCGTCGCGTTCCGGAGTCGCTGCTGCACTGTCGATCGGGATTGGTGCACGCTCGACGGGGAATGGTGCACTGTCGATCAGGAATGGTGCACTGTCGATCAGGGGTGGGCGACAGCGGCGAGGAGGCCGGCGAGCTCGGCCGGCTTGGTGAACATCGGCCAGTGGCCCGAGTCGATGTCGGCGTACTCGAGGTGGTGGGCCCTGGCCAGCTCGGGCAGCTCTCCGGCCTCGAGCCACTCCTTCGCCTGCTCCGGCGAGAACTCCGGGCACACGAGGACGACGGGGACGGCATACCGCCGATCGTCGAGGTAGTGGACGGTCCCCTTCGCGACACCCTCGGGGACGGCAAGGGCCCGCTCGGCGATGGCTGCCCGGCCCGCCTCGTCGAGGTCCGCGGAGTCCGGGCCGTCGAACGGCTCCCAGCCCGGGAACGGCATGGCGCCGTCGGCGGTGGGGAAGAAGTCCGCGTAGGCCTCCCCCGGCGCGGAAGGGAACCCGCCGATCAGCGCCAGACCGTGCACCCGGTCGGGCCGCCGGTCCCCGGCCAACCAGGCCAGTGTGGCGGCGGCCGAATGGCCGACGACGAACGGGCGCTCGGCTGCGTCGACGGCAGCCAGGACCGCCTCGATCTGGTCGTCCAGGGTGGCCGTGTCACGTCCGTCCCCCTGGCCGGGAAGAGTCACCGGTATGGCGTGGTGCCCGCGCTTCTCCAGCTCGGGCACCACCGCGTCCCAGGCGGAGGCATCCAGCCAGAGCCCTGCTATGAGAAGGAGGTCCATTGGCGCACCCTAGCCTCTGGGCGACGACGTTGTCCGCCTGGCCGAGTGCGCAGCAGTGCACTGTCGATCGGGATTCGTGCACGCTCGATGGGGATTCGTGCACGCTCGATGGGGAAGGCTGCCTGTCGATAAAGAAGTCTGCGCTGTCTTGTCTCATATACCTTAGGGGGGTATGGTGAGGCACATGACGAAGAACGCGGCCACGCACGAGCGCCACCTGCTGCAGACAGGGAGTCATGCGGCGCACACTCACGACAAGCCCGCCGGTCACCAGGGGGACGTCAGCCACCACCACGCGGAGCACAGTGACCACGCCGGGCACGGCGACCACGCCGGCCACGCGGGGCACGGCGACCACGTCGCGATGTTCCGGCGGCTGTTCTGGATCATGCTGGTCGTCTCCGTGCCGACCGTGCTGCTCAGCGAGATGTTCGCCGACCTGGTGGGCTACTCGCTGCCCCACGTGCCCGGCCTGCACTGGGTGCCGGCGCTGCTCGGGACGGCCATGTACGTCTGGGGCGGCCGGCCCTTCCTCACGGGTGCCGTCAGCGAGGTGCGCGGTCGCCGGCCCGGGATGATGCTGCTGATCGGGATGGCCATCACGGTCGCGTTCGCCTCGTCCTGGGGGGCGACGCTGGGGCTGCTCTCCCACGGGCTCGACTTCTGGTGGGAGCTGGCGCTGCTGATCGTCATCATGCTGCTCGGGCACTGGCTCGAGATGCGCTCGCTCGCCCGCACCTCCTCCGCGCTCGACTCGCTCGCCGCCCTGCTGCCCGACGAGGCGGAGCGGGTCGACGGCGACACCATCACGACGGTGTCCCCGGCCGAGCTGCGCGTGGGCGACGTCGTCGTCGTCCGGCCGGGTGCCCGGGTGCCGGCCGACGGCGTGGTGAGCGACGGCGCGGCAGACGTCGACGAGTCGATGGTCACCGGCGAGTCGCGACCGGTGCGGCGCGAGGTCGGTGACCACGTCGTGGCCGGCACCGTCGCGACCGACAGCGCGCTGCGGGTGCGCGTGGGTGCCGTCGGGGACGACACCGTGCTGGCGGGAATCCGGCGGCTCGTGACCGAGGCGCAGTCCTCGACGACCCGCGCGCAGCTGCTTGCCGACCGTGCGGCCGGCTGGCTCTTCTGGTTCGCGCTCGGGGCAGCAGTCGTCACCGTCGCCGTATGGAGCATGGCCGGGGCGCCCGACAGCGCGCTGGTGCGCGCCATCACCGTTCTCGTGATCGCCTGTCCGCACGCGCTCGGGCTGGCGATCCCCCTCGTCGTGTCCATCTCGACCGAGCGGGCGGCACGGGGTGGGGTGCTCGTCAAGGACCGTGCGGCGCTGGAGCGGATGCGCCAGGTCGACACCGTGCTGTTCGACAAGACCGGCACGCTCACCAGGGGTGAGCCCGTCGTCCACCACGTGCTCACGACGGCGCTGGGTGAGGACCGGCTGCTCGCCCTCGCGGCCGCGGCCGAGGGCGACAGTGAGCACCCGCTCGCCAGGGCGATCGTCTCCGCTGCGGAACGACGCGGTGTGCCGATCCCGACGGCGAGCGACTTCCGTGCCTCGACCTCCGTCGGCGTAACGGCCCGGGTCGAGGGTCGCACGGTCGCCGTCGGCGGGCCGAACCTGCTTGCCGAGCACGGCGCCACCGCCTTGGGCTCGACCTCGCGATGGTCCGAGCAGGGCGCGATCGTCCTGCACGTCGTGCTGGACGGGGAGGTGGTCGGTGCCCTCGTGCTGACCGACGAGGTACGTCCGGAGTCCCGGCAGGCGGTCGCCGCCCTGCACTCGCTCGGGATCCACGTGGTCATGATCACCGGAGACGCCGAGCCGGTCGCCCGCGCCGTCGCCGCCGAGCTGGGCATCGACCAGGTCTTCGCCGGGGTCCGGCCGGAGCACAAGAGCAGCAGGGTCGCCGAGCTGCAGCACGAGGGACGGATCGTGGCCATGGTCGGCGACGGCGTCAACGACGCGCCGGCGCTCGCCCGGGCCGACGTGGGGATCGCCATCGGCGCCGGCACCGACGTCGCCATCGCCTCTGCCGGCGTGATCCTCGCCTCCGACGACCCGCGGTCGGTCCTTTCCGTCATCGAGCTGTCCCGGGCCGGCTACCGGAAGATGAAGCAGAACCTCTGGTGGGCCACGGGCTACAACCTGCTGGCGGTACCGCTCGCCGCGGGCGCCCTCGCCCCGGTCGGGTTCGTCCTGCCGATGGAGGTCGGGGCCCTGCTCATGTCGGTCTCGACCATCGTCGTGGCCGCCAACGCCCAGCTGCTGCGACGCCTCGACCTCTCCCCCGAGGCGAGCGTGCGCACGGCCCTCGGGTGATCCCGGTTTCGCCGACAACACCCAATTCGACCGGGTATCACACGAAGGCGCGGCGACTCTGCTAGACAGGTAGGTACCGCCGGGGGGCGGTACCACTGAGCGTGGGGGGGCAGGACATGGAGCGGGGTCAGGGGTTCGCGTTCCTCGTCCATCCGGAGCACCGACTCGCGGATGACGTCGGGCGGGTGTGCTCGCAGCTGGGGAGGGCGCCGGAGCGGTTCTACGACAAGGCGCTGCGGCGGATTCCGGGGCCGCAGCGCCCCTTGGCCGCCGTCGAGATCGGCGGCCGGCAGGTCGGGCACGTGGTGCTCGTCCCGATGGGTGCCCGGCACCTGCTGGAGCAGCGGTCGACCGGCCGGGAACGGGTCGCGTGGGCCCTCGACCGGGCCACGGCGCTCGGGGCGGGCGTCATCGGGCTGGGCGCGCTGACCTCGACCGTCACGGACGGCGGGACGTGGCTGTGTGGGCGAGCGGGCCTCGGGGTGACCAACGGCCACGCCTTCATGGCGGCGACGCTCGACGCGCAGGTGCGAGACCTGCTCGCCACGGCGGTGCACCCGCGGGCCGAGCGGCACGTCGCCGTGGTCGGGGCGACGGGCAGCGTCGGTACGGCGCTGGTCCGGCTGCTCACGCGGGACCGGGCCGTCGACCGGCTGACCCTGGTGGCGCGCCGGATGCCGCCGCTCACCGCACTGGCCGGCGAGCTGAGCAACCGGGTGTGGACGCGGGTCAGCGACCAGATCGGCACCGTCGCGGACGCCGACCTGGTCGTGCTCCTGACCGCCTCGGCGGACACCACCCTGCGAGCCGAGCACCTCGGTCCGGACGCCGTCGTGCTCGACTCGACCCAGCCGCGCAACACCTCTCGAACGCTCCGACAGGAGCGGCCCGACGTGCTGGTCGTCGACGGTGGGATCGTCGAGATCCCGTCGCTGCGGCTGCGCGGCGGGAGCATCGGCCTGCCGGACGGTCGCGCCTACGCGTCCCTCGCGGAGGCCGCGCTGCTCGCGCTGAGCGGGCACCGCGGGGACTACTCGATCGGCAGCCCGAGCCTCGAGCTCGTCGACCGGACCAGGGAGCTGGCTGCCGACCTGGGTCACCTCGGCTTCCGACCGGCCGAGCCGACCTCGTTCGGGCAGCCGCTCACGCTGCCCCACGTCGTCCGGCCCCACGCGGCCTAGGTTCGGGGTGTCGGCAGCCCGGGTGACCCTGCCAGCCCGCTTGTGGCTAGGTGCCCGGGCCGGCGGCATCGGACCCGGCGGCCAGCAGCCGCTCGGACAGCGCGCGCAGCAGGGGGATCGCCGCTGCCAGGACGGCGCGCTCGTCGGGTCCGAGGGTCGACAGGTTGGCGGCCAGCCCGGCGACGTTGTCGCGCCGCAGGTCCTCGATCGCGTGTCGGCCCAGGTCGGTCAGGGTCAGCAGGACGGCACGGGCGTCCTGGGGGTCCCGGGTGCGCGCTGCCCAGCCCGCGCCCACCAGCAGCTCGATCAGGCGGCTCGTGCTCGCCGGCGAGATCCCCATCCGCGCGGCGAGGTCACCGGCGCGCAGGCCGGCCTCGGCGTGCGCCAGCGCCGCGAGCGCGGCCAGCCGGGTCGGCGTGATGCCGGACCGCGTGGCCGGGGCCCGCAGGTGGTAGGCCAGCCGGTTCACCTCGGCGCGCAGGTCTCCGGCGAGTCGGCGCAGCGCCTCGTCGGCGTCCCCACCATCGGCACCCTCACCAACGCGACCCTCGCCAGCACGACGGTGCGCGGTGCGGTCGGCGTCCCGCGGCTGCGCGACGACATCGAGCGGCGCGGCGCTCACCCGCTCCCCCTGCCCGCGCCCCGGTCCTGGGCCACGGCGGCGACCCCACCAGCAGTGGCGGCGCCCGCGCCGGTGCCGACCGTGCTGTCGACGCTGGGGGCCGGCGGCGACTCGACGGGGACCGGGTCCTCCGGGTAGATGTACTTCCCGCCGCGCAGCCAGGACGCCCATGCGGCGATGAGGCAGGCCGCGATGGCGAACCCGAACGCGACGACCAGCCCGTCGTGGAAGGGGGCCGAGATGAGCGAGGGGAAGAAGGCGCGACCGGTCAGGTAGCTCGCGTCGGCGGTCGACAGGTGGTGCAGCACGCCCGGCCCGAGCAGCGTGCCGATCGGGTTGTAGCCGAGAAGCGAGGCGAACAGGACCGCGACCGGCGGCAGCGCGGCCAGCTGGTGGGCCTGGGGGGCAGGGACCCCGTGCGCGCTCAGTCCGGCGACCATCGCGTGGGGCAGACCGCCGGACAGCCCGGTGATCATGAGGGAGAAGAAGATCCCGATCGACAGGACCATCGCGGAGTTCTGGAACGTCGTGCTCATCCCGGAGCCGACGCCGCGGCGGGTCGGTGGCAGCGAGTTCATGATCCCGGTGCGGTTCGGCGCGGCGAACAGCCCCATGCCCAGCCCGCCCACGAGCAGCGCCCCGGCGAACTCGGGATACCCGAACTGCACCGGCAGCAGGAGCAGCCAGCCGAAGCTGGCCGCGGCGATGAGCATCCCGCCGGTCGCGAACGACCGTGCCCCGAACCGGTCGGAGAGCCAGCCCGAGGTCGGGCCCGCGACGAGGAAGCCGACCGTCATCGGCAGCATGAAGATGCCGGCCCAGAGGGGGGTCTGCTCGAACGAGTAGCCATGCTCCGGCAGCCAGATGCCCTGCAGCCAGATGATCAGGATGAACATCAGGCCGCCGCGGCCGAGCCCGGACAGCAGGCTGGCGAGGTTGCCGGCGGAGAAGGCGCGGATCCGGAACAGCTCGAGGTTGAACATCGGGTGGGCCACCCGGGTCTCGATGATGCAGAACCCGACGAGCACGACCGTGCCGCCGACCAGCGCCGCGAGCACCATCGGGTTGGTCCAGCCCATCACGTGGCGCCCGTAGGGCTGGATGCCATAGGTGATCCCGACGAGGATCGCGACCAGCCCGATGCCGAAGGTCGCATTGCCCCACCAGTCCATCCCCGCGTCGTGCCGCACCCCCGTGTCGCGCAGCTTGAGGTAGGCCCAGACGGTGCCGAACAGGCTGACCGGCACCGAGACCAGGAAGACCAGGTGCCACTCGACGGGGGCGAGCAGGCCGCCGATGACCAGGCCGATGAACGACCCGGCGATGCCGGCGACCATGTTGAGCCCGAGGGCGAGCCCGCGCTGGTCGGGCGGGAACGCGTCGGTGATGATCGCGCTCGAGTTCGCCATCAGCAGGGCGCCGCCCACGCCCTGCACGATGCGCATGACGATGAGGTAAAGGGCGCCGGCGTCGCCGGTCAGCCACGTGACGCTGAGCAGCACCGAGGAGATGGTGAAGACGAGGAAGCCGAGGTTGTACATCCGGACCCGGCCGAACATGTCGCCCAGCCGGCCGAAGCTGACGACCAGGACGGCGGTGACGACCAGGTAGCCCATGATGAGCCACAGCAGGTAGCTCGAGTTGCCCGGCGCGAGCGGGTCGACGTGCAGCCCACGGAAGATGTCCGGCAGGGCGATGAGCAGGATCGAGCTGTTGATGGTGGCGATGAGCACGCCGAGCGTCGTGTTCGACAGCGCGACCCACTTGTACCGGGGGCCAAGGGTCTCGTTCATTTGTTTCGAGCGTACGAAGCATTTCTGCGAGGACGCTGGATGGTCGGGAGCGATGCGGAACCGCCCCCGACGACGCAGGTATGCCGCCCAGCCGCCGCTGGTCACGACACCCGGGTCTTCTCGCGTCAAGTCACCGGCCCAGGGCGCTCTGCCCGGTCTTCCTGGCTCGCAGCCGCTCGCCCGCGAGCGCTGCGCGTGGCGTGCGGGCGCCTGGGCGAGCATCTGGGTGCCGCACGACGCGGTGGAACTTGTCGGTCACCAGGGCCCGTGCCCCCCCAACACGTCGCGCACCGTTGGCGTACCAGGCCGACGCGACGATCACGATGGCCGAACGTATGAGCACGGCAGAGCGCGACCCCTACCACGGCAACAGTCCTGAGGATGTCTGGGACGCGGGGTACGAGGCCGCTCTCGCTGGCCGATCACAGGTCAGCAACCCGTTCCGTACAGGCGAGGCCGAACTACTCGACGAGCTCGGGAAACTCGACAGGCGCGGCAAGGGCTTTCGCGCACCAGCCAAGGTGGCCCAGGCTAGTGAGAGCACCTCCGTTCAGGCTGACGCCAACCGGGACGACGACGGAGCAAGACGAGCGCGGCCACTCCGACGGTGGCCTCGCATAGCCAGACGGTGACGTTGGGCGGGGTGCGCGGGTAGCCGTGCAGCATTGGCAGGTCCCGGGCGCCGAGCGTCAGCCGGGCCACAGGCTCGAGCAGGAGCGTCCCGACGACGACCACGGCGATGGCCCTGAGGCGCCGAGCGCTCCACGACCACGCGAGCAGACCGGCGACGACCCCGGTGACGATGCCGATGGTCAGCCAAGGGATCCCCCCGGGCCGACCCAGCAGGAAGGTGGAGAACCAGCGCCCGTAGGCGCCGCCGATGCCGTCCGCGAGGCCGCTGTCCGCGCTGCTCTCCCGGCCGACCCGATGCAGCCCGTAGAAGCCGGCGATCATCATCCCTCCAGTGGCCGCTCCGAGGAGCGCGGACCGCCCGCTGGACAGCGAATGACGTGCGGCTGCCCAGGCCACGGTGAGGAAGGGCAGGACGAGGTAGGGGGCCGAGAGGTTGGCGACCCAGAACTCCTCAGGGTCCTGGGGTGCGGGGACGGACGACGTCACCCAGCCGTAGGCGTAGCCCACGAACAGGGCGGCCAGGACCGTGGCGGCCGGCGAGGTCCGTGCCCTGGAGCACATGCGACGAACCCTAGCGAGCGGTGCGGTGCTCATGCCGCGGGGCCGCTGGCGGCTCGCCGGTTCGACCCGACCAGGTTCATCCTGATCGCGGTGCTGACGAGGGCTTCCCGACGGCGACCTCGGCCGCCACCCTGCACGACCGAGGGCAGGCCCAAGCGGTCGAACAGGTAGTCGACGTGATGATCCACGGCGCGCCGGCTCACGCTCAAGCCGCGGCGCTGGAGCCGCTCTGTGACCTCGGCCGACGTCGGCAGGCGGGCCGACTGTCCCCGGGTCTGCCACGGAAGGCACAGCTCTTCGAGCACGGCGAAATAGACGGCGTCGCGGCGAAGGCTTGGGGTCGACGCGGCCCCCGGACAGTGTCGCTGTGCTGGTGTCGGGCGCACCAGCGGCTCCGGTCCGAAGACCAGTACTCGGCTCGAGCCGACCACGTCGGGGAAGTCCATGATCGCCAGCTCGAACGGGATCACGGTGTCGACCCGACCGGGGCCGACGAGAATCTGCTGCTGCGGATCCTCCAGGTCGCGACACCTCACCACGCCCGTGTCGACCTCGTTGGAGACCGACCAGTGCGCCGGGTGGGCCGAGACCTCGATCGCGAAGGGTGTCCACGGAGCCCGTCCGACGACCAGGTCGACCGTGCACCTGCCACACGCGCAGGCACCAACCCAGATCGAGTCGCCCGCGCCAAGCCGAGCCGTTGCGGCTGGTCTTCCGTCCCCACCTTCCACGGTGAGGACGAGGACCTCGTCAGCATCGGACATCGCTCCTCCTGTTCGTCGACGCACACAGCCTGTGCTCCGTTCCCCGCAGCCGGGAAGCGGGCACTTGAGGCCGCGGCGGCCCGAGGACGGATCCGGTCACGACGGGCGGGGTTGACCCAATTGGGCCAATGGACCAAAGTGCCCGCTGTCGCATCGATGGCGACGACTCCCAAGATCTGCTCAGCAAGCCACATCATCAGGGAGTCATCATGAGCAAGCGCAGGTTCGTCCAGGTCATCGCCATGGCGGTCCTCGCTCTCGGCAGTGTCGTCGGTGCGTCCGGCGCAGCGACGGGAGCCCACTCGGACCTCGCGACCCACGGGGCCGCTCGGAGCGAGACCTTCGTGCTCGCGATGGGCAGCGGGTCCAACAACTGGGGCTGGGAATGAGCGCCCGCAGGATCTGGAGCGGTGGGCTCGTCGTCTCGCTGGCCGGTGTGCTCGCCCTGACGGCGTGCAGCGCCGGCGAGCCACAGGGACCTCCCACCCTCACCGCCGCGGAGGCGACCCAGGAGTACCTGACCGAAGCCGGCCAGCTGACCCTGGCCCCGGACTCGTCCTGGCCGAGCCAGCCCATCGCCGGCACGGCCGAGGACGGGATCCCGATGATCTACGAGCCCGGTTTCGGTCGCCAAGCCGCCGACTCGTTCTGGTTCTGCTCGTGGAGCGGTCGCGCCCTCGACGTCGCGGTCACCGAGAGCGACCGTCAGGCAGCGATCGCTGAGCTGGACAAGATCCGGACGACGTACTTCTATACCAAGGCCCTCGCTCCGGAGTCGCGACCGATCCTCGACAAAGTGCTGGACAGTACGCGCCTCGGGGACCTGACGCCGCTGCGCAACGACCACGAGATGAACTGTCCCCACGAGGACGGCACCTGATGCGCGGCCGATGGGTCGGGCTGGCCGCGTTGGCCCTCGTGACCGCCGGCTGCGCCCCCGGGGCTACGACGCTCACGGACGGTGGCACGGCAGGCGCGGAGTCGTCGCGGGAGTCGGTCGAGTCGGTCGAGGCGGTCGCCGGTTCGGTCGAGAGCACGCTGGTCCTCGAGGCGGTCGTGCAGCCATCGGCTCCGGTAACGGTCACCGCGCGCGCGGCGGGTCGGTACTCACTCGTCGACGAGAACCTGCGGCTGAGCTCGGGTGGGAGCCGCTCGCAGGCCGTCGCGCTGCCGACTGGGATCGTCGTTGACGAGCTCACCGTCTCCTCCGCGAGCGAGGTCCCGGTGAACCATCCGGTGGCCCGGGGACACACCCGTGGGTTCGCTCTCGTCGCGAAGGTGCCGGCCTCCGCGCTCTACCGGCTGTACTCGCCTCCACGCGGCGCCCGCGGGCAGATCGACAAAGGTCCGGGCCCGTTCGCCTGCATCCTGGTCGACCCCGTCCCACAGCCGGGCGACGGCGAGGCCACCCTGACCTGTGCCGTGCCTGACAGCGTGCACGTCTACGCGGGCATGCCTGGACTCCTGTCGGTGAGGACCGGGTTCGCGCGGGACGTTGTCGTCCTGCCGCTCGAGGCGATCGCCGGTGACGCCTCGTCGGGGACCGTGCTCGTGCTGCGACCGGGCCGCGCTCCGGAGGAGCGTGAGGTCCATCTGGGGGTGAGCGACGGCAGTCGCATCGCCGTCCTCTCCGGCCTCCGTGCCGGCGAGACCGTCCGGGTTCCCGGGCCGGACCTCGGGGGACGGTCGTGACCACCCTGACCCTCGAAGGTGTGGAGAAGGCGGTGAAGAACCGGCGTGGCGACCCCCTCCCCGTCCTGCGGGGAATAGACCTTTCGGTCGCGTCGGGCGGGTCGGTTGCAGTGGTCGGCCGGTCGGGGTCCGGGAAGAGCACCCTGCTCGCGGTCATGGGACTGCTGGACCGTGCCACCAGCGGCTCCTATCGCATCGACGGCGTCGACGTCGCCTCGCTTGGCGAACGCTGCCGGGATGCGCTGCGCGCCGACACGTTCGGGTTCGTGTTCCAGCGCTTCTGCCTGCTCTCGCACCTGACGGCCCAGGAGAACGTCGAGGTCGCACTGGCACACCGTGGCATTCGTCGCAACCGGGCCCGCCGCGCGGTCTCGGCGCTGGACGAGGTGGGCCTGGGGGACCGGCTGAGCCACCGGCCACCGCAGCTCTCGGGCGGCGAACAGCAGCGCGTCGCGCTCGCGAGGGCCCTCACCGCCCGTCCCACGATCATCCTCGCGGACGAGCCGACCGGAGCCCTGGACGAGTCGACCGCAGGTGACGTGATGGCGCTCATGCTCTCAAGGGTGAGCGCGGCCGGCTCCTCACTCGTCGTGGTCACGCACGACGCCCAGGTGGCGAGGTCGCTGGGGCGGGTCATCGAGCTGCGGGCCGGGCGAGTGGTGACCGATGTGGCTGCCTGACGTTGTTCGCATGGCCGGGCAGGGGGTCCGAACGCGTCCGCTGCGCAACGGCCTCACTGCCTTGAGCCTGCTGATCGGTGTCCTCACGGTCGTGCTGGTCCAGGGGTCCAGCGAGGTGATCGCCTCGGCAACCGTTCACCGGGCGCTGCTCGCACAAGGGCCCGCGACCACGGTGCGGGTCTCCCTCGAGGTGACTCCAGGCGACCCCGATCCGACCCGCTGGTGGCGCCCCACGCTCGCGCGGACGGTCCGGGCGACGGGTGGCCGGGTCGTGTCGGTGGCCGCGTACGGGCCGGCGAAGCTGACCACCGGCGACGGGCCGATGGACGTCGAGACTGTCGCGATCTCGACCGACCTGCGAGGAGTTCGACCCCTCGAGGTGCTCCGCGGCAGGTGGTTCACCGAGGCTCCGTACCTCGTGCCGGAGGTCCTCCTCAACCGTCGCGCGGGCTCCCGGCTGGTAGCCGGTGAGGTCGTCACGATCGGTGCCGGGGCGGGGACGGCGCCAGTGCGCGCACGCGTTCGCGGAGTAGTGGAGGACGGGACGGACGTGGCCACCGTCTACGTGCGCGACCGCGACCGCGATCTCCTGTCCCGGGCCGGGATGGCACCGACGTCACAGGCCGTGCTGCTCACCGGCGGGGACGAGCGCGTCCTGCGCGGCAGGGTCGCGGATCTCGCCGCGGTGGCCGGCCGGCAGTCGAGCGTGGCGGACGTTGCCCGCAACGACACGATGACCACCTTCGAGGACCAGCTCAGGACGAGCCGGTCGCTCCTGTTGTCCATCGCCGCCCTGAGCCTTCTCGTGGGCACGCTCGGCATCCTCAACATCGGCCTGGCGACCCTGCGCGACCGGTCCGAGGAGTGGGCGATCCGTCGGGCGCTCGGCGCGTCCCGGGCGCACGTCCTCGCCCTGGTGCTCGTCGAGTCGCAGGTCGTCGCGCTCGCAGCAGCAGCCGTGGCCCTCGTCAGCGCCTGGTTCCTCGTGCCGTGGGCACTGGGCCGGATGAGCGACGTGTCGGTGGCTCCGGTGCCCCTGCCCTGGCGGGCCGCTGCCCTCGGAGTGTTGGCGTCCTCATCGGCGGCGTTCATCGGTGCCGTGGCGCCCGCCCTCCGGACCTCTCGGATCGCGCTCTCCAGCCTGCTGCGGTAGCCTCCGGATCAGCCGGACGGGGCCGATTTGCGCTCGGCCTCACGGCCCGCTCGGAGGGGGCTGCGTGCTCAACTACCTGGGGATGGACTCGCTGACCCACCGCGTGTATCTCACGTTGGCCAGCCAGCCCGTGGCGGGGATCGAGGCGCTGGCTCGCCTGCTCGACCTGTCCGAGGACGACGTCCGCACGGGCCTGAACCGACTCTCGGCCATCGCCCTCGCCGAGCTTGACTCCTCTGGGGAACCGACCAGGATCGTCGACCCCTCTGTCGGGCTGAAGGCGCTGCTGGCTCAGGAGCGCCTCGAGCTGGCCGAGCGGCAGTCGCAGGTCGAACGGGCACAGCTCCAGATCGAGCAGTGGCTGGCCGCCAACAGCGCCGCGCACAATGCGGATCCGCACCTGACGATCACCGCCTTGCACGGGCTGGATGCGGTCCGGGACAAGCTCGTCGAGCTGGCCCGTGAGTGCCGCGACGAGGTCTGGTCGTTCAACCCGGGCGGTGGGCAGTCGAACGAACAGCTGCGCAGCGCGAGCCCGCTCAACGCGGACACCCTCGCCCGAGGGGTCTCGATGAGGGCCGTCTATCTTGACACCGCGCTCAACCACGCAGGGACGGCCGAATACCTCAAGGCGCTCTCTGACCTCGGCGCCCAGGTGCGGACGGTCCCGATCCTTCCCGTGCGGATGTTGGTCGTCGACCGCGAGGTGGCGCTCGTCCCAATCGACGAGCGTGACACCTCGCTGGGTGCGGTCGAGGTCCGCAACCGTGGCCTCGTCGCGGGGCTGGTTGCGTTGTTCCTCACCACCTGGCGGGTGGGCCGACCCTTCGGGACCCGCCCCATGCGTCTGCCCAGCGGCCTGCGGGAGCAGGAACGTCTGGCTGTCGTGCTCTGGGCCCAGGGCTCGACGGACGAAGCCGTCGCACGTCGTCTCGGTGTCTCGCCGCGCACCGTGCGGCGGATGAGCGAGACGCTTTCCGCCTCGGTCAAGGCCCGCAGCCGGTTCGAGCTGGGAGCGCGGGCGATGGCGCTCGGATGGGTCAGCGAGGAAGATCTGCTCTGACCACGGTCACGACCCCGTGGGTCGAGAGGTCTGTGAAGGCGGCCTCGACCGCCGCGTCGTGACGGGCGACCTCGGCCGGATCGCTGTCGCCGTCCGCAGCCCGGACGAACACCAGACCCTGCCAGCCGAGGGCGGTCCTGACCCAGTAGCAGTGCTCCACGCCGACCGCCGCGGCGCTCGCGACCAACGTGTCTCGCAACTCGCCGGGGGACGTCGTCAGCCCGGGGGCGACCACCTCGTACCAGATGACTCGCATCGCTCACCTCCTGACGAAGGAGCCGGGTGGGGCTCAGGGCCCGACCCGGCTCTCGTCGTGCGCGTCCGTGCGTATCGCGCGACAACCCGTCAGTAGGACTGGGTGCCGGAGAAGTTGTAGTCCTTCTGGTTGCAGGCGCTGCTGACCTGCTTGAAGGAGTTGTAGAACTTGCGGCCGTTGGCGACGCTCGAAGCCTGGGTACGCCAGATGTCGGTCTCGCTGTAGGCGAAGCTCACGACGTTGCCGATCGTGAGGTTCGAGGCGTCCCGCGACTTGAAGTTCAGGCCGCCCTTGTTGAGGTCGGAGAAGATGACCTTCATGGCGCCCGTGCCCTCCTTGTACCGGGCGGTCGAGGAGTTGTACCAGGCCCACCCGGCACTGGAGCACGGCGAGTAGACGGTGCCGCTGATGGCGTGGTTGCTCGCGGCCTGGGCCGTGCCGACCCCAGTGACGAGGAAGGCGGCGGCCAAGGCGGAGGCGCCGAGCGCCTTGAGGTTGCGCGTGATGTGCATGGACCGATCCTTTCGGCGGTGTCGCCCGGGCATCTCCCGGACGGCGTGCGACTAGGGTCGCCACTGAGGCGCTCCGCGAACATCGGGGCGGTCCGGCGCAGGCCCTCTTGACCGGGGTGCGCTGCCGCTGCTATCCAGCGTTCGCGACAGCCGCGCTCCTTGCGAGGGGGCGCCGGCTGTGATCGGCCGAGGGCCAGGTGGGCGGATCGGAGGGCTGCTCGCCGAGACCCGGACGTACCTGCCATCCCGACGTGTCGCCGGCAGGTGCCCACGCAGACCACCGCACAGTCGTTCCCGAGGGGACGAGCGGGCCCGCTCGGCCGCGCGCGCCGCTGCTACCGGGCCCAGCGGGGCGGACGCTTCTGCAGGAACGCCCGCATCCCCTCGGCGGCCTCCTCGCTCATGAACAGCCGGGTGGACTGCTCGATGACCCGGTCGCGACCGGCGTCGAAGGCGGCCAGGATGGCGTCGTTGACCAGCAGCTTCGTCTCGCGCAGGCCTTGGGGCGACACGACCCGCAGGTCGGTCAGCAGCCGGGCGAGGGCGGCCTCCCGCTCCTCGGTCGTCTCGGTGACGAAGCCGACCCGGGCCGCTTCCGAGGCACCGAACACCTCTCCGGTCAGGCACAGCCGCGCGGCGGCCCGGTCACCCAGCCGCGACAGCACGACGAGGCTGATGATCGAGGGCGCCACCCCGATCCTGGCCTCGGTGAGGGCGAACGTGGACCGCGGCCCCGACACCACGATGTCGCAGGCGCCGATGATGCCCATGCCGCCGGCCCGGACGTGCCCGTCGATGCTCGCGACGACCGGGGTGCCCAGCGTCAGGATCGTCCGGAGCAGCTCGACGAGCTGCTCGCTGCGCGCGGTGGCCGCGTCGGAGCCGCTGCGCTGCGCCGCCTCGGTCAGGTCGACGCCGGCGCAGAACGTGGTGCCGGTGTGGGTCAGCACGACGACCCGCACCTCCTGCTGCTCGTCGGCCCGCCACAGGGCCTGCAGCAGCTGCCGGACGAGCCGGTCCGACAGGGCGTTGCGGTTGTGCGGCGAGTCGAGGGTGATCGTCGCGACACCGCGCTCGACCGTGTGGTGGACCAGCTCTTCCCGGGCCTGTTCCGTGCTCATCCGGTCGCTCCTTCGGGTCGCGGGGTCGTTGCCATCGTAGAACCGGGTACTCACCGGTAACGTAGGTTCTGTCCGGCGGCGAGGCCGGAGACCCGAGGAGGCCAGTGATGACCAGCACCACCGAGGACAGCCGGACCGAGACCAGAGACGGACACCACGTCGAAGCCACCGAGCGCGAGGCCCGCGCGGTCGCCGAGGCCGCCCGTGAGACCGGGTGGGAGCGACCGAGCTTCGCCAAGGGCCTGTACCTCGGCGACTTCGACATCGACCTGATCCACCCCCAGCCCCGGGCGAACGCCGAGGACGAGGCACGTGGCGAGGAGTTCCTCGAGCGGCTCCGGATCGTGCTGAAGGGAATGGACGCGGCGGTCATCGAGCGCGAGGACCGCATCCCCGACGACTACGTCGCGGCGCTCGCGGAGGTCGGGGCCTTCGGCATGAAGATCCCCCGCGAGTACGGCGGCCTGGGCCTGACGATGTCCTCGTACGGCAAGGCCCTCATGCTGGTCGGCTCGGTCCATGCCAGCCTCGGGGCGCTGCTGTCCGCGCACCAGTCGATCGGCGTCCCGGAGCCGGTCAAGCTCGTCGGCACCGAGGAGCAGAAGCGGGAGTTCCTGCCGCGCTGCGCGGCCGGTGCGATCTCGGCCTTCCTGCTCACCGAGCCCGACGTCGGCTCGGACCCCGCCCGGATGGCGACCACCGCCACCCCCACCCCCGACGGGTCCGCCTACCTGCTCGACGGGGTGAAGCTGTGGACCACCAACGGGGTGGTCGCCGAGCTGCTCGTCGTGATGGCGCGAGTGCCCGCGCACGAGGGCGGACGCGGGGGCATCACCGCCTTCGTCGTCGAGAGCTCCACCACGGGGATCACCGTCGAGCGGCGCAACTCGTTCATGGGCCTGAAGGGCCTCGAGAACGGGCTCACCCGCCTCGACCAGGTGCGCGTCCCCGCCGAGAACCGGCTGGGCCGCGAGGGCGAGGGCCTCAAGATCGCGCTGACCACCCTCAACGCGGGACGGCTGTCGATCCCGGCCATGTGCGCGGCGGCGGGCAAGTGGTCGCTCAAGATCGCCCGCGAGTGGTCGGCCACCCGCGTGCAGTGGGGCCGGCCGGTCGGCGAGCACGCCGCGGTGGCGCAGAAGATCGCCTTCATCGCCGCCACCACCTTCGCGCTGGAGGCCATGACCGAGCTGGCGACCCGGCTGGCCGACGCGGGCAGCAAGGACATCCGGATCGAGGCGGCCCTGGCCAAGCTGTGGTCCAGCGAGATGGCGTGGCGCATCGCCGACGAGCTGGTCCAGATCCGTGGCGGGCGCGGCTACGAGACGGCCGCCTCGCTCGCCGCCCGGGGCGAGCGGGCGGTGCCCGTCGAGCAGCTGCTGCGCGACATGCGGATCAACCGGGTCTTCGAGGGCTCCACCGAGATCATGCACCTGCTCATCGCGCGCGAGGCCGTCGACGCGCACCTGAAGGCAGCCGGCGCCCTGGCCGACCAGGACGCCTCCCTCGAGGACAAGGCGCGGGCCGCGGCCGGCGCCAGCGGGTTCTACGCGAAGTGGCTGCCGCGGCTCGTCGCCGGACGGGGGGACGTGCCGACCGCCTATGCCGAGTTCGGCTCCCTGGCCCACCACCTCCGGTTCGTCGAGCGGTCCAGCCGCAAGCTGGCGCGCCAGACGTTCTACGGGATGTCCCGGTGGCAGGCCAGGCTGGAGTACCGGCAGGTCTTCCTCGGCCGGGTCGTGGACATCGGGGCCGAGCTGTTCGCGATGGCCGCCTCGTGCACCCGCGCCGAGCTGCTCCGCCAGGACGACCCGGCCCGCGGCCAGGCCGCCTTCCAGCTGGCCGACGCCTTCTGCGACCAGTCGCGGCTGCGGGTCGAGGCGCTGTTCGACGCCCTGTGGTCCAACACCGACGACGTCGACACGCGACTGGCCAAGGGTGTCCTGGCCGGCGACTACGCGTGGCTGGAGGACGGCATCCTCGACCCCAGCGAGGGCACGGGGCCGTGGATCGCGCCCTGGCCGTCCGGGCCGAGCGAGGCGCGTTCGGTCTGGCGCTCGATGCGCTGACCGGCCAACGTGTCGGCCCACCCCCGGCGCCGCGCCGTACGACGGGGGTGGGCCCCACCTGTGGAACGAGCCGGCACCGCGGGACAATGGGGGGCCAGCATGGAGAAGGAGGAAGCCATGTCCGACGACTCGCTCACCGACATCCCGGAGCCCACCTTCACCGACGACGAGCCCCCCGACGACCGGGACGACCGGGACGTCCGTGAGGCCATGGTCGGGGCCGTGAGCGAGCCGGACGGCTCCGAGGCCGACCGGCTCGACCAGCTCACGGATGCGCCCAGCGACGCCGCGGAGGACGACTACCGCCGTTGAGCACCCGCCGCCGTATGCCGCTCAGCCGGCCGGCGGCGGCCCTTCCCTCCCGTCGTCCTCCTCCGACGACCCTGCCGCCCTGCCGTGTTCGCCGTCCGACGGCGCTGCCGTCCCGCCGTCGCCCTCCGACGGCGCCACCTCCCTGCCGTCGTCCCTCGCCCGCGCTGCCCCGGTGCCGAGGTCGGCATGCCGGCGCGGCGACGCCACCCCGACCTCGGCGATCTGGGCCACCAGCTCGTAACGGTGCCCGTAGGTCTCCAGCAGCGAGACCACCGCCGCGGCGAGCGGGATCCCGATCAGGGCGCCGATGGGCCCCCACAGTGCCACGCCGACGAACACGGCCGCGAGCGCGATCGGGGCGCTGACGTCCATCGTGCGGTTCGAGACGCGGGGGGTGAACACGTAGTTCTCGACCTGCTGGTAGACGGTCGCGAAGACGACGACCCAGACCGCGTCGAGCGGATCCACGAACAGGGCCACGAGGACGGCCGCGATGATGCCGATGTAGGTCCCGATCAGCGGGACGAGCTGGCTGGTCACCCCGGTCAGCAGGGCCAGCGGCAGCCAGCCGGGCAGCCCGAGGACGTAGAAGAAGATCGCGTGGAAGAAGGTCGACAGCGCGATGAGGATGAACTTCGAGACGACGTAGGCGCCGGTCTTGGCCGTCGAGGTCTCCCACACGGTCGCGAAGATCTCCTGCTTGTCGGGCGGCAGCCAGGACGCGACGTGCTGCAGCAGGCCCGGGCCGGACGCGGCGAGGTAGAAGGCGAAGACCACGACCGTCAGCACGTCGAACGTGATCGACCCGAGGGTCCCCAGGATGCCGAAGGCGCCCTGGGCCACGGCGCTGCCGTAGTCCGCCAGCCGGGTCAGGTCGATGGCGGAGGCGATCCGCGTCGGGTCGAGCGACAGGTGGAACGTGCCGTTGGCCCACGACACGATCCCCGACACCATCTGCGGCCACTGGATCGCCAGCTGCGAGATCTGCTCGGCGAGCGTGGTGCCGAACAGCGCCCCGACGCCCAGGACGATGACCAGGCCGGCGCACCCCGTCACCCCGGCGGCCAGCAGGCGGGGCAGGCGGTGGCGCACGAGCCACCGGATGACCGGCTCCATCGCGATCGCGATGAGCCACGCGAGCAGCAGCAGGAACAGGAAGTGTGCGGTCGCGTGGAAGGCCCACAGGGCGACGAACCAGATCGAGACGGCCACGAGCACGAAGACCACTGACCGGTGGAACGCCCTGGGCTCGAAGGCGAGCCAGGTCACGAGCCGACGGTCGGGGGGCTGGGTCGGGCTCGGAGCCGGTCCGCGCCGGCCGGCCGCGGGCTCCTGCGGGGGTGGCGCAGACGTCTCGGGGGGTGGCACCCGGACCAGCAGGCGGTGCAGCCACGACCGTGCGTCCATCGCACCTCCTTCCACGGCGTTGCTCCCCCGACGGTACCCAGCCGGCTGCCGCCCCGGTGGGCTGCCGTGGAGCCGGCACCGGTGGTGGTCCGGGTGCGTGCAGCAGGGCGGCACGGCGGCATACCGACACCGGCGGTGACATGGCACTTCGTTCCCGGTACGGGTCGGGTCCCGAACTGTTCGTTTCCGATGCTGCGGAAGCAGCGGGTCACGACAGAAGGTTGATGGACAACCTCGCCTCACGGTTCAGACACGAGCCGCATGGACCATCACAGGACTCTGGAGATGAGTCATGGCCCGTCACTCCACCGCGCAACGGCATACCCCGGAGACGCGAGACGCCAGGACCCACCACCTCTTCGACGAGCTGGCCGAGACCCGCGACCCCGCCGAGCGAAGCCGGATCGAGGCGGAGCTGGTCGAGCTGCACCTGGACCTCTGCGACCGTCGGGCGGCCCGCTACGCCGGGCGCGGCGTGCCGTACGACGACCTCGTCCAGGTCGCCAGGGTCGGTCTGGTGATGTCGATCAGGCGGTACCGGCCCGGGCCGGACTCGTCGTTCGTCCGCTTCGCCGTCCCGACCATCACCGGCGAGGTCAAGCGCTACTTCCGCGACCACGGCTGGACGGTGCGCCCACCCCGGCGGGTCCAGGAGCTGGGCCCGCAGGTCCGCGCCGCCCGCGAGCGCTGGGAGCACGAGCACGGCCGGCCACCGGGCCTGGCCGCCCTGGCCGACGAGCTGGACGTCTCGGTACGGGAGCTGACCGAGTGCCTGGTGGCCGAGCAGAACTTCCACCTGGTCTCGCTCGACCAGCCGTACCTGGACGACGAGGGGGCCTCGCTGGGGGACCGGCTGCCGATCCGGCACCGCGAGCTGGACATGGTGGTCGAACGGTTCGACCTCGCCCACGCCCTGACCCGGCTGGGCCGGGCCGAGCGGGAGCTGGTCCGGCTGCGTTTCGTGGAGGGGCTGACCCAGAAGCAGATCGGCGAACGGCTGGGGGTGAGCCAGATGCAGGTCTCCCGGCTGGTCACCGCCGTGCTGAAGCGACTGCGGGCCCACATGGAGCCGGCCGGGTTGCAGTCACGGATCGCCTGACGGGTGGGGTGCGGGACCGGCGCCCGCCGGCCGGGTTCCGCCGTCGCGCAGCGTCTCGCTCGGCAGCAGGCCGTACTCGGCCCGGTAGAGCATCGAGAACCGGCTGGGGCTGAGGAAGCCCCACCGCGCCGCGACCTGCGTCACCGTCGTGCCGTCGTCGGCCCGCGCGCGGCGCAGGTCCTCGTGGGCCCGGTCCAGGCGGATGCGTCGCAGGTGCGCCATCGGCGTCGTGTCGAGGTGCCGGCGGAAGGCGAGCTGCACGGCGCGGACCGTGACACAGGCCGCCCGGGCGATGTCGTCGACACCGATCTGCAGGCCCGCGTTCGACTCGATGAAGGCGAGCGCCCGGCGCACCGTCTCGGGGGTGTCCTCCGCCCGGTCGGTCGGCGGCTCGTCGGGCACCGACGTGTTCGGGAAGGTGGCCAGGGCGGTCGCCGCCAGGAGGCGGGCGGCGCTGTCCGGCACGAGCGCGCCCGTCGCCTCGTCGCCGACGAGCAGGCTACCGGTCACGAAGTCGACCGTCTGGGTCCACACCCGGGCCGCCGCCGGCGGGACCGGCCGGTGTCCGGTGAACCGGATGCCCCGGGCGCTCGAGCCCAGGTCTGCGGCCGCGACCCGGCGGATCAGCTCGCCGCTGACCGTCACCACGGTGGCGCTCGCGTCGTGCCAGCGGCACCAGTGCCCGACCGACGGGTCGGCGAGGATCAGCACCGCCTCGGCGACGAACCGGTCCGACACCCGGCCCTGGCGCCAGTCCATGCTGCCGCGCCGCAGCCGGCACACCCGCAGCACGTCGTGGGCCTCGGCCGTCACGCTCACCCCGTCGAGGACGATCTCGTCGACCGTGCAGGACCCGGCCTCGATGCGGTCGATGCGCAGGCGCACCGTGGGGTCCTCGACCCGGATGCTGAGCACGGAGCCGTAGGCCCGCTCGAAGCTGTCGGCGAGCCTGGTGCGGTCGCTCGTCTCGAAGTGGCGCCGCGTGGGCGTCCTGGCGGGCCGGGGGGCATCGACCCGGACGGTGTGCGCCGCAGCGGCATCAGGGGACGTGGTGGGACGCCGGGCACCATCCCCCGGCGCGATGCCTGCCCGGCCGGCGTGGCCTGCGGCGACGTGGACCACAACACCCCCCTGTCGACGAGAGCGGCGGGCCGAGCCCCTGACACCTCCCGCCTCACGAGACGGTACCCATTTCTGCGCGGCTTCACCCGGAGGAGGGTCGCTGCTGCGCCCCGCGCTCGCCCTGCCGTGCTCCGGGTACCTGTGGGAGCATCGAAGGTGATCGGCGGGGGGATGACCCGATTGGAGGCCACCGGTGGATGAGCAACCGGACACTCCCCCCGAGCGCGGCGCCGAGGAGCGTCCGCGGCGGCCGGGACGCTACTCGCGCCTGCGCCACTCGGTGGGCCGCCACCCGCTCGACGTGCTCCGGCTGGCGATCTCCGCCGCGGTCGTGCTCGCGTGCCTCACCGTCGCGCGGGCCCCGGGCGTCAACGAGGTCGAGGCGGCCATCTTCCACGAGCTCCAGCGGCTGCCCGCGTTCTCGGCCCCGCTCTGGCGGGTCCTGCCGTGGTTCGGGTACTGGCCCGGCATCATCCTCGGGGCGGGCTTCGCGCTCTACCTCGGTCGGGTCCGGATGGCCATCGCGGTGGCCTGGTCCGGCGTGGTCGCCTGGACGCTCGTGCTGGTCCTGCACCAGCTGGTCGGCGCCCGGATCGTCTCGGCGGAGCTGCTCACCGAGGCCACCCGCGGGCCGGGGCCGGGCGGCTTCCTGTTCCCCTCCCTGCACGCCGCGGTCATCGCGGCCATCGCCACCGCGGCCGGACCGTACGTCACGCGGGCGGAGCGCCGGCTCAGCTGGCTGCTCGTGGTGGGCGTGTCGATCGCCGAGCTCTTCCTGGGCACCTCCCTGCCCGTCGGGGTCTTCGCCGGCGTCTTCCTCGGCTGGGGCGTCGGGACGCTGCTGCACCTGGCGCTCGGGGCGCCCGGCCGGCGCACCGCCGAGCCCGCGGTGCAGGCCGCCCTGCGCCAGGTCGGGATCGTGCCGGCCGAGATGACGCGCCTGCCCGGCCAGCTGTTCCGGCCCCAGGTCTACGAGGTCCTGACGGCCGATGACGAGCGCATCGAGGTCAAGGTGGTCAGCCGCCTGCACCGGTTCGCCGGGATGGGCTACCGGGCCGGCCGGGTCGTGGCATCGCTCGAGCTGGACCCCGTACCGGCCCTCTCGACGCCGCGGCACGAGGTGGCGCACGAGGCCTACATCACCCTGCTCGCCGAGCGGGCCGGAGTCGGGACGCTGCCGGTCCTGCTCGCCGGTGAGATCGAGCACGGACCCCCGTTCCTGGTGCGCCGCCACCTCGACGGGCGGCTGCTGTCCGACCTCAGGCCCGGTGAGGTGACGGACGGGCAGCTCGACGAGATCTGGCATACGGTGTCCACGCTCGGCTCGTCGGGGATGGTCCACCACGACCTGCGCGCCGGCAACATCCTGATCGACGAGGCCGGCGTGATCCGGATCACCGACTTCACCTTCGGCCGGATCACCGGGTCGCGGCAGCAGAGCATTCGCGACGTGGCCGAGCTGCTCGTCACGCTGACCTCGGTCGTGGGGGTCGAGCGCGCCGTGGCCAGCGGTGTGCGGAACCTGCCCGCGCAGACCCTGCGCGACGCCATCCCGCAGCTGCTGCCGCTCGTCGTGCAGCCGCGGTTCCGTCGACAGCTGCGTCAGCGGTCGGACCTGATCCGGCTCCGGCAGGAGATCGCCTACCGGACGGACTGCGAGATCCCGCCGTTCCGCTCCCCGGTGCGTCCTGCCACGGTCGGCATCCTCGCCGCAGGTGGCGTGGCGGTATACCTGCTGCTGCCGGAGGTCTCGAGCCTGACCCGGGTCCGCTCGGTCATCGCCGCATCCCAGTGGGACTGGCTCGGCGCCACGATCGTCCTCGGGATGCTGGCGATCCTGGCCTCCGGGCTGACCATCCTCGGGTCCGCGCGCCAGTCGCTGCCGACCCTGCGGACCATGGCCGTGCAGATCGCGGCGGGGTTCACCGGCCGCACCACGGTCGCCGCGGTCGGCTACTACACGATCCACCTCTCGTTCTTCGACAAGCTGGGTATGCCGCGCACCGACGCCGTCGGCGTGCTGCTGCTCAACCGGGCGGCGACGGTCGTCATCACCGGTCTCGCGACGGTCGCCGGCATCCTGGTCATCGGCGACGCCGTGCCCGTCGGTGAGGTCCACCCGGACTGGTGGTGGTGGGTGGTCGGCGCCGGGGTGCTGGCCGTCGTGGTCGCGTTCCTCGCCTCGCCGTGGGGCCGCGTCCGGGTGTGGATGCCGCTGCGGGCCGTGCTGGGCCGGCTGGTCGACACGGTGGTGCCGACCCTGCGCAGCCCGGTCCGGGGCATCCAGCTCGTCGCCGGCGAGGTGCTCTTCCTGCTGTTCTCGGCGCTCGGCCTGGCCACCACGCTGACCGCGCTCGGCTCGCACTACTCCCTGGAGGCGGTCATCGCCGTCTTCGTGGTCGCCTCGACGCTGGGTCAGCTGCTGCCCACGCCCGGTGGTCTCGGCGCCGTCGAGGGCGCCCTCGTCGCGGGGCTCACCGCCATCGGCGTCGCGCCGACCGACGCCGTCGCGGCATCCCTGACCGCGCGGATCCTGACCTTCTGGCTGCCCGTGCTGCCGGGCATCGCCGCCTTCCGGATCCTGCAGCACCGCCAGATCATCTGAGCCGGCGCACTCGCGCGGGCAACGGCCGGACGCCCGATCCGGCGGCGCGGCAGGGCGCGGTCCGCGGTGGCGCCATCCGTGACAATGGTCACCTTTCCGACATCCCTCGGTGCGCGGCCGCCGGGACGGCGAGGATTCGCCATAGGCGGGCACGGGGGCTCGCGACACACCGTCAGGGGGGACCACTGGTGAGACGAAGGACCAGATCGCTGCTTGCTGCCGTCGCGATGGTCGCCATGACGGCGACCGCCGGCGCGGTGGCCCACGCCGACGAGACGCCGTTGCCGAACGGGACGACTCGGCTGGCCGGGGCCGACCGCTACGAGACGTCGGCCGCCGTGTCGCGCCGGTCGTTCGCGGCGCCGGTCACGGCGGCCTTCGTGGCCACCGGCACCGACTACGCCGACGCGCTCGCGGGTGGTCCGGCCGCGGCCCGGCGGGGCGGACCGGTCCTGCTGGTCCGCAAGGACGGGGTGCCGAAGTCCGTGCAGACCGAGCTCGCCCGCCTGCGGCCCACGACGATCTATGTGCTCGGCGGGACGAGCGCCATCAGCTCGGCCACGGCCCAGAAGCTGGGCTCGTACGCCACGTCCGTGGTCCGCCTGAGCGGCTCCGACCGCTACGCGACGGCGACGGCGGTGTCACGGCGCGGCTGGTCGAGCGCGTCCACCGTGTTCCTGGCCTCCGGCGCCGGCTTCGCAGACGCGCTCTCCGGCGGCGCCGCCGCGGCACACGAGGGCGTGCCGCTCCTGCTGACCCAGCCGAGCCGGCTGACCGGGACGACGCGGACCGAGCTGGCGCGGCTGAAGCCGAGTCGGGTCTACGTGCTCGGCGGCACCGGAGCCGTCTCCGACGCGGCCCTGTCCGGCGTGCGGTCGGCGCTGCCGGGCGCCTCGGTCACCCGCCTGTCCGGCGCCGACCGCTACGCGACCTCGGCGAAGATCGCCCGGACGGTCTGGTCCGACGGCGCCCCGGCGATGTTCTTCGCGACCGGGCTGTCCTTCGCGGACGCGCTGAGCGGCACGCCCGCGGCGAAGGTCAACGACGCCCCACTGGTGCTGACGAAGCAGGCCTGCCTGCCCAGCGCCGGCTACTCCGTCCGGTCCACGTTCGCCCCGGGCAAGACCGTCATCCTCGGGGGGACGGGCGTGCTGTCCAACAACGGCGCGACCCAGGAGTGCGGGACCATGCGCTACTCGGGGACCGGGGACGACGTCATCACCATCAGCAAGCCCGGTGGCGCCACCAACCCGGCCATCGCGACCTTGACGCACGACGGGTCGGAATACTTCAGCGTGTGGGGTCTCGACTCCAAGATGGAGGACACGGACCTGCTGGTCAGCACCGTCGGCCCGTACCGGGGCACGGTCCTGTTCGACGACTACTCGGAGTCCAAGAGCCTGCAGATCCAGGCGGACGGAGCGTGGACCGTCGCGATCCGGGCCACGTCGGCGGCACCGAAGATCTCGGGCAAGTCCGCCTCCGGCCACGGCGACACCGTCCTGAACTGGAGCGGCTCGGCCTCCACCGCACGGCTCACGCACGACGGTTCGAGCAACTTCATCGTCGAGGCGTACGGCAGGTCCGGCGACTGGGACCTGCTGGTGAACGAGATCGGCTCCTACCAGGGAACGGTCCGCTGGCCCGCGGGCCCACGCGTCATCTCGATCGAGGCCGACGGGAACTGGAGCATCGCGATCAAGTAGGGTGCCCTCGCCCCGCCCTGCTCACGGGTGTGGGCTGGCGTTCGGAGGGGTGGCCGGGGTGCGCCCGACCACTCCTCCGGCCCGGCCGGGGCCTTGGTGCAGAGGATGACCGCCACCCGGCTCAGGCAGCGCGCCAGCCGTGCACGTACACCGCGGCGTCGACCAGCACGGCCACGGCGGCCTGCTCGACCAGGAACGGGTGGTAGGCGGCGGCCCGCAGCGGCTTGGTCTGCTGGCCGTTGATCCACGGGAACGTCGCGCAGATGCTGTGCCCGCGGCTGGCCCGCCACACGTCCACGTAGCCGACCCCGGTCTGGGCTGCGGCGTGCTGCAGTGCCTGGGTGAGCGCGAGGTTGACCTCGTAGCCGTAGGAGTAGTCGCCGTCGGCCAGCGGCAGCAACGCCGGGCAGGTGCCGTGGGTCGGGACGATCTGCGGGTAGCCGACGAGCAGGATCCGGGCGTGCGGCGCCCGGGCCTTGATGGCGTCCACGACGCCGACGATGCGCTGCTGGGTCACTGCGACGGCTGCCAGCAGCCGGTCCTGCCCGCCCTGCTGCATCGCCTGGCGGCACGGGTCACCGGTCGGGTCACCGGCCCGCAGGGTCGGGCAGTAGCCGACGAGCGTGCCGAAGACGCCGAAGTCGTTGCCGCCGATGCCCAGCGTGACCAGCTGCGTGTCCGGTCGGAGCGCGTCCAGCTGTGCCGGCACGCCCGGCAGCTGCGAGGTGTACATGTCCTCGGTCTGCGCGCCGCTGCAGCTCGCGTCGACGAAGTCGGCGATGCCCAGGGTCCGCGCGACCAGGTGCGGGTAGTTGTTCGTCGAGCGGACGCAGCCGTCGGCCGGGATGACCTTGGGCACCAGGGGGGCGGCGGTGTAGGAGTCGCCGAGGGCGACATAGCTGGCCACCGGCGACCTGTCCCAGCCGGCCGCCCCGACCACGCCGGGTGCTGCGGCCGCGACGGGTGAGGCCGTCGCGCTCGACGCCCCCCCGACGAACGCGCTGAGCACGACCGCCGCGGCGGCCAGTGCGCTGACAACGAACCTGCGACGACGAACCACGGCCCCTCCTGGTGTCTCGGCAACGACCCTTCAGTCTGCGCCCGACCCGGCCCGGTGCGCCAGACCCGGCCGGTCGGGCCGCAGGCTTGATCGACCGGACGCGACCCGCAAGGGTGGGCCCATGCAGCAGACCGATCTCGAGTACGCCGGCCACGCCGGGACCATCGTGGCGCGACGCTGGGCAGGTGACCGGGCCGAGTACGTCGTGCTGCTCGTGCACGGCTACGGCGAGCACTCCGGCCGCTACGGGCAGGTGGCGCAGCGGCTCGTCGACGACGGGGCCGTCGTCTACGCGCCCGACCACGTCGGCCACGGGCGCAGTGCGGGCGAGCCCGTGCTGATCGCCGACTTCGAGCCGATGTGCGAGGACGTGCACCTGCTCGAGGGTCGCGCCCGGGCGGAGCACCCTGGCCTGCCGGTCGTCCTGATCGGGCACTCCATGGGCGGACTCATCGCGGCGCGGTACGCACAGCGGTTCGGCGCAGGTCTCGCCGCCGTCGTCCTGTCCGGGCCGGTGCTCGGCAGCTGGGCCGCGGCCGAGGGCCTGCTGGCCGCCGACGAGATCCCGGACGTGCCGATCGACCCCGCGACCCTGAGCCGCGACCCGGCCGTCGGCGAGGCGTATGTCGCCGACCCGCTCGTCTGGCACGGCGCGTTCAAGCGGCCCACGATCGAGGCGATGGTGCGCGCCATGCACACGATCGAGCAGGCCGGCGCCTTCGAGGGGCCCATCCTGTGGCTGCACGGCGAGGAGGACCCGCTGGTGCCGATCGGGCCGTCCCGGGCCGGCTTCGCGACGCTGGCCGGGCCGCACGCCGAGTCGAAGTCCTACCCGGGTGCCCGGCACGAGATCTTCAACGAGACGAACCGGGACGAGGTCCTGGGCGACGTCATCGGCTTCGTCCGGCAGCACCTGCCCGAACACTGACCGCCTGTCGCGATGTACGGGCATCCCCGAACGAGCGGACGACCATTGGTCGACAACGGCGGATGACGCGCACCTTCCTGAGCACGAGCCCGGCCCTGACGCAGGGGCGAGCCGGACCAATGGTCGTCCGTGCGCCCGAGCTTGACCGCCCCGACCGGTGCGACCCGACTACAGCGGGCGGAAAGCCCGCAGCAGGCGCCGGGGCGACAGGTAGGCGCGCACGGCACCGGCGTACGGGCGCTCCCCGGTGGCGGAAATCAGGTGCAGGTACTGCTCGAAGGTGGTCCTGCCGTCGGCATGCTCGGGGGCCAGGTTGTGTCCCGCTGCGAACGCCTGCCCCGCCTTGCCGGGCACCGGTACCTCGACGATGCGGCGGCGCCGCCGGGTCCGGTCGAGCACGGCCTCGCCGAGGCTGCGCATGGTGCGCACCTCGGGTCCGCCGAGCTGGTCGATCCGCCCGGTCGGCGCACCGAGCGCGAGCGCCGCGAGCCGTTCGCCGACCTCGGCGACCTCGACGGGCTGGATCCGGACCCCCTTGGGCAGCAGCATCACCGGCGGCCCGGACAGGCCCAGCAGCAGCGCGGCGACGAGGTCGTGGAACTGCGTGGCGCGCAGCACCGACCAGGGCAGGCCCGAGGCGGCCAGGTGCCGCTCGTCGGCGAGCTTGGTCGGGTAGAAGCCGAACGGGATCGAGTCGACGCCGACGATCGAGATGTAGACGACGTGCGGCCGGTCGGCCCGCAGGGCCCGCTCGATGACCGCGTCGACCGGCTGGGTGCAGTGCACCACGACGTCGACGTCCCGAAGCGCCGTCTCCAGGCCCTCCCCCTTGCGGACGTCACCGGTGACGAGCTCGACGTTCGACAGGCCCGTGACCGGACGGATGCCCCGGCTCAGCACCCGCACCTCGACGGCGGACCGCTGGAGCGCGGCGACGACGGACCGACCCAGCACCCCAGTCCCACCGGTGACGAGGACGCGGCGCACCCGCTTCGGTTGGTTGCTCATCCACCCATCCTCGACCCGTCTGCCGGACGGCCGGAAACGGGTCGCGGGCCGAGCCCCGGCGCGGGTAGCGTCACCGGGCGTGACGGACGAGCTGCTGCAGGCCTACGACGACCAGCTCCGGACCGAGGCCGAGCTGGTCGACGCCGCCGAAGTGATCCGGATCGGGCCGCTCTGGTGCGCGACCTTCGAGCATCGGACCCGGGGCTTCGTGACGTACCGGGACCTGGCCGGCGCGGCGGGGGCGGGCCTCGACGGGCTGGTCCGACAGGCCGTCGCCCACTTCCGGGACACCACCGCGGTCGCCTCGTTCGAGTGGAAGACCCGGGGGCACGACCGGCCCGCCGACCTGGCGGACCACTTGGTGGCACACGGCCTGCAGGCGCAGGAGCCGGAGACCGTCATGGTCGGGCCGGCCGCCGCCCTGGCGGCGCCGGTCCCCCTTCCCGCGGGCGTGACCGTGCGCCGGGCCGGCGCGAGCGCCGACCTGGCCGAGGGCGCCGACCCGGACGAGGACGCCGGCCTGGCCGAGGACGCCGCCCGGGCAAGCGAGCTGCAGGAACGCGTCTTCGGTGGTGGCACCGGCCCGGGCGCGCAGCAGCTGGTCGCCGACCTGGCCGCGCACGGCGACCGGCTGACCCTCTGGCTGGCCGAGGCCGGTGGGCGGGTCGTCTGCGCGGGACGGCTGTCGGTCGTGCCGGGCACGCAGTTCGCGGGCCTGTGGGGCGGGGCCACCGACCCGGCCTGGCGGGGGCAGGGGATCTACCGGGCCCTCACGGCGGCCCGGGCCCGGCACGCGCTCGAGCACGGCGTGCGCTACCTGCACAGCGACAGCACCGAGATGTCCCGGCCGATCCTGGCCCGCAGCGGGCTGCGTGCGGTCACCACGACCACGCCCTACCTCTGGGTGCGCATCCCGTCCTGACCGGTTCCCGACCCAGCGGCGCCCCGCGCAACCACGTGCGGCGGCACCGGGCGCGCGGGGGCCGGTGAGCGGCATACCGGCTCGGGGTAGGTTCTCGTCCAACTGGCACCGAGCCCGTGACGAAGGAGCACCATGAACCCGGCCGGCCCGAGTCCCGCTGCAACCCGCACCCTCACCGTCGCGGACGGCGCCTTCCGGCGCGACGGGCGGCCCCACCAGATCATCGGCGGCGCGATCCACTACTTCCGGGTCCATCCCGACCAGTGGCGCGACCGGCTGGCCCGGCTGGCCGCGATGGGGCTGAACACCGTCGAGACCTACGTCGCCTGGAACTGGCACGAGCGGCGGCGCGGCGAGGTCGACTTCACCGGATGGCGCGACCTGGCCCGGTTCGTCCGCGAGGCCGACGCACAGGGCCTGGACGTCATTCTTCGGCCGGGCCCGTACATCTGCGCCGAGTGGGACTTCGGCGGGCTCCCGGCCTGGCTGATGACCGAGCCCGGGCCGACGCTGCGCGCCTCCGACCCAAGCTTCCTGGCGGCGGTGGTCGCCTGGTTCGACGCGGTCTGCGACGTCATGCGACCGCTGCTGGCGACCCGGGGCGGGCCGGTCGTGGCCGTGCAGGTGGAGAACGAGTATGGCTCCTACGGCGACGACGCCGGGTATCTCGAGCACTGCCGGGCAGCCTTGGTGGACCGCGGGATCGACGTGCTGCTGCTCACCTCGGACGGCCCCGCGCCCGACCTGCTCGCCTCGGGCACCATCCCCGGGGTGCACGCCACCGTCAACTTCGGCTCGCGCGTGCCGGAGGCCTTCGCCGAGCTGCGCGCCGTGCAGCCCGACGGGCCGGACATGTGCATGGAGTTCTGGGACGGCTGGTTCGACCACTGGGGCGAGCCGCACCACGTGCGCGCGGCCGCCGACGCCGCCGGGGTGCTCGACGACATCCTCACGCGCGGCGCCAGCGTCAACCTCTACATGGCCCACGGCGGGACGAACTTCGGGCTCTGGAACGGCGCCAACCTCGAGGCGGGCCGCCTGCAGCCCACGGTGACCAGCTACGACTACGACGCGCCGGTGGGCGAGGCGGGCGAGCTCACCGCCAAGTTCCACGCCTACCGGCAGATCCTGGAGCGGTATGCCGCCCACCCCCTGCCCGAGCCACCCGCGCTCCCGCCGCGGCTGGCTGCCCGGCAGGCCGAGGTCGGCGAGTGGGTCGCGCTGCTGGACTGCCTCGACGTGTTCGACCCGCCGCGTCGCGCACCGTTGCCGCTGGTCATGGAGGAGCTGGGGCAGGACCACGGGCTGGTCCTCTACCGCGGCTCGGTCCTGCTGCCGCCCGACCCGCCGCCGCTCGTCCTGGAGGGTCTGGCCGACCGGGCCACAGTGCTGGTCGACGGGGCCGTGGCCGGGGTGGCCGACCGCAACGACCCCGCTGCCGAGATCGCGCTGACCACGCCGGGAGACGGGCGGCGCTCGGACCTCGCGATCGTCGTGGAGAACCAGGGGCGGATCAACTTCGCCCAGGCGATCGGCGAGCGCAAGGGGCTGGCCGCGGTCCGGCTGGGGCGCCGCTTCGTGCACGGCTGGGAGAGCACGGCGCTGCGGCTCGACGCGGCCGGCCTGACCGGGCGGCTGCGCTTCGGCAGCGCGCCCGGCGCGGCGGGCCCGGTGTTCGGACGGACCTCGCTGCGGCTCGACGAGGACCCGGCCGACGGGTTCCTCGCCCTGCCCGGCTGGGGCAAGGGCTTCGTCTGGCTCAACGGGTTCCTGCTCGGCCGGTACTGGCAGGTCGGTCCGCAGGTGACGCTCTACGCGCCCGCACCGCTCTGGCGCCCCGGGGACAACGAGGTCGTGGTGCTCGAGCTCGAGCGCCCGGGCTCGTCGGTCGAGCTGCGGTCCGAGCCGGACCTCGACGGCGGGCGCCAGGTGGCCCAAGGCGTGCCGGCCGCCGCCGAGACGGTCTCGTGAGCGTGCGGTCGTCGGCGCACACCCGGTCCGGCTGGCCGAGGCCTAGCCGGCGAGCCGGTCCAGGGCGTCGCGCAGCCGGGCGACCGTGCCGTCGACGTCGGTCAGCTTGTCCAGGCCGAACAGGCCGACCCGGAAGGTCGAGAAGCCGTCGGGCTCGCCGCACATCAGCGGCACGCCGGCCGCGACCTGCAGGCCGACCCCCTTGAACCTGGCCCCGCTGCGGATCTCCGGGTCGTCCGTGTGGACCACCACGACGCTGGGAGCAGCGAACCCGTCGGCGGCGACCGACGCGAACCCACGCTCGGCGAGCAGGGCCCGGACCCTCGTCCCCAGCTCGACCTGCGCGGCCCGGAGCCGCTCCGGGCCGAGGTCGCGGGTCTCGAGCATGACGGCGGCGTTGTGCGCGAGGGAGTCCGTCGGCAGCGTCGCGTGGTACGGGCTCTCCCCCCGCCGGTAGGCCTCGGTGATGGCGAGCCACTTCTTCAGGTCGACCGCGAAGCTGGTCGAGGTCGTCGCCTCGACCGTCGCCCGACCGGCCTCGCCGAGCATGACGTAGCCGGCGCAGGGGGTCCCGCTCCCGCCCTTCTGGGGTGCGCTGAGCAGCACGTCGACGCCGAGGTCGGCCAGGTCGACCCACAGCGCGCCGGAGGCGATGCAGTCCAGCACGAAAGTGCCACCCACCTCCTGCGTGGCCGCGGCAACCGACCGGATGTAGTCGTCCGGCAGCAGGATGCCGCCGGCCGTCTCGACATGCGGGGCGAAGACGACCTCGGGCCGCCCGGCGCGAATCGCCGCGACCACCTCGTCGACCGGCGCAGGCCGCCACTGCGCGTGGACGGACCCGTCGAGCGGCCGGGCCGCGCACACGGTGACCTCGTCGCTGATCGCGCCGGCCGCGAGGATCTGGGACCAGCGGTACGAGAACAGCCCGTTGCGCACGACCAGGCACCGCCGGCCGGTCGCGAGCTGACGGGCGACAGCCTCCATCGCATAGCTGCCCCCGCCCGGCACGACCGCGACGGTGCGGGCGTGGTAGGTCGTGCCCAGCACCTCGACCAGGTCCTGCATGGCGCGCACGAACCGCTGCGACATGTGGTTCAGCGAGCGGTCGGTGAACACGACCGAGTACTCGAGCAGGCCGTCCGGGTCGACTTCGGGACGTGGGAGTGTCATGCCTGCACCATCCCACACCAGTTCGGGGGGCCCGGTTCGACAGACCCCGAGGCCCGCACGACCGGCGACCGCCAGCCGGTCCGTCGGCGGAAAGGTCACGATCCGGTGCGGCATCGTTCCGCAACGGGACCACCGTCTGTAGTCTCACGAACACTCGTCAACTCTGGAGGACACCGATGTCGCAGTTCACCCCTCGCCTCGCCCGCTCCGCCGCCCTCGTGGGCCTCGCCGCCCTCGCGCTCGCGGCCTGCGGTTCCAGCAGCAGCGGCGACAACGGCGCCGCCGCCAACCCCACCGGCGGCCCGGTGCTCGTCAGCCCCGGCAGCCTCACGGTGTGCACGCACCTGTCCTACAAGCCGTTCGAGTTCAAGGACGACTCGGGCAACGTCGTCGGCTTCGACATGGACCTGGCCAACGCCGCCGCCAAGCAGCTCGGCGCCACGGACGTGAAGATCGTCGACATCGAGTTCGCCTCGATCACCTCCGGGGCCGTGTTCGCCGCCAAGAAGTGCGACATCGCGATGGGCGCGATCACGATCACCGACAAGCGCAAGCAGACCGTCAACTTCTCGCTGCCGTACTTCAACGCGACCCAGGCGCTGCTGACCAAGAAGGACTCCGGTGTCGCCGACCTGGCCAGCCTCAAGGGCAAGAAGGTGGGCGTGCAGACCGACACCACCGGCCAGATCTACGCGGAGAAGAACAAGGACGCGAACGGCTACGAGATGATCATCTTCGACGACCTGCCGACCCAGCTGGCCGGCCTGCAGTCCGGACGCGTCGACGCGATCATCAACGACAACGGCCCGCTGCTCAACTTCGCCCAGAGCAACGCGGGCTTCCAGGTGGTCAAGGAGTTCGACACCGGCGAGCAGTACGGCTTCGTCGGCCAGAAGAACGACGCGAACGCGGACAAGATCATGGCGGGCTTCAACGACGCGCTGAAGAAGATGGTGGCCGACGGGTCCTACAAGGCGAGCTACAAGAAGTGGTTCGGCTCCGAGCCCGCGACCATGCCGACCTTCTCGTGAGGCCACGTCGATGACCGCACCGGCAGCAACCGTGGGGCGAGCGCGCAAGGGCTCGCCCCGCAAGCGGGCCCAACGGATCCGCTGGATCCAGTACGCGATCCTGATCGCCGTCCTCGTCCTGATCATCGCGGTCGCGGACTTCCCGCAGATCCAGAAGGTCTTCTTCCGCACCGACATGATCCGGGACACCCTGACCCAGGGTCTCGGGACGGCCCTGCGCAACACGATCGTCTACTCGGTCGGCGCCTTCGTCCTCGGCCTCGTGGTCGGCACCATCCTGGCGCTGATGCGGCTCTCGTCCGTCGGCCCCTACCGCTGGCTCGCCGGCATCTACATCGAGTTCTTCCGGGGACTGCCCACGATCGTCGTGCTGATGGCCTTCGGGCTGCTCCCGCTCGCCTTCCCCGGGATGCAGATCCCGTTCGGCATCTACGGCACGGTCTGGACCGCGCTGGGCATCGTGGCCGCCGCGTACATGTCCGAGACGATCCGCGCCGGCATCCAGGCGGTGCCCAAGGGCCAGGTCGAGGCCGCCCGCTCGCTGGGCATGCCGACCGGGCCGACGACCCGCAAGATCGTGCTGCCCCAAGCGTTCCGGATCATCATGCCGCCGCTGACCAACGAGCTGATCCTCGTGGTCAAGGACAGCTCGCTCGCCTACATCATCGGGCTGTCGGCGACCTCGTTCGACCTGACGAAGTACGGCCGCGACCTGGCGAACACCAACGCGAACCTGACCCCACTGGTCGTCGCCGGCCTGTGCTACCTGATCATCACGTTGCCCCTCACCTTCCTGGTGCGGCGCATGGAGCGGAAGACGGCGAAGGCACGATGACAGCGAACCCAGCTCAGCGGCATACCGCTGCGTCGGCGAACGGCTCGGCCGTCGTCGAGATCAACGGTCTGCGCAAGTCGTTCGGCCCGGTCGAGGTCCTGAAGAACATCACCACCTCGATCCGACAGGGCGAGGTGGTCTGCGTCATCGGCCCCTCCGGCTCCGGCAAGTCGACGCTGCTGCGGTGCGTCAACCTGCTCGAGCACCCGAGCGGCGGCCAGATCCTCATCGAGGGGGTCGAGGTCACCGACCCCGACTGCGACCTCGACGAGGTGCGCAGCCGGATGGGGATGGTCTTCCAGCAGTTCAACCTCTTCGCCCACCTGTCGGTGCTGAACAACTGCACGATCGCCCAGAAGGTGGTGCTCAAGCGGGGCAAGGCCGAGGCCGACAAGGTGGCCCTCGCCAACCTGGCCAGGGTGGGGCTGGCGGACCGCAGCGGCGCCTTCCCGGCGCAGCTGTCCGGTGGCCAGCAGCAGCGCGTGGCGATCGCGCGGGCGCTGTCGATGGACCCGAAGATGATGCTCTTCGACGAGCCGACCTCGGCGCTCGACCCGGAGCTGGTCGGGGACGTGCTGGCGGTCATGCGCCGGCTCGCCTCCGAGGGCATGACGATGATGGTCGTCACCCACGAGATGGCCTTCGCGCGTGAGGTCGCCGACCGGGTCATCTTCATGGACGGCGGCGTCATCGTCGAGGAGGGTCACCCCGACGACGTCATCGGCAACCCGCAGCACCAGCGCACGCGCACCTTCCTCAGCCGGGTGCTCGACCCGACGCACGTGGGCGCCGACGAGGACACCGCGGCCGAGCGGGCCGACGAGCAGCAGCGACGGCGGATCAAGCAGGCCGAGACGGCGGCGCACGCACAGCCGCCGATGCGCGACGACCTCGGAGAGCACGGGCTCTGATGCCGGCGCGTCAGCCCGGCGACGTCACCGTCGTCGGCGCCGGGCTGATCGGGCTGTTCAGCGCGCACTACCTGCTCGAGCGCGGGTATGACGTCACGCTCCTCGACGCGGCCGGCGCCGGCGGCGGGGCGGCCCGGGTGAACGGCGGCTGGGTCTGTCCCGCCCGCAGCGACCCCCTGCCGTCGTGGGGGGTCGTGCGCGACGGGCTGCGCTCGCTCGTCCGGCCGGATGACGGCAGCTTCTTCCTCGGCGCCCGCGCGCTGCCGCACGTGGCGGGCTACCTCGGCCGGTTCGTGCTCAGCTCGGGGCGGCGCCGGTTCGAGCGGTCGTGGGACGAGCTCGACGTGCTGAACCGGCAGACCGCTCGGCTGGTCGACGAGCTGGTCGGTGCGGGCATCGTGGTCGGCCTGCAGGACGAGGGATTCCTGATGCTGCACCCGACCCGGGCGCGGGCCGAGGCGTCGCGGGCCGCACTGCTGGCGGTCTCCCGGCGCGGGCTGTCGCCGGCACCGGAGCGCGTGCTCGGGCGGGAGGAGCTGCTCGAGCTCGAGCCGGGTCTCGGGGAGCGGGCCCGGTTCGGCTTCGTCCATCGCGGGGACCGGTGGCTCGACCCGTCCCGGCTGGTGGACCGGCTGGTCGAGTCGGCGCTGTCGCGCGGGGCGCACCTCGTGACGCAGGCCCCGGTGCGGGCGGTGCGCCAGCGCGGTTCGCGGGTCGAGCTGGCGACCCCGGCGGGGGTCAGGGGCGCCGGGCGGGTCGTGATCGCCGCCGGGGCGTGGTCCGAGCGGCTGCTCCGGCCGCTGGGGGTGCGCGGCTACGTGACGCCGGGCAAGGGCTACAGCTTCACCGTCCGCCCCGAGCACCCGCCGCGGCACGTGCTGCGGCTGGGCGACACCCACATCGGGGTGACGCCGATGGGCGACCGGACGCGGCTCGTCGGGCTGGTCGAGCTCGACGGGACCCGCGAAGGGGTCCACGCGCAGCGGATCGCGCTGATGAGACGGCAGGCGGCGCCATACCTGACCGGTATCGACTGGGACGCCAGCACCGACGTGGCGGTCGGGCCGCGGCCGATGACCCCCGACGGCAAGCCGCTGATCGGCTGTGTCCCCGGCGCCGAACGCATCGTCGTCGCGACCGGGCACAACATGCTCGGGCTGAGCCTCGGTGCCGCGACCGGTCGGCTCGTGGCCGACCTGGTGGCGCACGGCGCGGCAGCGGGGGTGCCGGCCTTCGACCCGATGCGCTTCACCCGCCGGCGGGGGTGGTGAACTGTCCATCGGGATTGGTGCCCTGTCGATCGGGGGGGTGGCGGCGGGCGGGCGTCAGCGGACCTCGACGTGGATGACGCGCCGCTCGGTCGGCTCCGACTCCCACGGCCGGCGCAGGGTCAGGACGACCTCCCCGGAGCCGGGGTCGCCGGCGTGCAGGCCCAGCGCGAGCGTCCGCGCCCGGCCCGGCAACGCCCGGTCGACCGGCTCCACCTCCGCCCGGCCCTCGGTCAGGCACTCGGGCAGCTCGGCGACGGACCACAGGTAGCCGCCGCCGGACTGCTGCGCGAGCCGGAGGAGCAGCTCGTCACCCGGGGTGAGCTCGACGCGGTCCCCGTCCCGGGGCTCGGTCATCACGTGCTGCACGATGTCTCCTGCCTCGTTCGACGCCCTCGGGCCGACCGTCCCCCTGGACGGTCGGCCGTCGGAGCAGCCCGGCTCACCGGGCAGGTCGGCTCACCAGACGTAGAGCGTGCCGATGGTGCCGGCCGGGTTCTCGTCGGCGTATGGTGCGCTGCCGGTGGCCCGGGCGTGGGCGGCCAGCAGGGTCATCGTGGTCGAGCCGGTGTCGGTCAGGTCGCTCAGCTTCTTCCAGCCCGCAGTGGACAGGTAGGCCCAGGCGTTGCGGTTGGTCTGCTCGGCGTAGGTCGCCACGATCTGCTGGCCGGTGATCGGCGTGCCCGCCGAGTCCGGCAGGCCGGCCGAGGCCGCCTGGGGTGGCTGCATCGTCGGGGCCGGCCCCGGCGCTGCACCGGCGGCGGTGGCGTGACCGGCGTCGTCGGTGAGCAGCTTCAGCTCCGCGTCGGTGAGGGGGTGCGGCTGCGGGGCCCCGTCGTGGGCGACGAGGTCCGCGGTCGTCTCCGGCTGGGGCGCGGCCGTCGGGGCCGCCGTGGTCGTGGTCTTGCTCGGCATGTCGCTGTCTCCTCAGTAGGCGTAGACGGTCTTGATGGTGCCGTCGTCGGAGTAGGCGTTGACGAAGGCGCTCTTCTCCTTGGCGGTCAGCAGGTCGGCGAACATCGCCACGTGCGCGGTCCCGGTGGTGCCGCCGACGTGGAGCCAGCCGACGTCCTGCACGTAGACCCAGCCGTTGCGGTCCTGGCCGGTGCTGTAGCCCCCGATGACCTTCTTCGCGGTGGTCCAGGCGCGCAGGTTCACACCGGTCACCGCGACGTTCGACCAGGTGTCGATGTAGCACTGGCCGTAGGCGATCAGCCCGTAGCCGCCCATCCCCCAGCCGGTGCCCCAGCTGTTCTTGATGATCCAGGCCTGCTGGGCGTCGTCGTAGCCGACGATGGCCACACAGTGGCCGCCCTCCTGCTTGCCGGTGGTCTGCTTGTACACCCCGGACTTGTAGCTGAAGAAGTCGGTGTAGACGACGAAACAGCCGGTCACCGGCCCGACGGTGGTCAGGTGCGCCTTGATCTCGTCCACCTTGTTGGTCAGGTCGACGGTGCCGGTGGCCTTGGCGCGGTGCTGCTGCCAGTTCGCCGGGGCGGAGCCGCCATTGGTGTTGCCGGCCGTGTAGGCCCACTCGGCCTCGAAGCAGATGCCGTCGTTGGTGGCGAAGGTGAGGGCCGGCATCGGCATCCACCCGGTGTCGCAGGTGACGCCGACCGTCGAGCCCCAGCCGTAGTACAGGTGCGCCTCGGAGAAGTCGGAGTCGAGCGTGGGCATGCGCCGCTGGTAGCGGGCGGTGCCCTCCATGGTCGCGACCGACCCGAACGCGACGCAGGAGCCGCACGCGCCCTGGTCCCGGATGCCGCTGACGTAGCTCAGCCCCCCGACGTTGCGCAGGTCGAAGGCGGCGGGCAGCCCCGCGGCCCCTGCGCTCGGCCCCTCGAGCAGGCTGGCCCGCAGCCGGACGGCGCGCTGCTCCAGCAGGGCAAGGTGCTCCGCGTCGGGCAGCGGGACACCGAGCCGCCGGGCCCGCTCGCTGCTGCTCAGGCGGGTGAGGTGGTTCTCGGCCGCCTCCCAGGGATGGTTCTGCGTCTCGAGCTCGCGCTGTACGGCGCCGACGTCGACGCGATCCTTTCCGGGCATGTGTTTCCTCCTAGTGGACCGCTCCCTCGAGTCGGGGAGGGACAGCGATCAGAGGCGGGGCGGGGCTCGTTGATACGACGCGGGCGGTCCCCGGTGGGGTCGCGTCCGGTGAGGCGGGTCCGCCTCGACCGGCCCGGGCCGTACGTAAGGACACAACAAGTGCCTGCGGCCGGTGCCGCCGCGTGTTCAGGGCCAGGCGCAGCGCCGGACTTGATGTGTCCTTGCGAACATCCGGCGACCGGGTGCGGTCACTTCCGGGCTCGCCGCTGCTGCGCACCCGGCATGGCTTGTGCCGCTTGACGACGCGATGCGTTAGCGCCTACTTACGTTAGCAATGGCTAAGCATCTGCCCTTCTGGACGCGATCGCGGAGCCCACCCACCGCGTCATCATGGAACGCCTGGTCGAGCAGCCCTCGTCGGTCAGCGACCTGGCCCGCGGTCTACCGATCAGCCGCTCGGCCGTCTCGCAGCACCTGCAGGTCCTCAAGTCCGTGGGCCTGTTCCACGACCACGCCGAAGGCGTGAGCCGCATCTACCGCGTCGTCGATCGCGACCCGCTATCGATCATCCCCTCCTACTTCGACAGCTTCTGGCGCAGGTCCCTCGACTCGTTCCGCGAGGCCGTCGAACATGGTGAGGAGACCCCGTGACAATCATCCACGCGACGACCGTCCGTGTCTTGACCGAGGTCGCCGGGCCGGTCGCCCGGGCGTTCCAGATGTTCGCCGCAGAGATCGGAACCTGGTGGGACGAGGACAGGCACATTCTCGGAGCGCCGCTGGTCGAGCTGGTGTTCGAGCCGTTCGTCGTCGGCCACATCATCGACCGCGGCGTCGACGGCACCGAGTGCCGGTGAGCCCGGGTGCTCGTCTACGAGCCTCCGCATCGGGTCTGCTTCAGCTGGGACATCGACACCAGATGGCACGTCGAGACCGACCCGGACCGGGTCAGCGGGGCGGGACACTGCACAGTCAAGGGTTGTTGGAGCGAGGTTGACAACTATCGGACGAGTTTCAGCCTCAGCTCGGGATCATACGGGTATGGCAAGACGAACCTAGGGACAATGAGTTTCTCGTTCAAAACGGTGACGGCAGGGGCCAAGTTCACCGTTTCTTCGGCCAGTTTCAAGACCAACAATCGCGGCAACCGCCTGAGCTGGATCAATCGGGAGATCTTGTATCTTTCAGCGGCCTACCCCGGCGGCAACAGCCAGAGCCCACGCCAGTTCAGCGTCTACAATGATCCCGACAACGTTCAGACGCTCAATTAATGGGTTGCCGCCCCTAACGTGCCCCTAACGTCTATTGATACGAGAGCATCCAGCAGCCCACCGCCGCGGTCGAGGTGGGTTGGCACGACCCTTCAAGTGCCTACCCAGGCGAGTGGTACGTCCATGCGAAGTCCATCAAGTACAAGCGCCAGTCCAACGCGACATACACCATTCAGGGTGGTTCCACCCCGTCCGACCCGGCGGGCGCTGGGTGGCACTGAGCACCGAGGCTGGGGGAGGTGGGGGATGTGTCCCTCGATGCGCAGGAGGGAGCGCTCATGTGGCACCGGGCCGAGGTGGAAGCTGCCAGGAAAGGTAGGCTCCACGGTTGACGTCGAAGACCCAACGCTGAGCCACGTTCTGGGCCTTTACCCACTGCCTTACCACCATTCGTGATCCCTCGAACCGTTCGACGTCGTCACCACGGCGGAGGTACGCGAACCACAGGCCCAGATCTGGGTCGAACGGGGCCATAAAGACGACCCCTCCTGGTGCATTCGTGGGAGGCGGTTCAG
>NZ_JBDIAQ010000005.1:0-73220 GCF_039812505.1 Intrasporangium sp. | reverse complement strand
CGGCATCACGCCACAGGTGGCAGACGACGCGCTTGGCGACCCAAACCGGATCGTCATCGACCCCGACTACAACAGCACAAGCGGCGAAAGCGTCCGAATTATCGGCTTCTCGACCATCGCCGACGACATCGTCACGGTCATCGTGCTTCAGCACAGGGAACCGAGTACGGCGTGAACGGGTGGTCAGCCAACGAGAAGGACCGCCGCATCTACAACGAAGGCAGCTACGCCGGCGAGGAAGGAGAAGCCCCATGAGCAAGAAGATCGACGACCTGCTCGCCGCCGAGGCCACGGCGGTCGAGGAGGCCGAGGCAAGAAGCGACGCGAACGCGCCGTTGCCGGCCCACGTCAAGGTCACGCGCGGACATCCGCGTGCTCGCAACCTCCAGGTCCGCTTCCGCGACGACGAGTTCGACGAGCTGATGCAGTACGCCGAACAGCGCGGCCTGCCGGTCTCGACGGTGGTGCGCTCACTCGTGCTCCAGGCGATCGCTCCGGCCGATGACCTCAAGTCCGCACTGGACAAGCTGGAGACCGACCTCGCTGCAGTCCGGCGCAAGGCCCTCAGCGCCTGACCGCCGTAGGTTCAGCTCGTGGCACTCGCGGCGTTCGCTCTCAACGGCACTCGGTACGAGTTGTCGAGCGACGTCGTGGAGGCGCGGTTGGCCGGCGTGGCACCAGAGCCCATCCGCGAACACCCCGCCCAGGCGAACGGGGTCTGGTATCCGATGAAGCAAGCCTTCGAGGTCGCCGTAGGCGTGCCACGCTCGGAGTTCGTCTCCCATACGGCACGGCGACACTTGGCAACGCTCGGCTCCCGCGCCAGAGAAAGATCGAGAGCCGGGACGAGGCAGCAGCCGCCACGGCGACAGCCAAGCCCGCCTTGCCGGTCGTCCGCGACTTTGGCGGTGAGGAGTGGCACACGGAAGCTAACTGACCGGGTGAGCTGACCGGCAGCTTGCCGGGGGGGCGGTCCTCCGCCGTCTACGGTGGGTGGATGCGACTCCTGGGGATCCTGGGCGGGATGAGCTGGACCAGCACCGTCGAGTACTACCGCCTGCTAAACCACGGCGTCTCGCAGCGGCTCGGGGGACTGCACTCCGCGAACCTGCTGCTGCGCAGCGTGGACTTCGCGCCGTTGGCCGCGATGCAGCACGAGGGTGACTGGGCCGGCACCGTGGCGGTGCTCGTCGAGGCTGCCCGGGCCCTCGAGCGGGCAGGCGCCGAGGGTCTGCTGCTCGCGACGAACACCATGCACAAGGTCGCCGGGGAGCTGGAGGCGGCCGGCGGCATACCCCTGCTGCACATCGCCGACGCGACCGCGGCCCGGGTGCGGGCGGACGGCCGGCGCGTGGTCGGGCTGCTGGCCACGGCCTTCACCATGGAGCAGGACTTCTACGTCGGGCGGCTTCGCAGCAACGGGCTCGAGGTGCTCGTGCCCGACGCGGACGACCGGGCGGACGTGCACCGGATCATCTACGACGAGCTCTGCCTGGACGTGGTCCGCGCGGACTCGAGGCAGCGTTACCGCGAGGTCATCGCCCGGCTCGCGCAGCGTGGCGCCGAGGGGATCATCCTGGGCTGCACCGAGGTCGGGCTGCTCGTCGGCGCGAACGACTCCCCGGTGCCGGTCTACGACACCACCGCGATCCACGCCGCGCAGGCTCTCGACTGGATGCTCGCGACGTGACCTCGGACCGGAGGGTGGGAAGGCAGCCGCCTGCCGGTCCGGCGGGGCCTGACAGGGGCATCGCATAGGGTCTGAGTCGTGACGAGGATCGCCTATCCGCTCGCCCGGACCACGCTCGAGAACGGGCTGCGGGTGGTCGTGTCCGAGGACCACGCCGTCCCGGCGGTCGCCGTCAACCTGTGGGTCGGTGTCGGGTCGCGGCACGAGAGCCCCGGGCGCACCGGGTTCGCCCACCTCTTCGAGCACCTGATGTTCCAGGGCAGTCGCAACGTCGCGTCCGGGGAGCACTTCTCGCTGCTGATGGACCAGGGCGCCCGGCTCAACGCGACGACGTGGTTCGACCGGACCAACTACTTCGAGACCGTCCCCACCGGCGCGCTCGAGCTCGCGCTCTGGCTCGAGGCCGACCGGCACGGGCACCTGCTCGACGCGGTCAGCCAGGAGAACCTCGACAACCAGCGCGACGTCGTCAAGGAGGAGAAGCGCCAGCGCTATGACAACCAGCCGTACGGCACCGCGCTGGTGGACGTCTACGCGACCGTGTTCCCGGCCGACCACCCCTACCACCACCCGACGATCGGGTCCATGCAGGACCTCGATGCCGCCACGCTCGAGGACGTCCACGCCTTCTTCCGCGCCCACTACGGGCCGAACAACACCGTGCTGACGCTGGCCGGCGACCTCACCCCGGAGCACGGGTTCGCCATGGCCGAGCGGTACTTCGGCGACCTGCGGCCCATCGAGCTGCGCTCCCGGCCGGTGCTGCCGCAGCTGGCGCCGCTGGCCGCACCGGCCCGGCTCGACCGGACGGGCGACGTGCCGAACGACCGGCTCTACGTCACCTTCCGGCTCCCGGTCGACGCCACCCCGCAGTACCACGCCTGCGCGATCGCCGTCGACGTGCTCGGCGGTCTGGCCAGCTCGCGGCTGGTGCGCCGGCTCGTGCGGGGCGACGAGACGGCGACCTCGGTGGGCGGCTGGACCATGGGGCTCGTCGACGGGGTGGGCCTGGGGGCGCTCGTGGTCGACGTCGTGTCGGGCGCCGACGCCGAGGCCGTCGAGCAGGCGCTCGTGGAGGAGGTGACGCGGTTCGTCGAGGAGGGTCCCGACGAGACGGAGATGGAGTCGGTCGTCGCCGACACGGAACGCACGTGGCTGAGCTCGTTGGCCGGGCTCGACGAACGTGCCGACCACCTCAGCCACTACACCCTGCTGCACGACGACCCCGACTACGTCAACCAGCTCGTGGACCACGTCCGGGCCGTCACCGCCGACGACGTACGTGCCGCCGCGGCCCGCTGGCTACGACCGGAGAGCCGGGCCGTCGTCCGCTTCCTGGCCGAGTCCGACGCGGAGGTGGCCGCGTGACCGGGCTCGCCCGGCCGGCGGTGGCGCCGCCGGCGCCGTGGAGCTTCCCGACGGGGTCCACGACGGCCCTGCCCGGCGAGGTGACCCTGTTGACGTACCACCTGCCGGGCCAGTACGTGGTGTCGGTCCGCGTCGGCCTGCCGGTCTCGCCCGCGGCGGAGCCACGGCAGCTCGAGGGCGTGGCCACGATCATGGCGCGAACCCTCGACGAGGGCACCGCGCGCCACAGCGCCGAGGAGTTCGCCCGGCTGCTCGAGCGCAAGGGCGTCAGCTTCGGAGCGGGCATCGGCGAGAGCGGCCTGACCATGGACCTCGAGGTCGTCAAGGGCAACCTCGCGGCCGCGCTCGACCTGCTGCGCCAGATCATCACCGAGCCCGTCTTCCCCGAGGCCGAGGTGGCGCGCCAGGTCCGGGCCCGGCTCGCCGAGATCGACCAGGAACGCGCGGTGGCGGCCAACCGAGGGGTTCTCGAGTTCGTCCGGACCTTCTATGCCGACGATGACCGAGCCTCCCGCCCGGTCGGCGGCACCCGCGAGACCGTCACTGCCATCACCCGTGAGGCCGTGGTCGCGTTCCACACCGAGCACGTGGTGTCGAGTGGCGCGACCATCGTCGTGTCCGGCGACCTGTCCGGGCTCGACGTGCCCGCCCTGGTGGGCGCTGCGTTGGGTGGCTGGCACCCCGGGCGCGGGCAAGGTCCCTTCGTCAGGCGTACGGCGGTCCTGGCGCAGGACCGCTGCCGCATCGTCGTCGTGGATCGTCCGGACTCGGTCCAGTCGGAGATCGTCGTCGGCGCACCCGGGCCCGACCGATCCGTCGCGGGCGGCTGGGCGCCATACCCGGTGATCGGGTTCGTGCTCGGTGGGTCGCCGACGGCTCGCATCGACGCGGTCCTTCGCGAGGAGAAGGGCTACACGTACGGCATCCGCTCCAGCTTCCGGCCCCGTCGGTCGGGCGGGCTGTTCCTGACCGCCGGATCCGTGCGCGGTGACGTCACGGCGGAGTCACTCGGCGTGCTCGTCGGGCTGCTCGAGTCCGGGTGCCGCGGGTTCTCGGACACCGAGGTGCGCTCCGGGGTCGACTTCATCGGCAAGACGGCGCCGGGGCGGTTCGCCACCGCCGACGACGTCGCGGACGAGGCGATCATGATGGCGCTCGACGGGCGCACGACCCAGTTCACGACCGACAACCTGCGCGACCTCGCCACCGTCGACGCGGCGCGGGTCGACCGGGCCTTCGACCGGTTCGCGCGGGCGGCCGGCGTCGACCCGGACCGCCCCGGCGGCGGCTGGACGATCGTGGTCGTCGGCGACGCCACCGCGCACCTCGCGGGGATCGAGTCCCTCGGGCTCGGCCCCGTCACCGTGGTGCACGACCACTGAGCACGACCACTGAGCACAGCGGCATGACCACTGAGCACAGCGGCGCGCCCGCCGGGCACAGCGGCATACGGCTGCCGTATGCCGCTGTGCCGGGCGCCGCTGACCGCGCGGCTATCGGTCGCCCAGCCGGTGCAGCACCTCGTCGTGCAGGTGCCCGTTCGTCGCGACGGCGTTGCCGCTCCAGCAGCCCGGCCGGCCGTCGAGGCCGGTGAAGCGCCCGCCGGCCTCCTCGACGATCGGCACGAGAGCGGCCATGTCGTACACCGCTAGCTCCGGCTCGGCAGCGATGTCGACGGCGCCCTCGGCCACGAGCATGTACGACCAGAAGTCACCGTAGGCCCGGGTGCGCCAGCAGTCGTCCAGCAGTCCGAGGAACGCCTCCTGCCGGTCCACACCGCGCCAGGCCGAGAGCGACGCGTACGACAGGGACGCGTCCGCGAGGCGGCTCACTCCCGACACGGTGATCCGGTGCGCCGACGTGAGCGAACGCCCGGTCCACGCACCCGCTCCCACGGATGCCCACCACCGACGATGCAGGGCCGGTGCCGAGACGAGCCCGGCGACGGGGCGGTCCTCGTCCACGAGCCCGATGAGGGTGGCCCAGACCGGGACGCCGCGCACGAAGTTCTTCGTCCCGTCGATCGGGTCGATGATCCAGCGCCGCGGACCGCGACCGGTGCGCTCGAACTCCTCGCCCTCGACCGCGTCGCGGGGGCGCGAGCGCTTCAGCTGGGCTCGGATCAGCGCCTCGGCGGAGCGGTCGGCGTCGGTCACCGGCGTGAGGTCCGGCTTGGACTCGACGACGAGGTCGGCGGCCCTGAAGCGGTCGAGGGTCAGCTGGTCGACCGTGTCGGCGAGCACGTGGGCGAGCCGGAGGTCGTCGTCGTAGGCGGTCACGTCGCCGGAGCCTAGCGGCTCACCACTCCTCGGCGGCGGAGCGGCTCTGCAGCAGGCGGCGCAGCGACTCGAGCCGGGCCGGACCCGCCGGGCCGGCGTGCCCCCCCGCGACCCAGGCGTCGAGCGCGCACTCCGGTTCGTCGTGGGTGCACCCCCGGGGGCACCCGTCGGTGCCCGGTGACAGGTCGGGGAAGTGCTCGACGATCCGGTCCGGGCCGATGTGCGCGAGCCCGAACGAGCGCACGCCCGGGGTGTCGATGACCCAGCCCCGGTCGTCGGGCAGCCGCAGCGCCACGACGTTCGTCGAGGTGTGCCGGCCCCGGCCGGTCACGTCGTTGACCTCCCCGGTGACCCGCCCCGCGCCGGGCACGAGCGCGTTCACCAGGGTGCTCTTGCCCACCCCCGAGTGTCCGACGAGTACCGAGACCCGCCCGGCGAGACGCCCCCGGAGGTCGTCGAGGCCACGGATCGTGCCGCCCTGTCGGGCGGTCACGACGTAGTCGACGTCCAGCGGCGCATAGGTGCGCAGGAACGCCAGTGGGTCGACGAGGTCGGCCTTGGTCAGGGCGAGCAGTGGGACGAGCCCGGCGTCGTAGGCGGCCACGAGGCACCGGTCGACCATCCTGGGCCGCGGCTCGGGATCAGCCAGGGCCGTGACGATCACGAGCAGGTCGGCGTTGGCCACGATGACCCGCTCGACGGGGTCCGCGTCGTCGGCGGTCCGGCGCAGGACCGAGGCGCGCGGCTGGACCCGCACGATGCGGGCCAGGGTGTCCGGCCGGCCGGACGTGTCCCCGACGAGCGCCACCCGGTCGCCGACGACGATGCGGCTGCGCCCGATCTCCCGGGCCTTCATCGCCACGAGGGTGTGCTCGCCCCCGCCCTGGGCCCGGGGGGCGCGGACCAGACAGGTGTACCGGCCGCGGTCGATGCCGACGACGAACCCGGTGACCGCGTCGGCGTGGGCCGGCCGTTCCTTCGTCCGGGGCCGCGACCCGCGCCGGTTGGGTCGCACCCGCACGTCGCCCTCGTCGAGGTGGCGCCAGCTCATCGGGTGGACCCGAGCATGCGGTCCCAGAGTCCGACGAAGTCGGGCAGCGTCTTGCCGGTCGTGCCGACGTCCTCGACGGTGACCCCCGGCACGCGCAGCCCGATGATCGCCGCGGCGGTCGCCAGGCGGTGGTCCGCGTAGGTGTGGAACCGGCCCCCGCGCAGCGGGGCGGGCGCGATCCGCAGCCCGTCCGCGGTCTCGGTCACCTGGCTGCCGAGGGCACCGAGCTCGGTGGCGAGCGCGGCGAGGCGGTCGGTCTCGTGGCCGCGGATGTGCGCTACGCCCCTGATCAAGGACGGGGTCGACGCGAGAGCGGCCAGGGCCGCGACCGTCGGGGTCAGCTCGGCCGCGTCGTGCAGGTCGATGTCCAGCCCCACGAGCTCGCCGCTGCCGGTGACGGTCAGGCCGGAACGGTCGAGGCGCACGTCGGCGCCCATGGCGTCGAGGATGTACCGCATCAGGTCGCCGGCCTGGGTGGTGTGCTGAGGCCACCCGGGCACGTGCACGCTGCCACCGGCGACGAGTGCGGCCGCGAGGAACGGCCCGGCGTTCGACAGGTCGGGCTCGACGACAACGTCGAGGCCGTTGATCTCGGACGGCTCGACGCGCCAGGTGTCCTCCTCCGAGTCGTCCACGACGACCCCGGTGTCGCGCAGCGCCTCGACGGTCATCAGGATGTGGGGCCGGCTCGGCACCGGACCGCCGGCGTGCCGGACCGTGACCCCCGACTCGTAGCGGGCTCCGGCCAGCAGCAGGGCGGAGACGAACTGTGACGAGGCCGAGGCATCCATCGTCACGGCTCCGCCGGCCAGGCCACCCGCGCCGTGGACGGTGAGGGGCAGACGCCCGGTGCCGCCGTCGTCGACGCTGCCCCCGAGGGTCCGCAGCGCGGCGACGAGCGGGCCCATCGGCCGGGTGCGGGCCTGCGGGTCGCCGTCCAGCCGGACCGGACCGTCGGCCAGGACCGCGACGGCAGGCAGGAACCGCATCACCGTGCCGGCCAGCCCGCAGTCGACGCTGGTGTGGCCGCCCAGCCGCTCCGGCGGGGTGACGAGCCAGTCGGCGGCTGCGTCCGGCCCCGGTTCGCCCTCGTCGGCGACGTCGTCGATACCGACACCGAGACGGCGCAGGGCCGCGGCCATCAGCAGGGTGTCCCGCGAACGGAGCGGGGCGCGCAGCCGGGACCGCTCACCGGCCAGCGCGGACAGCACGAGGTAGCGGTTGGTCAGCGACTTGCTGCCCGGCAGGGAGACCGTCGCATGGAGCGGGTCGTCGGCGGTCGGGGCGGGCCAGTCCTCCGCCCCGATCAGCGAGGTGGTGGCCGGGGCGTGGTCGGCGTCCGGCACGTCAGCTCACGACGCCCTGGGCGGCACGGGCCAGCTGCCTCGTCTCACGCCGGGCCGACCTGCTCACCTGCCTGGCCCCGTGGCGGGCCCGCTCCCGGGCCCGCCACGCCAGACCCGGCCGGCCCGCGGTGTCGGCCGCCGCGAGGAGCAGCCCGCCGAGCAGACCGGCGTCCCGCAGGAACAGGCTGCGGGCCTGCTTCCTGCGGTCGGGGTCGGTCTCCTCCCAGAACGCGTGCTCGATCGCTGCCGTCGGGACGACGGAGGCGGCCAGGACGGTGGCGGCCAGGCGCGGCATCCGGCCGGTCGCCAGCAGCAGGCCGCCGGTGAGCAGGATGGCGCCGTTGGCGCGCACGAGCACGCCGGGGTCCTCGGGGAGGGAGGCCGGTGTCGGCACCTGCTCGAGCAGGTGCGCCGTCCGCGCGGTGCGCGCCCCCGGGTTGCGCAAGGCCTCGAACCCGGTCACGACGAACACCGAGGCGAGCAGTGGCCGGGCAATGCGACGGACGAGCATGGGGGTCCTCCTCCGGCCCCGGAAGCCCGAGACCTCGATGATCCGTGGACATCTACCGTAACCACTTACCCGCGTCCGACCGCCAGGCCGGGCCCGGTCGGCACTGCCTAGGCTTGCCGTCATGTGCGGGAGGTACGCCGCGAGCGCGCGGCCCGACGAGCTGGTCGAGCAGTTCGAGATCGACGAGGACCACACCGGCGACCCGGCACGCAGCATCCTGAGGTCGCCCCAGGTGCCGCCGCCCGGTCAGCCGGACTGGAACATGGCGCCCTCGAAGCAGGCACCGGTCGTGCTGACCCGCCGCCCGCGGGGGAGCGAGGACGCCGCGGCGACGCGACAGCTGCGCCTGCTGACCTGGGGCCTGGTGCCGGCGTGGGCGAAGGACCCGAAGACCGGGCTGCGGATGATCAACGCCCGGGCCGAGTCGGTGCTTGGCCGGGGGGCGTTCGCCAAGGCGGCGCTGGCGCGGCGGTGCCTGGTCCCGGCCGCCGGCTGGTACGAGTGGCAGGCGTCGCCGACCGCCCGGGACGCGAAGGGCAGACCCCGCAAGCAGCCCTTCTTCGTCCATCGGGCCGACGGGGCCCCGGTCGCCTTCGCCGGCCTCTACGAGTTCTGGCGCGACCGCTCGGTCCCCGAGGCCGACCCCGGGGCCTGGCTCACCACGTTCACGATCGTCACCTCGCCCGCCGAGCCGGGCCTCGACCGGATCCACGACCGGCAGCCTCTCGTGCTCGAGCCCCGGCAGTGGGGGCGGTGGCTCGACCCGGGCGAGCACGATCCCGACGTGGTCCGCCGGCTCCTCGAGCCCGCGGGACCGGGCCGCTTCGAGGCGTACCCGATCGGGCGCGCCGTCGGGTCCACCGCCGCCAACGGGCCGGGTCTGCTCGAGCGCGTCGGACCCGACGAGCTCGAGGGCGTCATCGACCCGATGACGGGGGAGGTGCTCGGCGGGTGACGACCGAGCGGGTGCACGAGGTCGACACCCCGGCGGGCCCGGGCCGGGCACGGGTATGCCGCCCGGCTCGCGCCCGTGGGACCGTGGCGCTCGGGCACGGCGCCGGGGGAGGAGTCGGCGCCCTCGACCTGACGCTGGCCCGTGACGTGCTGGTCGCGCACGGCTGGGCGGTGGCGCTCGTCGAGCAGCCGTGGCTCGTTGCCGGTCGCCGGGTCGCCGCCCGGCCGCCAACGCTCGACGCGGCCTGGGTGCCGATCGTCGAGTCCCTGCTCACCGGTCGCGGACGGCTGCCCCGGCCGCTGGTGGTCGGTGGCCGCAGCGCCGGGGCCCGCGTGGCCTGCCGCACCGCGGCCACCCTCGGTGCCGCGGCTGGGCTGCTGCTCAGCTTCCCCCTGCACCCGCCCGGTCGGCCCGACCGGCTCCGTGCGGACGAGCTCGCGCTGGCCCCGGACCCGTCGTGGGTGATCCAGGGCAGCACGGACCCGTTCGGCAGCGGCACGGAGCTGGCGCCATACGCACCGCCGGGTACCCGGGTGATCGAGGTGACCGGCAGGCACGGCTTCCCGGCGTCCTCGGCGCAGCAGCTGCGCGAGGCGCTGCGGGCGGTGGCGGGAATGCTCCCCGGCTGAGCCGCGTTTGACCCGACATGGTGCCTTGCCTGACTGCCCCGCCGCCGCTCGCGGCCGCCGGGGTCACCGGGGCCGGCGCACTAGGCTGGGTGCCGATGAGCAAGGACACCCCCGACAGGCGGCCCGGGCCGGACACGGCGGCGGGACCGGTCAAGGACGACGCGCGGCGTGCCGCGCAGGCGCGCTCGGATGCGACCGCCGACGTCGCCGCGGAGACCCCCGAGCAGCGGCGGGCCCGCTTCGAACGTGAGGCGATGCCGCTGCTGGACCAGCTCTACAGCGCGGCGCTGCGCACCACCCGCAACGCGAGCGATGCCGAGGACCTCGTCCAGGAGACGTACACGAAGGCCTTCGCCGCCTTCCACCAGTACCGGCCGGGCACCAACCTCAAGGCGTGGATGTACCGCATCCTGACCAACACGTACATCAACAGCTACCGCAAGCGGCAGCGCCAGCCGCAGGAGTCCGACTCGTCCGACATCGAGGACTACCAGCTGGCCCGGGCCGCCACCCACACCTCGTCCGGGCTGCGGTCGGCCGAGGCCGAGGCCCTGGACCACCTGCCCGACTCCGACGTCAAGCGCGCGCTGCAGCAGATCCCGGAGGACTTCCGTCTCGCGGTCTACTTCGCCGACGTCGAGGGATACTCCTACAAGGAGATCGCCGAGATCATGGACACCCCGATCGGGACCGTCATGAGCCGGCTGCACCGCGGGCGGCGACAGCTGCGCGGGCTGCTGTCCGAGTATGCCGCCGAGCGTGGTTTCGTGGCCTCCGGTACGACGGGGGCGCCACGATGAGCGACGAGCGCACGGACTGCTCGGAGGCCCTGCTGCGCCTCTTCGAGTACCTCGACGGTGAGATGTCGCCGGAGGACCGGGCGCGGATCCGGGCCCACCTCGACGAGTGCGGGCCGTGCCTGAAGGAGTACGACCTCGACACGACGATGAAGGCGCTCGTCAAGCGGGCCTGTGCGCGCGAGCCGGCGCCGGACTCGCTGCGCGCGACGATCATGACCCGCATCTCGATGACCGTGATCCGCATCGAGGGGCCCTGAGGCAGCCTCGACGAGGCTGCCGACCGGCCAGCGCCACGGCAGCTCGACCCGCGTGCGACGGGCCCGCTCCCGGGTGGGGGCGGGCCCGTTCGGTCTCAGGCGTTGGGCTTGCGACCGTGGTTGGCGGCGTTGCCCTTGCGGGCGCGGCGCTTGCGAGCGCGCTTGCTCATGCTGGCTCCATCCGTCGTGTTCCCCCGACCGTAACGGCAGGACCGGTGCCGCGCCAACCGGACGAGCGCGGTAGTGAATCTGCCCACATCGATGCGAATCATGACGAATCGCAGTTGTCAACATTAAGAAGTTGGTAAAGTTCTTCCCAATGTCACGTCAAGCGCACCCGGGTGCGCGAGGCTTGACAGTGCGAGGGAGACCGAGTCCGGGTCCCTCTCCCTCCGGCTGCCCAGCCGGGCGGAACCGACGCGGACCACTACGAAGGGAGTCACGAATGCTCAGCGCGTTCTTCGCGGCCTTGGCGCCGTCCAACATCGCCGCGGCGTTAACCAGCTTCGCCAACGTCTGGACGTGGGGCCCCTGATCGACCAGGGCATCCCTGCCTGTTCCTCGAGGACTTCCGGCCCGCCTGGGACGGAAGTCCTCGGCATTTCGGGCTGGTAACGTGGCGGACGTGGCTGTGAGGGTGGACCGGGCGCCTCCCACATTCAACGGTCTGCTGGTGTATGTCCTTGCGGTGGCCTGCGCTGCTTTGGCCCTGGGCACGGCGCTGCTGGTGATCGACGGTCCGCCACCTTGGACCAAGACCGCCCTCTTCGTCGTCATGGGCCTGGTCAGCCAACAGCTCCGCGTCCCTGATGTCGGGTTCCGATCGGCGATCTCCTTCCTCAGCGTCATTCTGCTCGCCTCCGGCGTCATCGTCGGCCCCTTCGCTGCGTGGCTGGTCGGCGTCACCGCCGTCCTACCCGCGGTGCGACGCACGCCGCACTGGTACCAGTCGCTCTACAACATGGCGATGTGTGCCATCATCGCGACGCTCGGCGGCCTCAGCTACCGCCTGCTCGGGGGTGCGGTCGAGGTGGCCACCCTGTCCGGGGCGGCCGAGATCGCGCTGCACGTCGGGCTGCCGCTGCTGGTCGCCGACGTCGTGCTGTGCGTCTCGAACGCGGTGCTGCTGGCCGCGGTGATGCGGATCGACCAGGGCCACCCCTTCGGGCACCTGGTGCGCCAGATGCTCGCCACGACGGGCCCGACCTACATCGGCTACGGCATCATCGGCTTCCTCTTCGTCGTGCTGTGGTACCCGGCGGGCCTCGGGCCGGCCAGCGCGCTGTACGTCTTCGCCCCGCTGCTGGTCGCGCGCTGGGCCTTCATCCAGTACGTGGACGAGACCCGGTCGCACACCCGCACCGTGGACACCCTGGTGACCGCGCTGGGGACCAAGCTGCCGGTCGAGGTCGAGCAGAGCCGGCGCGCGGCGCTGGTCGCCGAGTGGATCGCCGAGCAGCAGGGCCTGCCCGCCCAGCAGGTCGCGACGGTGCAGCACGTCGCGATGCTGCACCGCCTGGGCGACCTGGGGCTCGAGCGGGCGGTCCGTTCGGTCAACGGCGCTGCCGGTACCGGGCGGGCCCCGGCCCGGGACCGGCTGGCCGCCCGGATGATCGACGGCATCGAGTTCCTCGAGCCCGCCGGTGCGGGCATCGAGCACCAGGCGGACGCCTACGACGGCAGCACCGGCGCGCTGGCCGGCGGCGAGATCCCGATGGCTGCCCGGATCGTCGCGGTGGCAGTGGCCTTCGAGGCACTCGCCCGTGAGGTGGCCGACCCGGTCGAGGCGTTCCGTCGGGTCGAGGCCGAGGCCGGTGGACGGTTCGACCCCTCGGTCGTCGGCGCCCTGCGGGCCGCGCTGCAGCGGCATCCGTGGCCGCCCACCGAGCAGGCGGCCGAGCAGGAGGTGCCGGCATGAGCGTGGCGGACCTCGTCGTGCTGCTCTGCTTCGGCGTCGCGATCACGGCCGGCGAGTGGTTCCGACTGTCCGCCCCCGGCCTGCGACCCTCGGCGCCCATCGCGAGCGCCGCGGCGTTCGGGCTCGCCTTCATCACGGAGATCCCGGCCGGCCACGTGGTCGCCTACTCGTGGACCACGGTCCTGCTCGTCGGTGGGGCGGCCCTGGCGGCCGGGTCCTTCGCCGGCCGCCTCGCGGGCACCGACGTCGGCCTGCTCGAGCTGGCCGGCCGGTTCGCCTCGCTCGTGGTGGTCACCCTCCTCTATCGCGTGGTGTACCTGGGGGAGGGGCCCGGTCAGGGGGCGGACGTCGACCCGCTGGCGCCCCCTCGCCGAGCGGCGCTGATGCTCGCCATCGTGGCCGTCGCGCTGCTCGTCGACCTGCTCGTGCTCTCGAGCCGCGTCGCGGCCCGCGGCCCCGCCGCCTGGCGGCGCCGGTTCCTGGACGACCTGAGCTCCTCGGTCGCCCTGTCCGTGGCGCTGGCCGTCACCGGGGTGCTCATCGCCATCGCGGCGCCGCCCCTCGGGCTGACCGCCCTTCCGCTGTTCCTGTCCCCCCTGGTCCTGTCGCAGTTCGCCTTCCGGCGCTACGTCGCGGTCCGGGAGACCTACCGACAGGGGATCCGCACGCTCTCCCGGCTGACCGACGTGGCCGGTTACACCCCGTCGGGACACGCAGGTCGGGTGGCCGACCTGGCGGTCGCGATGGGTTCGGACCTGGCGATCCCGGAGCGCGAGCTGTTCGACCTCGAGTATGCCGCCCTCCTGCACGACATCGGGCAGGTGGCCCTGCTCGAGCCGATCCCCGGGGGCGCCACCGTCGATGCCGCCCCGGCGGACCAGCGCCGGATCGAGCGGGACACGGTCCGGATCGTCCGCGAGACCGGAGTCCTCGAGGAAGCCGCGGCCATCCTCGAGCACCAGACGACCCCGTACCGGCGGATGCGGGAGTTCGACGAGCTCATCCCGTTGACGAGCCGGATCCTGAAGGTGGCCAACGCCTACGACGACCTGACCGCCGGGGTCCGCTCCTTCGCGGCGCGCGACGCCGCGGTCGAGCGCATCTTCCTCGGCCTGGGCTACGAGTACGACCCCCGGGTCGTCGACGCCCTCGTGCACGTCGTCCGGGCGCCGGCCGGCGCGGCCTGAGACCGCCGTCACACGCCACGCCGGATCGGGACGTCTCGCGTCGGGACGGCCTCCCGTGGCACACTGGTGCCTTCCGCGGGAAACCCCCGTCGTGAGCAGTACCTGAGGCCAGACCCCCGGCTCGGACTTCCAGCAGGGCGTCGGCCCTTCGTCTTTCCTGGCGCCGTCACCGTGAGGTGACCCGGCGCCCGTCTCACGCGATCGAGGTGTTCCCACGGTGAGTGCGCTGCCCGTCAACCTGTCCTTCGACCCGCACGCCCCGGTGTTCCGGGTCCACGAGGGGGGCAAGCTCGCCGTACACGCGACGAGCCGGCTGCAGGACGCGGCCGACCTGTCGCTCCTCTACACCCCGGGCGTCGCCGAGGTCTCCCGCGCCATCGCCGCGGACCCGCTGCTGGCGGACCACTACACGAGCCGGCGCAACACCATCGCCGTGGTCAGCGACGGGACCGCCGTGCTGGGGCTCGGCGACGTCGGGCCCCTGGCCGCGATGCCGGTCATGGAGGGCAAGGCGGTGCTGTTCAAGCACTTCGCCGACGTGGATGCGGTGCCGGTGTGCATGCACACCGGCACGGTCGACGAGATCGTCGAGGCGGTCGTGCGGATCGCGCCGACGTACGGCGGGATCAACCTGGAGGACATCTCGGCGCCGCGGTGCTTCGAGATCGAGGCGCGCCTGAAGGCCCGGCTGGGCATCCCCGTCTTCCACGACGACCAGCACGGCACCGCGATCGTCGCCCTCGCGGCACTCCTCAACGCGACGCGAGTCGTGCAGAAGGAGCTCGCGGGCCTGACCGTGGTCGTGTCGGGCGCCGGTGCCGCCGGCGTCGCCGTGGCCCGGATCCTGCTGCTGGCCGGGGTCGGCGACGTCGTCGTCGTCGACTCGCGCGGCATCCTGGACGAGTCGCGCCACGACCTCGTCCCCCACAAGAAGGCACTCGCCGCCGTCACCAACCGCCGGCGCCGCACCGGTGCGATCGGGGACGCGCTCGTGGGCGCCGACGTGCTCGTCGGGGTCTCCGGGGGCACCATCGCCGAGCGGGACCTCATGCGGATGGCGCCGCACGCGGTCATCTTCGCCCTGGCCAACCCCGACCCGGAGGTGCACCCCGACGTGGCGCACCGGTTCGCCGAGGTGGTGGCGACCGGCCGGTCCGACTTCCCGAACCAGATCAACAACGTCCTCGCCTTCCCCGGCATCTTCCGCGGGGCGCTTGACGCCGGGGTGCGGCAGATCACCGAGGAGATGAAGCTGGCCGCGGCGCGCGCGATCGCCGCCCTGGTCCCCGAGCCCACGCCGGACGTGGTCGTGCCCAGCGTCTTCGACGAACGGGTCGCCCCCGCGGTCGCGGCCGCGGTTCGTCGGCTCGCCCGCTGAGCTCAGCCCGGGGCTCCGCCGTTCGTGGGCGGAGCCCCGGGGGTCTCGCGTCGGTCGCCGGCCGGTCCGGGCCCGTCCGGCTCCGCCGGGTCGCCCAGCCCGCGCGCCGCCAGGGCCTCGCCGGTGGCCCGGGCATCGGCCACGGTGTGGATCACGACCGGCACGACGAGCGCTCGTGGGTTGCGCTCCAGCCCGCGGGCCCGGGCGGCGTCCCGCACGTCGTCGAACGCGCTGGCGACCCACGGGATGCTGCGGAACATCACCGCTACGGCGATGCCCACGGCCTCGGGGTCGACCCACCGCCGGAGCGGGCGGGCGAGCCGGACCACGCCGTCGACCAGGACGTTCGGCTGCGTCGTGCCGGTGACGACACCGGCCGCGAGGTAGCACGCCGTGATGCCGAGCTCGACCCGCGCGGCAGGGCCCACCGCCTGGCTCCACCACTGGAAGGCGAACAGCACCACGAGCACCGGCAGGACCGGACGGATCGTGCGCCAGATCCGGCCCGGCCCGAGGTAGCCGGCCGACGGCCCGGCGAGCACGCCCAGCCCGGACTGGCCCTTGGTGAAGACCGGGAAGCCGACGAAGCCGATCACGAGGTAGAGCAGCACCGCGAGGCCACCGCGCAGCGGACCGAGGCAGAGACCGGTGAGCATCACCGCGAGCGTCTGCAGGGTGATCGGCACCCCGACGCTGCCGACCGGGATGCCGGGGACGATCGCCGCGACCGTGATCAGGGCCGCGAAGACGGCCACGAGCGCGATCGAACGGGGTCGTAGGCCGGGCGTGGCGTTCGTCACGTCGGGCGCTGCCGTGGCGGGGCGGTTGGTCATCACGCGTGGACCTAACCTGTTGCCCGTCCGATCCCGGGACTATGTTCACCAGCATGCTCGCTGCCTACGCCGCCGCCCAGTCCGAGAACGACCCCCTGTCCGGCCTCGTCGTCGGCGACCGGCCGGCACCGGAGCCACCCGCCGGCTGGTCCGTGCTGAACGTCCGCGCAGCCGGGCTGAACCACCACGACGTCTGGTCGCTGCGGGGCGTCGGGCTGGCCGCGGACCGGCTGCCCATGATCCTGGGCTGCGACGCGGCCGGGACCGATGCCGACGGCAACGAGGTCATCGCCCACTCCGTCATCCCATCCGCCGGCTGGCGCGGGGACGAGACCTTCGACCCGCGCCGCACCCTGCTGTCCGAGCTGCACCAGGGGGCCATGGCCGAGCAGGTGGTCGTGCCGACCGCCAACCTCGTCCCCAAGCCCGCCGGGATGTCGTGGGAGACCGCGGCGTGCCTGTCCACAGCGTGGCTGACCGCCTACCGGATGCTCTTCACGAACTCCGGGGTCCAGCCCGGTGGCACCGTGCTCGTGCAGGGGGCCGGCGGGGGGGTCGCCACGGCGCTTGTCCAGCTCGGGCACGCCGCCGGCCTGCGGATGTGGGCCACCTCGCGCGACCCGTCCCGTGCCGACCGCGCCCTGCGGATCGGCGCGGACCGGGTCCTCGCGTCGGGCGAGCGGCTGCCGGAGCGCGTCGATGCGGTCATGGAGACCGTGGGGGCCGCGACCTGGTCGCACTCGGTCAACGCGCTCAAGCCCGGCGGGAGCATCGTCATCGCCGGCGCCACCTCGGGCTACGACCCGCGCAAGGGAGAGCTGAACAAGATCTTCTTCAAGCAGCTGAGGGTCATCGGCTCGACGATGGGCACCCGTGACGAGCTCGCCCGGCTGGCCGGCTTCGTCCAGGCCGCAGGGATCGAGCCGGTCATCGACTCGGTCCTGCCGCTGGAGCAGGCCCGGGTCGGCTTCGCCCGGATGCTCGACGGCGACGTCTTCGGCAAGGTCGTCTTCACGCTGTCCTGAGCCTCAGGGGTGCTCGAGCGCCACCTCGACGGCGCACCCGTCGACGGTCGGCACCCCCGGTGTGCCGACAAGGGACTCCGCGGCGAGGGCCACCTCGAAGCGCGCGAGCAGCCGCCCCAGCTCGTACGGTCCGTCCGCCCCGAGCCGCACCGACGTCTCCCCGACGTCGGCCCGCCCCCCGGGCACCGTGTGCAGGGCGAGCGCCACCGCCCGCCGGACCGCCTCGCACTGCGGGCCGGGCCGGGCCGGGCTGATGCCGACCGCCGCCGACCGAGCCGACCCCGGTGCGACGCCGAGCGCGGCCCGGACCGCCTCGACCCGGCCGAGCGCGAACCAGTCACTCGGTCCGGTCCGTACGAGGTCGGCCGCCCCGGTGGCCACGGACTCGCCCCCCGTGACGAGGTCCGCCAGTCCCCGGACCACGGCCGCGGGCACTCGGCGGGCCTTGCCCTTGACGAGGTCGGCCGCCGCGGCGACCTCGTCGGCGACCGCGCGCGTCGTCACCGCCAGGGGCCGACCGTCGGCGTCGTGCCCGCCGCGCAGGTCCTCGACGACTGCCAACCCGTGGGCACCGAGGGCGAAGTCGGTCTGACCCACGCGCCAGGGCCGTCCCGCCGTGTCGCTGAGCACCACCCCGAGCCGGACGCCGTAGCGCGCCGTCAACCCGGCGTGCAGGTCGCGGCACACCGCGTCGGGGTCCGCCGGCAGCAGCAGCCAGCCCCCCCGTCCGCCCGTGTTCGAGCCGTCGACGCCCGCGGCCGCCATCACCGGCCCGGCCACCGAGTGGACCACGCGCGTGACGTGACCGTCCGCGACCCGCTCGGCCACCACGGAGCGGGTCTGGGAGGCGACCAGGGCCTCCTTGTCCGCCGCGTCGCTGACCAGCCCCAGCGCCTTGGAGGCGATCTTGCTCGACACCACGACGATGTCGCCGTCCGCCGGCTCGATCCCCGAGCGGCGTAGCCCGGCCGCGAGCAGGGCGGGCAGGTCGTCGCCCGCACACACCTCCGGTATGCCGCCCACCGCGGTCACCGTCACGCGCCGGCTCACGCCGGGGTGCCCTTCGCCGCGAGCCGGCGGCCGAGCCCGAGCGCGGCGCCCGCGATGTCCGCGGCCGTCCCGACCGAGGACATCAGCAGGGGCCGGGCCAGCACGACAGGCCGCGTCCGCCCCGCCATCGGGTCGGTCTCGTCGACCAGCCAGCCGTCCAGGAAGTCGGCGTACAGGCCCGCCACGGCCTCGCTCGTCGAGGCGACCCCGATCGTCTCGAGGCACACGTCGGCGTGGCCTCGGACCGGCCGGCCGCCGACGAGGGGGGAGACGCCCACGACCGGTGCCCGGGCCCCCCGCAGGGCGTCGCGGACGCCGGGGACGGTGAGGATGATCCCGATCGACACGACGGGGTTGCTCGGCGGCAGCAGGACGACGTCGGCGGTCCGGAGCGCGTCGAGGACCCCCGGTGCCGGAGTGGCCCGGTCGAGGCCCGCCACCACGAAGCGTTCGGCGGGAAGGGCGGCCTGGTGTCGCACCCACCACTGCTGGAAGTGGATCGCCTCGGGCCCGCCACCCTGCTCGACCACGACGTGGGTCTCGACGGGCGTGTCGGTCATCGGCAGGAGCGTGACGCGTCGGTCGGGCAGGCCCCAACGGGCGGCCAGGTGCGTGGTGACCGCGCTGAGCGGCATACCCTGGCCGAGCAGCTGGGAGCGGTAGATGTGCGTGGCGAAGTCCTTGTCACCGAGGCTGAACCAGGTCGGTTGCGCCCCGAGCGCGACGAGCTCCTCGGCCACGTGGTGGCTCTCGTCGGCGCGCCCCCACCCCTGTCCCTCGTGGACCGCGCCACCGAGGGTGTAGAGCAGGGTGTCGAGGTCGGGGCAGACCCGTAGCCCGAAGAGGGTGATGTCGTCGCCGGTGTTGCCGATGATCGTCAGCTCGGCGTCGGTGTCGCCGGTGCGTTCGAGGTGGTGCAGCAGCCCGCGCAGGAACCGGGCCCCGCCGACCCCGCCGGCCAACGCCGTGATTCGCATGGCCCGATCCTCTCAGGCGGCCCCAAGGGGCCCCGGCCGGCCCCAAATATCAGACGTGGGCTTGACTTGAGGGGTATGACACGCTTGTAATTTCATTGTTGTCTTCTGTTCGTAGGCCGGGTTGTGAGTTGGCCGGGTTGTTCCAAGGCCGGGTTGGTCGTAGGCCGGGTTGGTCGTAGGCCGGGTTGGTCGTAGGCCGGGTTGGTCGTAGGCCGGCTGAGGTCGGTCCCGGCACGGCGGAGACGGCAGCACACAGTAGTCCGGAACAGGGCATGCCGAACCGGCAGGCCGGAAAAGTGCAGACACGGATTCAGGGTCGAGGAGAGGTCATGCACGAGATACTGCAGGTGCTGAGCGGTGAGACCGACGAGAGCGAGCTCGCCTGGCAGGAGCGGGGGCTGTGCGCGCAGACGGACCCGGAGGCCTTCTTCCCGGAGAAGGGCGGGTCGACGCGCGAGGCCAAGAAGGTGTGCGTCAACTGCCCGGTGCGCCAGGAGTGCCTCGAGTACGCCCTCGCCCACGACGAGCGCTTCGGCATCTGGGGCGGGCTGTCCGAGCGGGAGCGCCGCAAGCTCAAGAAGCGCGCCGTCTGACCGGACCGCCGGTACCGGGCACCGACCCGGCCGACGGATGCCATCGTGCCCGACGCGCTCAGCACCGCTTCCCTGATCACTCCCGCCGGGGCGGGAGCCGCTGCCGCGACCCGGCTCCCCGCGACGCCGCGGCTGCCGGCCGCACCCCTGGCCGAGGTCTCCGTCGTCCTGCTCGTGCGCGACGGGACGAGGTGGCTCGCCGAGTGCCTCGACGCGCTCGCCCGACAGACCTTCCCGCCGCGGCGCGTCCTCGCCGTCGACCTCGGCAGCGGCGACACCTCGGTCGCGATCCTGCGGGCCCACCAGCCCCTTCGCCACGCGGTCCGCGACGTCGACATCCTCCAGCTGCCCGCTCGGACCCCGGCCGGGCGGGCCGTCGACCGAGCGGTCGCGAGCCTGCCCGCCGCGACGGGTGCCCGTCAGCTCGTCTGGGTGCTGCGCGACGCCGCCGCGCCCCGGCCCGAGGCCCTCGCCCGGCTCGTCGAGGCGTTGCTGCGCTCGTCGTCCGTCGGCGTGGCCGGTCCGAAGCTGGTGGAGTGGGACGACCCACGGCGGCTCGTGGAGCTCGGCCTGCAGGTGACCCGCAGCGGTCGGCGCGTCGACACGCCGGCGCGCGGCGAGGTCGACCAGGGCCAGCACGACGGCCGCACCGACGTGCTGGCCGTCGGCCTTGGCGGCATGCTGGTCGACCGGGCCGTCCACAGCGACCTCGGGGGATTCGACGAGAGCTTCGAGGGGTACGGCGCGGCGCTGGACTTCGGCTGGCGTGCCCAGCTCGCCGGCCACCGGGTCGTCGTCGTGCCGAGCGCCGTCGTGCGCGACGCGTCGGCGGCGGCCGACGGACGGCCACCAGGATCGCCCTCCGCAGCCGAGGTGCTGCGCCGGAGCCGTCGGGCCACCCGCCAGGTGGCGCTCGCCAGGTCGGCACCGCTCACCTCCCCCTTCCTCGCGCTCTGGATCGCCCTGTCCAGCCTCGTCGCCGCAGCGACCCTGCTCGTCGCGAAGCGACCCCGACAGGCGTGGCGCGAGCTGTCCGACATCGGGGCGCTCGCCCACCCGGTGGCGGTCCTGGCGGCGCGGTGGCGCGGGCGGTCGACCAGGCGACTGCGCCGCGGCGACCTCGCCACCCTGTTCGTGTCACCGCTCGAGGCGGCCCGCACGACGCTCGACCACATCCACGAGGCGATCACCCCGGAGACCCGACGGCGCGACGAGTCCCTCCCCAACCTCGAGACCGGTCCGGTCGGTGAGGAGTCGGAGTCGCTCGACGTGCTGCCGGCGGCGCTGCCCCGCCGGATCGTGACCCATCCCGGCTTCCTGGCCGTCGTCGCCGTCCTGGTCGCGACGACCCTCGCGTGGCGCGGCCTCGTCCCGGCCGGTGCGCTGTCCTCGACCGGAGCCGGAGTGGCCGGCGGCGAGCTGTTCCCCGTCAACACCGGCTCGTCGGGCCTCTGGCACGCGTTCCGGGACGCCTGGCACGGGTCCGGGCTCGGCAGCGGCGGGGCGTCGGCTCCGGCCCTCGCGGTGCTGGCCGCGCTGACCTGGCTGCTCGAGCACGTCCCGGGGGTCGATGCGGGCCGGTCGCCGGCGGCGGTCACGATCGCCTGGCTGCTGTTCCTCGGACCCGTCCTGGCGACCTGGTCGGCCTACCTCGCCGGGCGGGTCGTCTCCTCGTCCCGCGTCGCCCGGGCGGTCGTGGCGGCCGCCTGGGGCCTTGGTGCCGTGGTCACCGTGGCCGTCTCCCAGGGTCGGCTGAGCGCCGTCGTCGTGCACGTCCTGCTGCCGTTCGTCCTCGCGGGGTTCGCCCTCGCCGGCCGCCGCGACGGCACCTACACCGCGACCTTCGCCACGGCGCTCGCGACCGCCGTCGTCGGCGCGTTCGCACCACCGCTGCTGGTCGCGTCCGTCGTGGCCGCGCTGCTCATGGTGGTGTTCGGGCCCGGGCAGCGTCGCCTCCGGGGGTTCGTGCTCCTCGTCGTCCCGGCGGCGCTGCTGGGCCCGTCCCTGCTCCGGTTCGTCGCCGACTGGCGCCTGCTGCTGTCCGGTCCGGGGCTGCTCGACACCGGCCCCCCGGGCCCTGTCGTGGGCCTGGTCCTCGCCCAGCCCGGTGCCCACCTCGGGGCGTGGCTCTGGCTGTCGGCACCCCTGGTCGCACTCGGGGCCATGGGGTATGCCGCACCCGCGCGCTCGAGGTCGACCCGCGTGGGTCTGTGGGCCGGCATCGCCGTCGGTCTGGCCGGTCTGGCCGCGGCCCTGGCCGGCGGCCGTGTCGTGCTGGGCACCGCGGCCACCGGCGTGGGCACCTCCGCGCCCGCCCGGCTCTGGGAGGGGGTGGGGCTGCAGCTCTGGCTCGCCGGGCTGCTCGTCGGCCTGCTCGCGGGCAGCCGGGTCGTGCTCGCCGGCCTGCGGCGCCCCCGGCGGCGCCGCTCCCTCGGACTCGCGCTGGTCGCAGCGGTCCTCGCCCTGGTGCCGGTCGGGGCCGGTGGCGTGCACTGGGCGGTCACGGGGGTGGGCGACCGCCTCACACCACGAGAGGCCGCGCTGCCCGCGGTCGCGGTCGAGCAGGGGGCCGGCCCGCTTGCCACCCGGCTGCTGCTGCTGCGGCCCTCCGCGACCGTCGTCGACTTCGAGCTGTTCGGCACCGAGCCGGGCGACCTGCTGCGCGACCTCGACCGCGAGCGCCCCGACAGCTCCGGCCTGGTCGGCGCGGTGGCGACCCTCGTCGGGGGGCAGCAGGGCGACGCAGCCGCCTGGCACGGGCTGGCCGACCAGGCCGTCGGCTTCGTGCAGGTCGTGGCCGACGGTGACGACGAGCTGGTCCGGCGCCTCGACTCCACCGAAGGGCTGAGCCGGCTCGGTCGCGACGACGGCGCCACGCTGTGGAAGGTGCAGGCCCTGCCGGCCGCACCCGGGGCCACGCCGGCGCCTGCCCCTTCGCGGGTGCGCCTCGTCGACGGGACGGGCCGGCTGCTTGCGGCGGTCCCGACGGTCGGCCCGCACGCCGCGGTCGACCACCGTCTCCCGGCGGCCGGTGCGGGGCGGCGCGTCGTCGTCGCGGAACCCACGGAGTGGGCCGACCACGTCTCGGTGACCCTGGACGGCGCGCTGCTGGCACCCGTCCCGGGTACCGCGCAGCCGACCTACCTCGTCCCGGCCTCGGGCGGGCACCTGGTCATCGACCTCGCCACCGCGCATCCGTGGTGGACGCTCGCCCAGGCGGTCCTGCTCGGGTTCGTGTGCTTCATGGCGCTGCCGCTCGGCAACCGCCGGTCGAGGAGGCGCGCATGACTCCGGCCGGCGGCATCCTGCGGGTGACGGTCGTCGTCGCGTGTGCCGGCGCCATGGTGGGCATCGCCACGACGACGACCGGCTCCCTGGAGCTCGCCCGCACCGGCACCGGCGCGGGTCTGCCGGCGGTCTCCGCCGCGGCCGTCACCGATGCGACCCTGGTCTGTCCCGGCCCCGAGCGGATCGGCGTCGACGGGCTGCGCGACGTGCCGGCCCGGACCCGGGTGACGGCGCTGGCGGCGCCGCAAGCCGTGGTGTCCGGGGTGGTCGGCGCGGGCCGCGGTGCGGTGCGCGTCGGACCGCTCGAGGCGACAACGGGCGCCACGGTCGCCCAGCGGGCCCGACCCGTGCAGGTGACCGTCTCCCGGGCGCAGGGAGCCGTCGTCCGGGCCACCGGAGCCCTCGCCCCGGGCGTGGTCGGGGTCCAGACGTGGCTGCGCCGGGGCGACGACGACCGCGGTCTCGCGATGAGCCCGTGTTCCCCACCGGCCGCCGACCTGTGGCTGGTGGGCGGCGGGTCCGGCCCGTCGCGCACCGAGCGTCTGGTGCTCACCAACCCGGGGGCCAACACGGTCATGGTCGCGTTCACGGTGCTCGGGGCCGACGGCACGATCGCGGGCACCGGGCACGACCGCACGATCCCACCCCGCTCCCGCTCGGTGCTCTCGCTCGACACCCTGGCACCCGGGGTGTCCGGCCCCGTCGTGCACGTGGTCGCCACCGGGGGAGAGGTGTCCGGGGTGCTCAGTGACGCCTGGATCGACGGCGCCACCGCCCGAGGCATCGACGATGCCGTCGCGGTCGCCCCACCCGGGCGCGACCTCGTCGTGGCCGGTATCGACAAGGCCGGCGCGGCGAGCCTGCGCATCGGCAACCCGAGCGGGCAGGAGGCGGTGGTCCAGCTGCGTGTCCTCACCCGGGCCGGGCCGGTCCAGCCCGACGGGCTGCGGGCCCTGCGCGTTCCGGCCGGCGCCACCCTGGACGTACCGCTGGACGTGCCCGACGGCGCCGTCGGGGTCCACGTCGTCGCCGACCAGCCGGTCGTCGCCGCTGCGTGGGTCGAGCGCCGGGTGGCGACCGGCACCGACCGGATGGGCGACTTCGGCTGGGTCCCGGCCACGCCGGCCGTGCAGCGCCTGGCGGGCCTGGCCCTGCCCGGTGCCGTCGTGCCGGGCGCCACGGCACGGTTGCTGCTCGCGGCGGGCCGGGCCCGTTCCGTCGTCACGGTGACCACGAGCGGCCCCGACTCGCAGACCCGTCGGGTCGACGTCCCAGCCGACAAGGTCGTCACGGTCGACCTCGGCCGCGCCGAAGGGGTCTGGGTCGCGCCGAGCGCGGGTCCGCTCCACGCCGCGGTGTCCGTCGCCGGCGTGGTGGACAAGGTGCCGGTGCTGTCGATCGTGCCGCTCACCGACACGCCGCTGACCGCGGTGACCGTCCCGGTCCGTCAGGTCGGCAGCTGACCGGTCAGCCCGTCTCGATCGGGAGTGCGCTTGCAAGAGCGCTCGAACGGAGCCGACCGGCTCGCCGACGTCACTCGCCGAACCCGGGGTCCAGCTCCTCCGGTGGGACACCGAGCAGGCCGGCGACCTGTTCGGTGACGATGTCGGCGACCAGCGCGGCGACCTCACGGGCGCCGGACGCCCGCGTCTCGACCGGCCGGCGGTAGACGACGATCCGGGCGGGCCGGCCCGCGCCCGCCGGGTACAGCCGTCCGAGCGGCACCTCGGCGTGCTCCCACGGGGCCGGGTTGCGCGGCACGTCCTCGACGGCGAACTCCACTGCGGGAAATGCCCGCCCGCACGTCGACTCGAGCCGGGCGGCCGCGTCCAGGACGTAGTCGTCGAACTCGTCGCGCCTACTGCGCATCGCCGGCACCGGAGGCCAGGCCAGCGGGCCGCGTGGGCCGCGGCCGTGCCGGTCCCGGCGCTGCACGCCCCAGGAGGTCTCCGGCGGGGAAGGGCTCACACTCGAACTGTAGATCAGCACCGGCGGGACTCGGCGTGGTGCCGCGCCGGGCCACCGGGCCGGGTCTAGAGTGGGCGATCGTGGGGCTGCGACGGGGTTGTTCGAAGACGGCGTGCACCGGAACGGCGGTCGCCACCCTCACCTATGTCTACGCCGACCGCGCCATGGTGCTCGGCCCGTTGGCCACCTACGCGGAGCCGCACACCTACGACCTCTGCCGCGAGCACGCCGAGCGGATGACCGCACCACGCGGGTGGGAGGTCGTGCGGCTCGAGGGTGACTACCCCGAGCCCGAGGCGGCCGGCGACGACCTGCTCGCCGTCGCCGAGGCGGTCCGCGAGGACGGTCGACCGCGCGGGCGTCAGCCTTCCCCGAGCGCCCGGACCGCGACCGGCTCGAGCAGTGCCGCCGCGGAGCTGCGGGCGGAGTCCGAGGCCGGGATCACCCAGGCCGGGCGTCGTGGCCACCTGCGGATTCTGCGCGACGGCTGACGACTAGGGTCGTCCCCGTGGCATCCCTCTCCGACTTCGTCAAGGCGTACGACGTCCGCGGGCTCGTGCCGGAGCAGCTCTCGCCACAGGTCGCCACGGCCGTGGGGGCCGCCTTCGCCGAGGTCGTCGTGCTGCCCGAGGGCCATTCCGGGATCGTCGTCGGACACGACATGCGGCCCTCCTCGCCCGAGCTGTCGGCCGCCTTCGCCGACGGCGTCACCTCCCGTGGGGTCGACGTCGCGGTGCTCGGGCTGACGTCGACCGACGAGCTCTACTACGCCAGCGGCGCGCTCGACCGGCCCGGCGCGATGTTCACGGCGAGCCACAACCCGGCCCGCTACAACGGGATCAAGCTCTGTCGCTCCGCCGCCCGCCCGATCGGCCAGGAGACGGGTCTGGCCGAGGTGCGCGACCTGGCCCAGTGGCTGCTCGACAGCCCGACCGGGCTGTTCGCCCCGACGCGCGGCCGCGGCACGGTCGAGGCGCGTGAGGTGCTCGCCGACTACGCGGCCTTCCTGCGCTCGCTCGTGGACCTGAGCGGCATACGGCCCCTCACCGTCGTCGTCGACGCGGGCAACGGGATGGGCGGCCACACCGTCCCGGCCGTGCTCGGCACGGCGGCCGGGCTGCCCGAGCTGCCGCTCACCGTCGTGCCGCTCTACTTCGAGCTGGACGGCACCTTCCCCAACCACGAGGCCAACCCGCTCGACCCCGCCAACATCGTCGACCTGCAGGCCGCGGTCGTCCATCATGGGGCCGACCTCGGGCTGGCCTTCGACGGGGACGCCGACCGGTGCTTCGTCGTCGACGCCGACGGCACGCCCGTCTCGGCCAGCGCGATCACCGCCCTCGTCGCCGCCCGCGAGATCGAACGGGCCCGCGCAGCGGGCGACACCGAGATCCGGGTCGTGCACAACGTCATCTGCAGCCGCGCGGTCGCCGAGGTCATCCGGGAGCACGGCGCGCAACCCGTCCGGGCCCGGGTCGGCCACTCCTACATCAAGGCCGACATGGCCCGCACCGGAGCCGTCTTCGGCGGGGAGCACTCGGCCCACTACTACTTCCGTGACTTCTGGTTCGCCGACACCGGCATGCTCGCGGCGCTGCACGTGCTGGCCGCGCTCGGTGGGCAGCACGCCCCCCTCTCGGCCCTCGTCGCAGGTTACGAACGCTACCCGAGCTCGGGCGAGATCAACAGCACGGTCGAGGACGCGGCCGCGGTGGCCGACACGCTCCGGGCGTGGGCGAGCGTGCGTCAGGCCGGCATCGACGAGCTGGACGGGCTGACCGTCACCAGCCCGGGGCAGGGCGGCCCGATGTGGTGGTTCAACGTGCGGGCCTCCAACACCGAGCCGCTCCTGCGGCTCAACGTCGAGGCCGCCGACCGTGAGACGATGGAGCACGTCCGGGACGAGATCCTCGGGCTGGTCCGCGCAGGAGCACGTGGAGGGCATGAGAGTGAGCGATCACACGATTGAGCCGTGGCTACGCGAGATCCTGCGGTGCCCGCGCTGCAAGGGAGAGCTGACCGACGCCGCCGCCGCAGACGGCCTCGAGCTGCGGTGCGCCGGGTGTCGGCTCGGCTACCCCGTCGACTCGGGCATCCCCGTCCTTCTCGTCGACCTGGCTCGCCCGCTCGGCTGACCCCTCCGCCGTGTTCGACGACACGCTCCTGGACGACATCGACGCGGTCGAACGGCTCGACCGGCGCGGAGTCCTCCGCGCGCTCGCCACGTCCGGCGCCCAGGTCCGGGTCTCGGCTCGCTCGGCGGACGAGGCGGGGCTGGCGCGGCTGGCCGACATGCAGCCGCGCGGTGTCGTGGTCGCGGCCACCGGTGGCTCCGGCGCCGTCGGTGGCCTGTTCGACACGGTGACACGCCGGCACAGCGCGGTGCCGGTCCAGACGTGCCGTTCGACGCCGCTGCCGGCCTGGGTCGGCGCCTACGACCTCGTCGTCGCCGTGTCGCAGTCCGGCCGTGCGGCCGGGACCCTCGCGCTCGCCGCCGAGGCGGCCCGGCGCGGTGCCAACCTGCTGACCGTCGGTGTCGCCGACTCGCCGCTCGCGGACGTCTGCGCCCGCGCCCACGGCACCCACGTCCCGATCGACGGGGCCGGGTCCAGCTCGCGAGCCGCCCTGTGGGCCCAGGCGACCCCGGTGCTGATGGCCGCCGACGCGCTCGGGCTCGCCGCGATCGGACGCGAGACCATCGAGTCGCTCGCCGACGTCCTCGACGAGCAGGCCCGTCGGCTCGGGCCTCGGGTCGAGTCGTGGGACAACCCCGCGAAGGCGCTGGCCGCAGAGGTGTCCGAGTCGGTCCCGATCCTGCTCGGGTGCGGCCCGCTCGGCGAGTCCGCGGCCCGCCGTGCGAGTGCGATGTTCGGCCGGACCGGCCGCGTCCCGGTCGCCTACGGGGTGCTCCCGGACGCCGCCTCCCAGATCGTCGCCTGCTTCGACGGCCCGCTCGCCAGCAGCGAGGGCGACGACCGGGTGGGACGCGGCATCTTCGCCGACCCGTTCCTCGACGGGGTGACGAGCCGTCCGCTGCGGCTGATCGTGCTGCGTGACGCCTCCACCGACGGGGGCGGCTACTCGGCGGTGACCGACGCGGTCGTGGCGGCCGCCGAGGATGCCGGGGTGCGCGTGTCGGTGATCGACGCGACCGCACCCGACCCGCTGCTGCGCCTCGCGCACCACGTCGCGGTGACCGACTTCGCCGCGACGTACCTGGCGCTGGGGCTCGGATACGACCCGGGCGACTCGCGCCACGTCCGTCTCCTGCGTGACGCCCGGCCCACGGACCCCGCGCCGTAGGCTGCGGGCGTGACCGAACACTACGACCTCGCGATCATCGGGACCGGCTCCGGCAACTCGCTCGTCACCCCCGACTTCGACGACAAGCGGGTGGCCGTCATCGAGTCGGGGACGTTCGGGGGGACCTGCCTGAACGTCGGATGCATCCCCACGAAGATGTTCGTGTATGCCGCCGAGGTGGCCGACAGCGCGCGCACGGCCGCCCGTTACGGCGTGGACGCGCAGGTCGACGCCGTGCGCTGGCGCGACATCCGCGACCGGATCTTCGGCCGGATCGACCCGATCGCGGCGAGCGGGCGCGACTACCGGGTGGACGGGCCCAACACGACGGCCTACCTGGGCCGGGCCCGGTTCACCGCACCGCGGGACCTGACCGTCGCCTACCCCGACGGGCACACGACGGAGCTGACCGCCGACCAGGTCGTCATCGCGACCGGCGCCCACCCGATCGTGCCCCCGGTCATCGGCGGCAGCGGCGTGCCGTTCCACACGTCCGACACCATCATGCGGATCGACGAGCTGCCCGAGCACCTGCTCGTCGTCGGCGGCGGGTTCATCGCCGCCGAGATGGCCCACATCTTCGGGGGGCTGGGCACGCAGGTGACGGTCGTGGCCCGAGGCGGCCGGCTGCTGCGGCACCTCGACTCCGAGATCTCGCAGCGGTTCACCCGGATCGCCCGGGACCAGTGGGACGTGCGCACCAACACGACGGTCCGCGAGGCGAGCGGCGCCCCGGGCGAGATCACGCTGCGCCTGTCCGACGGCAGCACAGTCCACGGGGACCTGCTGCTGGTGGCGACCGGCCGCGCTCCCACCACCGCAGACCTCGCTCTCGGCCGGGCCGGCGTGCGCACCCACGTCGACGGCCGCGTGGTCGTCGACCGCTACGGCCGCACCGGCGCGCCCGGTGTCTGGGCGCTGGGAGACTGCTGCTCGCCCTACCAGCTCAAGCACGTGGCCAACGCCGAGGCCCGGGCCGTCGCCCACAACCTCGTGCACCCGGACGAGCTGCGCCCCTTCCCGCACCGCAACGTCCCCTCGGCGGTCTTCAGCTCACCCCAGATCGCCACGATCGGGCTGACCGAGGACGAGTGCGTCGCCCAGAACCGGCCCCATGTCGTCAAGGTCCAGGCCTACGGCGACACCGCCTACGGCTGGGCGATGGAGGACACGACGAGCGTGTGCAAGGTCCTCGCCGACCCGCACACCGGGCTGCTGCTCGGTGCCCACGTCATGGGCCCGCAGGCCTCGACACTGATCCAGCCGCTCGTGCAGGCGATGGCGCTGGGCACGCCGGCGCCGGTCGTCGCCCGGAACCAGTACTGGATCCACCCCGCCCTCGCCGAGGTGGTCGAGAACGCCCTGCTGGGCCTGGGCCTGGCCGAGCCCTACGTGACCTCCCCGACCCACTGACCGGGCTGGGCCACGAGAACTGCGTTCGTGGTGGGTTCTCGTGGCCCGACCCGGGCGCAGGTGCGCGCCGCGGCACGGCCGCCCCTAGGATCTGACCCCATGGCAGGTGGACTGGTCGCGCTCCTCGACGACATCGCCGCACTCGTCAAGCTCGCGGCCGCCTCGGTCGACGACGTCGGGGCGGCGGCCGGGCGCGCCAGCGTCAAGGCGACCGGGGTCGTGGTCGACGACACCGCGGTCACCCCCCGCTACGTGCAGGGTCTCGCCCCGGAGCGGGAGCTGCCGATCATCAAGCGGATCGCGCTCGGGTCGCTGCGCAACAAGATCATCGTCATCCTGCCGGTCATCCTCGTGCTCAGCCAGTTCGTCCCCTGGCTGCTGACGCCCCTGCTGATGATCGGCGGCGCCTACCTGTGCTACGAGGGGGCCGAGCGCATCTGGGAGGCGGTGTCGGGACACCACGAGGAGAAGGCCCCGGCCGCCGCCGACGCGAACCAGGAGGAGACGGTCGTCTCCGGAGCGGTCCGCACCGACTTCATCCTCTCCGCCGAGATCATGGTGATCGCCCTGGACGAGGTGAGCCACGAGCCCTTCTGGACCCGTGCCGTGGTCCTGGTCATCGTCGCCGTGGCGATCACGCTGCTCGTCTACGGCGTGGTCGGGCTCATCGTCAAGATGGACGACCTGGGGCTGCGGCTCGCGGCCGGCCGGTCCGGGGCGCTGCAGCGGGTCGGACGGCTCCTCGTCAAGGGCATGCCCGTGCTGCTCCAGGTGCTCTCGACCGTCGGCATCGTCGCGATGCTCTGGGTGGGCGGCCACATCCTGGTCGCCGGGTTCGACGAGATCGGCTGGCCCGCGCCGTACGCCGTCGTCCACCACCTCGAGGAGGCCGGCCACGGCGTGCCGGGCGTGGGCGGCATACTCGGCTGGCTGCTCGGCACGATCGGCTCGGCGGTCTTCGGGCTGGTCGTCGGTGCCCTGGTCGTCGGGCTGCTGCACCTGCTGCCGAGGCGGCGCACCGCGCACGAGGCGTCCCGCAGCTGACCGGTAGACTGGACGACCGCCGGCGTGGGTGATGACCCGCGAGGGCCCAGTCGGGCTGCGCCGGGTCTGCACACCACCGAATCCGGAAGGGATCGTCCATGTCCTTTGACTTCCAGGTTGCCGACCTGTCGCTCGCCCAGGCAGGACGCCACCAGCTGCGCCTCGCCGAGCACGAGATGCCGGGCCTGATGGCGCTGCGCGAGGAGTACGCGTCGAGCCGGCCGCTGGCCGGCGCGCGGATCGCAGGCTCCCTGCACATGACGGTCCAGACCGGCGTGCTCATCGAGACGCTGACGGCGCTGGGGGCCGAGGTCCGCTGGGCCTCGTGCAACATCTTCTCGACCCAGGACGAGGCGGCCGCCGCGGTCGTCGTCGGTCCCGCCGGCACCCCGGACGACCCGAAGGGCGTGCCGGTCTTCGCCTGGAAGGGCGAGACCCTGGCCGAGTACTGGTCGTGCACCGACCGGATCCTCACCTGGCCGGACGGCACCGGGCCGAACATGATCCTGGACGACGGCGGCGACGCGACGATGCTGGTCCACAACGGGGTCCGCTGGGAGCAGGCCGGCCAGGTCCCCGCCACGACCGACGAGGACTCCGAGGAGTTCGCCGTCTTCAAGGACCTCGTGCGGCGCACGATGGCCGCGGACCCGCAGAAGTGGACGAGGGTCGCGGCGGGCGTCAAGGGCGTCACCGAGGAGACGACCACCGGGGTGCACCGGCTGTACCAGCTCGCCGAGGCCGGTGACCTGCTCTTCCCGGCGATCAACGTCAACGACTCGGTGACCAAGAGCAAGTTCGACAACAAGTACGGCTGCCGACACTCGCTCATCGACGGTCTCAACCGCGCCACCGACACGCTCATCGGGGGCAAGGTCGCGGTCATCTGCGGCTACGGCGACGTCGGCAAGGGCTGCGCGGAGTCGCTGGCCGGACAGGGCGCTCGCGTGGTGGTCACCGAGGTCGACCCGATCTGCGCGCTGCAGGCCGCCATGGAGGGCCACCAGGTGGCCCGCCTCGAGGACGTGGTGGAGGTGGCCGACGTGTTCGTCACGACGACCGGCTGCCTGGACGTCATCCGCGCCGAGCACATGGCGCAGATGAAGGACAAGGCGATCGTCGGCAACATCGGCCACTTCGACAACGAGATCGACATGGCCGGGCTGGCCCGGATCCCCGGCATCGTCAAGACGCAGATCAAGCCGCAGGTCCACGAGTGGACCTTCCCGTCGGGCAGGAGCGTGATCATCCTGTCCGAGGGGCGGCTGCTGAACCTCGGCAACGCGACGGGTCACCCCAGCTTCGTGATGAGCAACAGCTTCAGCAACCAGACGATCGCCCAGATCGAGCTGTTCACGAGGACCGACGCGTACGAGCGGCAGGTCTACACCCTGCCGAAGGTCCTCGACGAGAAGGTCGCCCGGCTGCACCTCGACGCGCTCGGGGTGCACCTGACCGAGCTGACGAAGGAGCAGGCCGAGTACCTCGGGGTCGACGTGGCGGGGCCGTACAAGCCCGAGCACTACCGCTACTGAGGCCCCCCGCCACGCTCATGGGTATGCCGCCCAGTGCCCCGCCGCCCGGCGGCATACCCCCAGCGGGGGACGCCGGTGGACCCGACCCGGTCGACCGGGCGTTCGCGACGCGGGCGGGCGCCCGCCGTGTGTGATGATGTGGCGGAACGGCAGTGCCGCGCGGGACGACGGTAACGCTGCGGAGGGAGAGTCACGTGAAGGGTCGGGTTCTGGTCGTTGACGACGACCTGGCGCTCGCCGAGATGCTCGGCATCGTGCTGCGCAACGAGGGGCTCGAGGTCAGCCACGTCGCCGACGGCGCCGAGGCCCTGGCCGCCTTCCGGGAGTCCAAGCCCGACCTGGTCCTGCTCGACGTCATGCTGCCCGGTCTCGACGGCATGGAGGTGTGCCGGCGGATCCGGGCCGAGAGCGGCGTGCCGATCGTGATGCTCACCGCTCGCACCGACACGGTCGACATCGTCGTGGGCCTCGAGTCCGGCGCCGACGACTACGTCGTCAAGCCGTTCAAGCCGCAGGAGCTCATCGCGCGGCTGCGGGCCCGGCTGCGCCGGGGTGACGAGCCGACCCAGGAGCGGCTGATGATCGGCGACCTCGAGATCGACGTCGCGGGCCACGCGGTCAGACGCGACGGACGCCGGCTCTCCCTGACCCCGCTCGAGTTCGACCTGCTCGTCGCGCTTGCCCGCAAACCCTGGCAGGTCTTCACCCGCGAGGTCCTGCTGGAGCAGGTGTGGGGCTACCGCCACGCCGGCGACACCCGCCTGGTGAACGTCCACGTCCAGCGGCTGCGCTCCAAGATCGAGCACGACCCGGAGCATCCGCAGATCGTGGTCACGGTGCGGGGCGTCGGCTACAAGGCGGGCCCCGCCTGACCATGAGCCAGCAGCCCGGACGCCTCGGGCTCGCCCACCGGGCCGAGTCCGCGGTGCGCCACGGCTGGGCGCGGACCCACCACCAATGGCGCTCGTCGCTCAGCTTCCGTGTCGTCGTCGTGACGATGCTGCTCGGGCTGCTGGTCCTGGGGGCCGTCGGGACCTACCTGTACGGTGCGATCGCGCAGGGGCTGGTCGACAGCAGGCAGCAGATCGCCGCGGAGGACAGCCTGCGCCTGGCCAAGGACGCCCAGCGCCAGATCCTCTACACCGACCAGACCGAGTCGATCGCACAGGTGACCCAGTTCGCGACCGAGCTCGTCAAGTCCTACCGCCAGGACGCCGGCAACGAGCGGCGCTACGTCGTGCTGTCCCGTACCGAGAACAACACGGCGCCGGTGAGCATCGGCCCGATCGAGAGCAACGAGATCGGGGTGCGCTTCATCCCGGACAGCCTGCGCCAGGCCGTGTCCGGCTCGCCGGACCGGCAACACCTGCAGGTGGCCACGATCGAGGAGGACGGCCACGAGATCCCTGCGGTGATCGTCGGCCAGCAGGTCGACCTGCCGCTGGTGCGCACCTACGGCCTCTACTTCATCTACCCGATGGACCGCGAGCAGCAGATCATGGGTCTGATCGGGCAGACCTTCCTGCTCGGGGCGGCCGCGCTCGTCCTGCTCGTCGGGGCGATCGCGTTCGTCGTGACCCGTCTGGTGGCCGACCCGGTCCGACGAGCCGCGAGGATCGCCGAGCGCTTCGCGGAGGGCAACCTCGGGGAGCGGATGCGGGTCAAGGGCGAGGACGACCTGGCTCGGCTCGCCACGTCGTTCAACGCGATGGCCGCCTCGCTGCAGCAGCAGATCGCCGAGCTGGAGGACCTGTCCAGGGTCCAGCAGCGGTTCGTCTCCGACGTGTCCCACGAGCTGCGCACCCCCCTGACGACGATCCGCATGGCCGGTGACCTCATCCACGACTCGCGCGCGGACTTCGACCCGGCCGTGGCCCGCTCCGCGGAGCTGCTCCGGGGCGAGGTCGACCGTTTCGAGGCGCTGCTGGCCGACCTGCTCGAGATCTCCCGCTTCGACGCGCGTGCCGCCGTGCTGGAGACCGAGGCGACCGACCTGCGGTCCTGCGTCGAGCGGGTCGTCGCCGCCCACCGCACCCTGGCCCAGCGCAAGGGCAGCGCGCTGGTGGTGGACCAGCCCGACGAGCCGGTCGTGGCCGACATGGACGCCCGGCGCATCGAGCGGATCCTGCGCAACCTGGTCGCCAACGCGATCGAGCACGGCGAGGGTGGCCCGATCGAGATCGCCCTGGGACAGAACGACTCGGCCGTCGCGGTGACCGTCCGGGACCACGGCATCGGCCTGCGCCCCGGCGAGGCGGCCCTGGTGTTCACGCGGTTCTGGCGGGCCGACCCGGCCCGCGCCCGCACGACCGGGGGGACGGGTCTGGGGCTGGCGATCGCGCTCGAGGACGCGCGGCTGCATGCGGGGCGACTCGAGGCCTGGGGAGCCCCGGGCGAGGGCTCGTGCTTCCGCCTCACCCTGCCGAGGAAGGCGCAGGTGACCATCACCGGCTCGCCCCTGCCGCTCAGCCCGACGGCCGAGCAGGCCCCGGCCCCGACCGCGGAGGACGGCTCGGGCCGCGTGACCGGCCCTGAGCGGGTCGGCACGACCGCTTCCGGGGAGCCGGACCGGTGAGCACGCGCAGGCGACTGGCCGCGGCGGCCCTGTCGGTCGTCGCCGTCCTCGGGGTGTCCGCCTGCGGCGGCCTGCCCGGCGACGGGCCGGTCCTCGAGGGCCGGCGCCTCGACGAGGTGATCGCCGACCCGGTCCGGGTGCTCCCGCAGGGCCCCTTCGACGGCGCCACGCAGGAGCAGGTGGTGCTCGGCTTCATCCGGTCGAACGAGGACGTCGACGAGAACCGGGAGACCGGCAAGTCCTACCTGGCGCCGCAGTCGCCCGACCTGTGGCGCTGGACCAGCGAGGACGTGGTGATCTACGACACGGCCGACGACCTGAAGGTCGAGCGCCTGGGTCCCGAGCAGCTCGAGGTGTCGACGGTCGCGGTGGCCCTGGTCTCGGCCGACGGCCGCTACCGGGAGCTGCCCGGCGGCACCCGGGCGAAGGTGACCTTCGGTCTGACCAAGGTCAACGGGCAGTGGCGCATCGAGCTGCCCCGCACGGGCTTCGGTCTCTGGCTCGACTCGGCGGCGTTCGACCGGCTCTACGAGGCACGTCGGGTCTACTACGTGACCCCGAGCGGCCGGCGCCTCGTGCCCGACGTCCGGTGGTTCCCGAGCGGACCCCGGATGGTGACCACCCTCGCCCGCGCGCAGCTGGGCCCGGTGCCGGACTACCTTGCCGGCGCGCTCCGGACAGGGGTGCCGCAGGGCACCAAGCTGTCGGTCAACGCGGTCCCGGTGGCGAACGGGCGGGCGCAGGCCAACCTCACCGAGCCGGCCCTGAAGGCCGACCCCAACGAGCGGGCCGCCATGTGGGCGCAGCTGGCCGCGACGCTCGGCCAGGTCCCGGCCGTCCAGTCCGTGGGTCTGGCTGTCGAGGGCGTCGAGCTCGAGCTGCCCGGGGTCGGCGCCTGGGTCTCCGGGCCCGACGAGCTCGACTACAGCCGGGTGACCTCCACCAGCTACGACACCGCCCTGGTCCGCACGGGCGCGACGTTCTCGCGGGTCGACCCCCGCGCGATCCCCGAGAGCGATGCCGCCCACAGGCCCGCCGACACGGACCGGCAGACGGGCGACCCCACCTCCATCCCCACCGAGTGGACCCGGCTGGCCCTCTCGGTGGACGGCAAGGAGGTGGCTGCGGTCAACGCGGACCGGACCCAGCTGTCCCGGTGGCGCGCGGACCGCTGGCGGGTCTCGCCCTCCTTCGCCGACACCCTGACCGCGCCGACCTACGACACGTCGGGATACCTGTGGGTCGGCGGGGTCGCACCCGACGGCAAGGGCGGGCTGTGGGCCCTCCACGCGGACTCGACCGGCACCGACCAGGCCTGGCGGCCGGTCGCCGCCCCCTGGCTGGCCAAGCGCCGGGTAACCGCCGTCGCGCTGTCCCGGGAGGCCGCACGGCTGCTGGTGATCTCGACCGACGCGGCGGGTCACGGGCCCAGGCTGGATGTCGCCGGCGTCATCCGCGCCCCGAGCGGGGAGCCGACCGGCCTCGCGGCCCCGCTGCGGCAGGCCGAGCCGCTGACGCTCCTGCGCGACGTCGTGTGGCTCGACAGCGACTCGTACGCCGTGCTCGGGCGGGTCGACTCGAAGGACCCGGTCCGGCCGTGGACGGGGTCGATCGGGGGCGGCCTCGACGGGATCCGGCGCCACGGCCGGTCCCAGCCGCAGGACAGCCGTCTCGCGCCGGTCCCGGATGCCGCCTCCATCACGACGGTCGGCGGGACCCGCGGCATCATGATCGTCACCGGCGACGGCAAGGTGCTCGCCCGGGCGGGCCGGACCTGGCCGGTGGTCGCGACCGGCACCGACGTGCTGGTCCCCGGTCGCTGACCGGCCGGTGTCGCCGAGGCTGTGTCCACACCCGGGGTCCCGTATGCCGCTCGTCCACAGCGCGCGGACGGGGGCATTCCCCTCGGCGCCGTCTCCGGCTGGACTGCGGCCGTGTCGCTACGCCAGCTGCTCGACCTGGTCCTGCCCGCCGAGTGCGCCGGTTGCCGCCGAGCCGGGTCCCCGTGGTGCCGGCGCTGCTGCCGTGCCCTCGACCGGCTCGCCTTCCCCGGCGGGCCACGACTCGTCACCCCCGACCCGGCCCCGCCCGGCGCGGTTCCCGTCCACGCCTGGGGTGCGTACGGCGACCCGCTGCGGGCCGTCGTCACGGCCTGGAAGGACGAGGGCCGACGCGACCTCGTCGGGGTGCTCGCGCCGCTGCTGACCGCCGCCCTGGCGACCGTGCCGACTCCCGGACGCGACCGCGACGACCCGGTGCTGGTCGTGCCGGCCCCGTCGTCCCGGCGTTCCCGACGGGTACGCGGCGACGTCCCGCTGCACGAGCTCACCGCTCGGGCCCTGCAGGCGCTGGCCCCCGGTCCGGAGGTGTTCGCCCCGGTGCTCGGTGAGTGCCGGGACGTGCTGGACCAGTCCCGGCTCGGGTCCGCGGCGCGGCGGGCCAACGTCAGCGGCGCGTTCACGGTGCGGCGCGCCTGGCGCCCGCTCGTCACCGGGCGCGACTGTGTCGTCGTGGACGACCTGATGACCACCGGGGCCACCATCGCCGACTGCGCGCGAGCCCTGCGGGGGGCCGGCGCCGCCGGCGTGCGGGGCGTGACCATCGCCGCGCCCCGGCGGCGAGCCGGCCGGTAACCCGCCGGGCGCCCGCTGCCGGAGCCGCGCTCCTGACCGGTGGCCGGGGTCGGCACGGCCGCGAACCGCCGACCCCGCACCACCGACGCGCCGGTTGCGTGATCCCTTCCGCCACGTCGGCGGGGAGGTTACTGTCGAGATATCAGCCCCAGTTCCCGCGGGCGCCGTCAGGGGCACCCGTGTTTGATCGAGCGAAAGGGGTGGTGCCGCGGCAGACTTGAGGGGCCTCACCCGGGCCCGGACGCAACAACACCGAATGCGCGATCAAGGAGGAACCGTGGAGATCGTCGTCACTGGACGTCACGTCCAGATCCCCGACCGCTTCCGTGAGCAGCTGGACGAGCGCCTGGCCAAGGTGCCGACGCTGGTCCCGAAGGTGCACCGGATCGACGTGGTGGTCACGAACGAACGGGTCAGCCGGGCCTCGCAGCGGGTCGAGATCACCTGTCGCGCGAAGGGCCCGGTCATCCGTGCCGAGGCCAGTCGGGACGACAAGTTCGTGGCGCTCGACGCGGCGGTGGACAAGCTGCTCGAGCGGCTGCGACGCAGCAACGACAAGCGACGGGTGAGCCGGGGACGACGGCTACCCGAGTCGGTCGGCCAGGCGACGGCCCGGGTGGCGCCCCTGGACGGAGCAGCGCAGCCTGCCGGCGCCCCGTCCCAGGACGGCGTGACCGATGACCTCGACAGGTTCGGCGCGATGGGCAACTCGCCGATCGAGGTCCGCGAGAAGGTCCACGCGGCAGCTCCGATGAACCTCGAGGACGCGCTGAACCAGATGGAGCTGGTCGGGCACGACTTCTTCCTCTACCACGACCTCGACACCGACCAGCCGAGCGTGGTCTACCGGCGGCGCGGGTGGAGCTACGGGGTGATCCATCTCGACACCGCTGTCGAGCCCGTGGGTTCGTCGGGGTCGGCTGCGGCGGCCGGCTGAGCCGGCCCGGTGGCGCCGGCCTCGGGTCGAGACCTGCCGCCCTCGCGACATTTGGGATGATGTCGACTGTGCCGGCCACCAGCTCCGAACGTATCCGCGTCCTGATCGTCGACGACCACGCCCTCTACCGTCGGGGCTTGCAGACCATCCTCGGTACCGAGGACGGCATCGAGGTCGTCGGGGAGGCGGCCGACGGGGTCGAGGCGGTGCAGATCGCCGAGCAGACCCGGCCCGACGTGGTGTTGATGGACGTCGGCATGCCGAGACGGGGCGGCATCGAGGCGTGCCGCACCATCCGGCAGCGCGTGCCTTCGGCGCGGATCCTCATGCTGACCAGCTCCGACGACGAGGCGCACCTGTTCGACGCGGTCCGCGCGGGCGCCAGCGGGTACCTGCTCAAGGACGTGCCGCCCGAGGAGGTGGCTGACGGGATCCGTGGGCTGCACCACGGCCAGGCGCTCATCTCGCCGATGATGGCGGCCAAGCTGCTGACCGAGTTCGCCAGCCTGAGCGACCACGAGAGCGTCCCGGCGCCGACCCCGGGCCTCGAGGTGCCCCGGCTGACCAACCGGGAGCTGGACATCCTCGGCCACGTCGCACGCGGCCGGCTCAACCGCGAGATCGCCCGAGACCTGTTCATCTCCGAGAACACCGTGCGCAACCACATCCGCAACATTCTCGACAAGCTGCAGATGCACTCCCGCATGGAGGCGGCGATGTACGCGGTGCGCCAGCGGCTCATCGACCCCGACGAATGAGCGTCGGCAGCGGCCGCGACAGCAGGCCGGAACGTCGGTCGGCGTGACGACGGCAGCCGCTGCCGGCCCGGAGTGCCGGCCCGCGCGACGCATCAGCCGCGAGCAGGCCCGGCGCATCGCGATCGCGGCGCAGGGTCTGCTCGACCCCCAGCCGGAACCGTTCCGGGCGACCACGCGCCACCTGCAACGGGTCATCGACCGGGTCGGCGTGGTGCAGATCGACAGCGTCAACGTGCTCGTGCGCAGCCACTACCTGCCCTTCTTCTCGCGGCTCGGGCCGTACGACACCGCCCTGCTCGACCGGGCCCGCGACCGCGCACCGCGGCGCCTGGTCGAGTACTGGGCCCACGAGGCGAGCCTCATCCCCCCGCAGACGTGGCCGCTGCTCGACGCGCGGATGCGGACCGCCGCCGAGCATGCCTGGGGCTCGATGCGCCGCGTCCTGGCCGAACGACCGGAGCTGGTCGGGCTCGTGGAGGAAGAGGTGCGCCGACGAGGTCCGCTGACGGCTCGCGAGGTCGAGGCGGGCCTCGAGCACGACCGGACCCGCCGTACCGACGACTGGGGGTGGAACTGGTCCGAGGTGAAGCAGGCGCTCGAGTACCTCTTCTGGGCCGGACGCATCAGCTGCGCCGGACGGACCGCCCAGTTCGAGCGGAGGTACGCCGCGCTCGAGGTGACCGCACCGCCGGCGCTCCGCGCGGCGTGGCTGGACCGGGCCGGGCCCGGTGCCGACCCGGAGCGTTTCCTCGAGCTGGTCCGGATCGCCGCCCGGGCCCACGGCATCGGCTCGGAGCGCTGCCTGGCCGACTACTTCCGCCTGACGCGCGAGCAGGTGCGCCCGGCCATCCAACGGCTCGTCGCCGACGGGGAGCTCGTGCCGGTCTCGGTGCCCGGTTGGCGGCAGGCCTGGCTCCACGCGGCGGCGCGAGTGCCGCGGCGGGTGCACGTCGAGGCGCTGCTGAGCCCCTTCGACTCACTCGTCTGGCAGCGCCACCGGGTCCACGTGCTGTGGGACTTCCACTACCGGATCGAGATCTACACCCCAAGGGAGAGGCGGGTGCACGGCTACTACGTCCTGCCCTTCCTGTTCGGCGACCGCCTCGTCGCGCGCTGCGACCTGAAGGCCGACCGGCAACGTGGCGTGCTGCGCTGCCACTCGGTCACGTGGGAGCCGGACGTCCCGGTCGGGGCGCCGGCCGCGCTGCAACGTCAGCTGCAGTCGATGGCCACCTGGCTCGGTCTCGAGTCGGTCCGGCCCGGCGCCGGCCCCGCCCCGACGGGGCCGGCGGCTGGCCCGGGAAGGCCGTGAGCGGCATCCGCGCCGGTCGGTGGCGGCGGGTCGGCACCTGCTGGAACGGCGCGTGGGGGCTCGTCCGTTGGTGGGGGAGAGGGGTGGCGGCTAGCCTTGTCGGGTCCCGTGCAGACCCACGGGGGCTGTCGCGCGCCGCGGGCGGCACACGAGTCAGTCGGGAGAGAACAACGCCATGGTGATCGAGAAGCTGCTGCGCGCCGGTGAGGGCCGGACCCTGAAGAAGCTGCAGGGCATCGCGAAGCAGGTCAACGCCCTCGAGGCCGACTTCGAGAAGCTCACCGACGAGGAGCTGCGCGAGGAGACACCGGAGTTCCGCCGTCGCCTCGAGCAGGGGGAGGCCCTCGACGCGCTGCTGCCGGAGGCGTTCGCCGCGGTTCGCGAGGCGAGCAAGCGGACCCTCGGCAAACGGCACTTCGACGTGCAGCTGATGGGTGGTGCCGCACTGCACCAGGGCAACGTCGCGGAGATGAAGACCGGTGAGGGCAAGACCCTGGTGGCGACCCTGCCGAGCTACCTGAACGCCCTGACCGGCAAGGGCGTGCACGTCATCACCGTCAACGACTACCTCGCCGAGTACCAGTCCGAGCTGATGGGCCGCGTCCACCGGGCGCTGGGCATGGAGACCGGATGCATCCTGGCCTCGATGACGCCCGAGCAGCGGCGCGTCGAGTACGCCAAGGACATCACCTACGGCACCAACAACGAGTTCGGCTTCGACTACCTGCGCGACAACATGGCCTGGTCGCCGGACGAGCTCGTGCAGCGCGGCCACAACTTCTGCATCGTCGACGAGGTCGACTCGATCCTCATCGACGAGGCGCGCACCCCGCTGATCATCTCGGGGCCGGCGGACATGGCCACGAAGTGGTACGTGGAGTTCGCCAAGCTCGTGCGGCGGCTGAACCGCGGCGAGGAGGGCCGCGGCGACTACGAGGTCGACGAGAAGAAGCGCACCGTCGGCGTCCTCGAGCCGGGGATCGCCAAGGTCGAGGACCTGCTCGGCATCGAGAACCTCTACGACACCGTCAACACGCCGCTGATCGGCTACCTCAACAACGCGATCAAGGCCAAGGAGCTGTTCAAGCGCGACAAGGACTACGTCATCATGAACGGCGAGGTCCTGATCGTCGACGAGCACACCGGCCGGATGCTGCCGGGCCGGCGCTACAACGAGGGGATGCACCAGGCCATCGAGGCCAAGGAGGGCGTGGAGATCAAGAACGAGAACCAGACGCTCGCGACGATCACCCTGCAGAACTACTTCCGGATGTACGACAAGCTCTCCGGCATGACCGGGACGGCCCAGACCGAGGCTGCCGAGCTCAACTCCATCTACAAGCTCGGGGTCATCCCGATCCCCACGAACATGCCGATGATCCGCCTCGACCAACCGGACCTGATCTACCGGACCGAGGAGGCGAAGTTCGAGGCCGTCGTCGAGGACATCGCGGAGCGGCACGAGAAGGGCCAGCCGGTACTCGTCGGTACGACCTCGGTCGAGAAGAGCGAGTACCTGCACCAGGAGCTGAACCGCAAGGGCGTGCGCCACAACGTCCTCAACGCGAAGTACCACGAGCAGGAGGCGACGATCGTGGCCGACGCCGGCCGCCGGGGCGCCGTCACGGTGGCGACGAACATGGCCGGACGCGGCACCGACATCATGCTCGGCGGCAACTCCGAGTTCCGCGCGGTGGCCGAGCTCAAGCGACGTGGCCTCGACCCGGAGCAGACCCCGGAGGAGTACGAGGCCGCGTGGGACGAGGCGCTCGCCGCGGCCGAGGCTGCGGTGTCCGAGGAGCACGACCAGGTCACCGGCCTCGGCGGTCTTTACGTGCTCGGCACCGAGCGGCACGAGTCGAGGCGGATCGACAACCAGCTCCGCGGCCGGTCCGGCCGCCAGGGCGACCCGGGGGAGTCGCGCTTCTACCTCTCGCTCCAGGACGACCTGATGCGGCTGTTCAACGCCGGCATCGTCGACCGGTTCATGCAGACCGCCGGCATGGACGACACCACGCCGATCGAGTCGAAGATGGTGACCAACTCGATCCAGAAGGCCCAGGGCGCCGTCGAGGCCCAGAACTACGAGATCCGCAAGAACGTCCTCAAGTACGACGACGTCATGAACCGGCAGCGCCAGGTCATCTACGACGAGCGGCGCTCGGTCCTTGAGGGTGAGGACCTGCAGGAGCAGATGCGGATGTTCGTCAACGACGCCGTGGGCGGCTACATCGACGCCGCGACCGCCGAGGGCTTCGCCGCCGACTGGAACCTCGAGCACCTCTGGGACGCGCTGCGCCAGGTCTACCCGGTGTCGCTGACGATCGAGCAGGTCGAGGACATGGCAGGCGGCCGCCAGCTCGTCACCCCCGAGCTGCTTCGCGAACAGCTCCTCACGGACGCCCACGAGGCCTACGACCGGCGCGAGGAAGCGCTCGGCCCCGAGACGATGCGCGAGGTCGAGCGGCGGGTCGTCCTGTCGGTGCTCGACCGCAAGTGGCGCGAGCACCTGTACGAGATGGACTACCTGCAGGACGGCATCGGCCTGCGTGCGATGGCCCAGCGCGACCCGCTCATCGAGTACCAGCGCGAGGGCTTCCAGCTCTTCGAAGCCATGATGGACTCGATCAAGGAGGAGTCGGTCTCGCACCTGTTCAGCGTCGAGGTCCAGGTGGCCCCGGCCACCGTGCCGGTCGGTGCCGTCGCGCCGCAGTCGGTCTCCGACATGGTCGCGGGTCTGGCCGCGCCGCCGGCGGCCGTGGACGCCGGGGCCGAGCCCTCCCGTGAAGTCGACGGGGAGCCGGTGCCGGCCGGCGTCAGCGTCTCCGGGGTCGACCTGCGTACGGGCGGCGACGCCGGCCGCGTGCTCAGCTACTCGGCCCCGGGCGAGGACGGGTCGGTGGTGCGGTCCGGCGGTGGGCAGCGTCCCGTCGAGCGGGCGGCCGACCGGCGCGGCAAGAAGGTCAAGCGCAAGCGCCGCTGACGACCTGGTGACGCGGTCCTTCCGGACGCCCTCCAGACCCTCGGCCGATCCTCACCCCGTCGTCGAACGAGCGGGCTCAACCGACGGTGAGCTGCGTGACGAGCCACCGACCGTCGAGCCCTTCGAGACGCAGGGCCAGGGCTCGCACCCGGCCGTGCGCAACCACGACGGCACATGCCTCGACGATGCCGTCTGCGGGCTCGCACAGCCTGACCCGTCGCACCATGGCGCTGCGCCGCGGGCCGGTCGGCTGCCGTCTGGCCGCGACGAGCGCCCGACGGGCCAGCCCCGCGTAGACCTCCGGTGAGGTGTGCCGGATGAGCTGGGGGGCCGGACGCTGCGCGGCGATGACCTCGATGATCGCCTGGGCCATCTTGGCCACGAACGAGGTGGGGTCGGGAAGCAGGCTGCGCCGCGTCGGGCGACGCGAGCTGTCGTCGTCCGGGCCGTAGGTGAAGTCGAGGGCGAGGGCAGCCTGGGTGTATGGCACAGGTGTCGCCGGGCGGTAGGCCTCCTCTGCCGAGATCACGGGCGGCTCGGTGGCCGGCGCGGGACGGACGAGGACGGGCTTGGTCGTCATCGGTGCTCTCCAAGGTCTGGGATGCGCAGCTGTTGGCCGGGACGGATCAGGTCCGGGTCCGCGCCGATCACGTCGGCGTTGAGGGCGTACCACGCCGGCCAGGCGAGCGCGATCTGCCGGTCGGTGGCGCCCGGACCCAGCTGCCGTGCCGCGAGCGACCACAGCGAGTCGCCCTTCCGGACGGTCATCAGGTCGTCCGCTGCCGTCACCGTTCGCGGGGTCGGGGCGAGCAGGGCGCTCAGGTCAGGGTCTGTCGCCTTCGGGGGACGCACGGGTAGCCACCGGGGATCGGGCACCTTCGCGGCGCCCTCGTCGGCAGGCGCGGTCGGGGCGAAGGCAGGTGTGACGGGGTTCCCCCGGCGGGGAGCGGCAGCGCCGGTCGTCGGGGACGGTGCGAAGCCGGGCTCAGGAGCCCCGGGGACGTCCGGCGTGGCCGGCTGCCTCACCCCGCCGGACGGGTGCGGTGCTGCCGTGGCGGCGACCGGGGCGCCGGTGGCCGGGCCGAGGGGCAGGCTCATGGTGCTGATCCCCGTGCCCAGCACGAACGCCAGCACGCGACCGACGAGCGCCGGCGTCAGGGCCTCGGCGCAACCGGCTGCGCTGCGTCCCACTGCCCCCGGCACGAGACCGAGGACGGTCAGCAACGAGGTCAGCGTCAGCCAGGCCGTCAAGCCCAGGGCCGCCCAGACGAGCACGCCGCCGATGACGTCGTCGAGCCGGGGGACCGGCACGTCCGTGACCGGCCACGACGAGCGGGCCAGCGGCAGGAGGACGGCATCCACCACGGCGATGCCGATGGTCGTCACGAGGGTCATCGCGCCGAAGGTTCGGGCCGCGGCCCAGCTTCGTGCCGAGGACGAGGGTTGCGTCTGCACGCCTTTATTTAACGTTGTTTGACGTCGATTGACAACACCGGGGTGTGACGATGTGCTTGGGTAGGTGTTCAGCAGGGCGAGCGGGCGAAGGCGGAAGGGATAGGTCGGTGCAGATGCGGTGGGACCGGCTCTTCGAGGACCTCGACGGGCAGATCGAGTCGGACGTGCTGCGCGAGCGCGAGGCCGAGGTCGCCGACCGGACGCGTCGGGAGCGGGCCCAGATCGACATCCAGTCGCGCCTGCTCGCCTCGGTAGGCGCCCCGCCGGTCACCGTGCGGCTCGCCAACCGAACCCTGACGGGTGTCGTCCGGGACGTGGGCCCGGACTGGGTGCTGCTCGAGACCGAGGGTCAGCGGGCGCTGCTCGTGGTCACCGCAGCAGTGGGCTCCCTGGTCGGTGTCGTCCGTGGCGCGGTGCAGCCGTCGGCCGTCGCCAGGCGTTTCGGCCTGGGCGCTGCGCTGCGGGCGATCAGCCGGGACCGGTCGGTGGTCGAGCTCGTGGCAGCGGCTACCGCGCTGGTGGGCACCATCGACGTCGTGGGCTCGGACCACCTGGAGATCGCCGAGCACGCCCCGGACCTACCGAGACGTGCTCGCAACGTGCAGGCCGTCCACGTCGTGCCCTTCGCGGCCGTCGAGACGGTGCGGCAGGTGCGACCCTGAGCGACCCTCGGACACGGGTCACTCCTCGTCGGTGCCGCCCCCGAACGGATGGGCCTTGACGAACGTGCGGGTCTCGGTATACATCCGCTGGATGTAGCTCTCCAGCTCGGTGGCCTCGACGCGCCACTGGCCGCGACCACCGATCTTGATGGCGGGCAGCTCCCCGGAGCGGACGAGGGCGTACGCCTGGGCCGACGAGATGTTGAGGATCTCGGAGACCTCGGCAAGTTGGAGAAAGCGCTGGGCCACGACTGCTCCTGTGTTCTCACGAGTCTTGACGGTTCCTTGGGACATTCTTGACCATCTCTTTACTCTTTGTCTGCCCTTTGGATGACGTGGTCAGAATCCCCCGTGGCTCTCGCACGTGCTTCGATCCTAGGGGCACCTACTTGGACGGACCCGCAGTTGTCCACAGGACGACTCCGAGACGACAGTTTGGGCCCGTTTCGGGCAGGATGTGGCCGCGACAGGTCGGGAGCCACCCGGCCCGGATCTTCATGGGAGCACGATGCAGCACTTACCGACACCTACCGCCGCGCGACTTCGTCGACCGTCATGGCGCGACAGCCGCCTCGTCGTGGGCGTGCTGCTGGTACTCCTCGCGGCCACGCTGGGGGCACGGCTGGTGGCCGGCCTGGACGACCGGGTCCCCGTGTACGTGGCCAGCCGCGACCTGGTGGTGGGCGATCCGGTCGACGCCGCCGCGCTGACCCGAGTGGACGTTCGGCTCGACGGCGATGTCGCGCCGTACCTGTCGGCCGGATCGGCCCTGGGCCCGGACCAGTTCGTGCTGCGCGACATCCGCGCCGGAGAGCTCGTCCCGCGGGCTGCGGTCGGTTCGGGCGGGAGCCTGGACGTGCAGCTGGTGACGGTCGGTGTGGCGACCCTCTCGGCAACCGGTCTGCACAGCGGCAGCCTCGTGGACGTGTTCCTCAGCGACGTGCCGGCCGGCAGCGAGCACGGCACGAAACCCACGGCCCGACGGGTGCTGGAGGGTGTCGGGGTGTCCGCCGTGCTCGGGGCGTCGGGCAGCTTCGGGACTGCCGCGCAGACGTCCGTGCAGGTCTTCGTGCCCCGAGCCAAGGTCAAGGACCTCATCGAGGCGGTCGACGGCGGAGCGAACATCACGCTGGTGCCGGTCGCCGGCCCGACCGTCGGTGCCCGGTCATGACATCGGTCGTCACCGCCCTGAGCCACCGTTGGGAGGCCACCGTCGGTGCGGCCCTCGAGCCGCTGGCCGACGTCACCGTCGTGCGACGGTGTGCCGACGTCCCCGAGCTCGTCTCGGTCACCGCGGCAGGCCTCGGTACCTGCGCCGTCGTGTCGGCGGACCTGCGTGGCCTCGACCTCGGGGTCGTCGAGTCGCTGCACGCCCGGGGCATCTGGGTCGTCGGGCTGCACGAGCCCGACCAGGAGGCCGACGAGCGACGGCTGCGCCAGCTGGGCGTCGACGCGGTCCTGGCGACCGACGCCACCGGCCCGGTGCTGGCGGCCGCCGTGCGGGACCGCAGCACGGCTGCGGCCATCCCCGGGGTGACGGACCCGGCGGCCCCTTCGCAGGTGGTCGGCCCCGATGCGCGTCCCGGATGGCGCCCAGCCGGCCCGTCGGACGCCGCCGGTGCCGCCATGGCTCCCTCGAGCTCGGGGCCCGGCATCGACGCTGCCGAGGCGGGCCGGGTGCTGGCGGTGTGGGGCCCGCACGGGTCCTCCGGGCGCACCACCATCGCGGTCACCCTCGGTGCCGAGCTCGCGGCTCGCGGACACTCGGTGCTGCTGGTGGACGCCGACACCTACGGCGGCTGCATCGCCCAGGTCCTGGGCCTGCTCGACGAGGCCCCGGGCATCGCCGCCGCCTGCCGAGCCGCCGAGCACGGAGACCTAGACCTGGTCGCGCTGGCCCGCGTGGCCCCCGAGGTCACGACACGGCTACGGGTCCTCACCGGGCTGCCGAGGCCCGATCGCTGGCCCGAGATCCGGTCAGCGGCGCTCGAGCGAGTCCTGACCGTGGGTCGCTCGCTGGCCGAGTACGTCATCGTCGACTGCGGCTTCTGCCTGGAGGAGGACGAGGAGCTCAGCTACGACACCCAGGCGCCCCGGCGCAACGAAGCGACGTTGACCTCGCTGTCGGTGTCCGACGAGGTGCTCGCGGTCGGTGGCGCCGACCCGGTCGCGCTGCAGCGCTTCGTGCGGGGCATGCAGGAGCTCGGCACGGTGCCCTCGGGTGCCCCCCGGCCGATCATCAACAGGGTCAGGGCCAGTGCGGTCGGTGCCGACCCCCGGTCGCGCATCAGCGCCTCGCTCGAGCGTTTCGCCGGGCTGGGGTCCGTCCAGTTCGTACCGGACGACCCGGCCGCGGCCGACGGGGCGCTGCTCGCCGGACGGACCGTGGTCGAGCACGCGCCCGACTCGGCCCTGCGGCAGGCCGTCAGCGAGCTGGCCTGCTCCGTGGCGCCGAGCACCGCCCGCCGACCTGCTCGACGACCGATGTGGCGGGTCCGTGGTCGGGCGCCGGTGCTGGGGGCGTGACCCGGGTGGTGGGTGATCCCCCGAGCACGTGCCGCCGCCGGGTTGGCGTGCTGCCCACCCGGCTCGCTCTGGCAGAGTGAGAGCATGTCCGACCGGCTGACCTCGCTCGACGCCTCGTTCCTCTATCTCGAGGAGAGCACGACGGCCATGCACGTCGGCTCGGTCATGATCTTCCAGCCGCCCGTCGAGGGCTTCGACTACGACCAGCTGATCCGGATCATGGGGCGCCGGATCGGTGCGATCCCCCGCTTCCGCCAGAAGGTGCGTGACGTGCCGGGTCGGATCGCCAACCCGGTCTGGGTCGACGACGAGAACTTCGACATGGGCTACCACGTACGGCGCACCGGCCTCCCACGCCCGGGCAGCGACCCGCAGCTGCAGGACTTCGTCGCGCGGGTCCAGGCTCGTCGGCTGGACCGCTCGCGACCGCTCTGGGAGGTCTACCTCGTCGAAGGGCTCGAGCAGGGTCGGTTCGCCATCGTCACCAAGACCCACCACGCCCTGATCGACGGAGTCCACGCCCTCGACATCGCGCACCTGATCGTCGACTCCACGCGCGGCGCGGTCGGCCCTGCGGACGACCAGGACCCGTGGGAGGCGCATCGTCCGCCCGGCAGCCTCGAGCTGGTCACCGAAGCCGTCGTGGACGCCGTGCGGCGCCCCGCCCAGGTCGTCGACCTCGTCCGGGGTGGTGTCGAGGACGTGCTCTCCGTCGGGCGGCGAGCCGCGGAGTCGGCGGGGTCGATGCTCTCGGCGCTGGCCCGGACGGCTGCGCGGCCGGCACCCGAGTCACCGCTGAACGCGGAGATCGGCACGACCCGGCGCTGGGTCAACGTCGCGACCGACCTGCAGGACTACCGCGACGTGCGCACCCACCTGGGCCGCGGCGCCTACGCCGACGACGTCACGATCAACGACGTCATCCTCGCGACGATCGCCGGTGGGTTCCGCACGTGGCTGCTGAACCGTGGGGAGGCGGTCAGCGGCAGCACGGTCGTGCGGGCCATGGTCCCGGTCAGCATCTACGGCCACGACCCGAGCGGGATGTACGCCAACCAGGTCATGGCCTGTGTCGTCAACCTGCCCGTGGGTGAGCCGGGCGCCTCGATGCGGCTGCACCAGATCGCGTTCGCCATGCGACAGCAGATGGAGGGCGGCCAGGCCGTCGGCGCAACCGCGCTGGCCAACCTGGCCGGCTTCGCACCGCCGACCCTGCACGCCCTCGGCGCCCGGCTCGGCTCGGCCATGTCGCGCCGCATCTACAACGTCATGATCACCAACGTCCCGGGCCCGCAGAGCCCGCTCTACGCGGGCGAGGCGCAGATGCTGTCGACCTATCCCGTCACACCGCTCGCGAAGGGCCAGGCGCTGTCGATCGGCGTCACCTCGTACAACGGCGGGGTGTACTACGGCCTCAACGCCGACCGCGACGCCATGCCCGACGTCGACGTGCTGGCACAGTCGATCCGTGACTCGCTCACCGAGCTCGCGAGCGGGCGGGGCTCGTGATGCCGGTCGTGCGGCTCTACGTGCCTCTGGGTGGAGCGACCCTCCGCGAAATCGCCGCCACCGGGGTCCTTCGCGCCGGTGTCGCGGCCCCGGTCGAGGCCTACGCCGTCACCGACGAGCTGACGGCACTGCTGCCGGGGCTCGACCAGGAGGCTCTGGAGTACACCGCGTTCCTCGACGCCGTCGCCGTGTCGGCCACCTTCCGCGAGCACCGTGGCGATCGGCGCCTCGTCATCGCTGCCGACGCCGACCCGGAGGCTGTCCAGCCGGGCTCGCGCACGCCCAGTGCCGTGCGGCTCGTCGACACCCTGCCCGTCTCGAGGATCGCCTCCCTCCACGTCGGTGAGGTAGCCCCGCTCGCCGGCAGGACCCCGACCGACCCGGACGAGCCGCTGCTGTGGTATGACGTCACCGAGCTCGGCGAGGTTGCCGCCCTCTTTCCCGCTGCGGGCGCTCGACCCGGGCGGGGCGCGCACGGCTGACCTCGAGGTCGTCCCAGCCCCTGGTCCGGGGGCTCCACCGGGCCCGCCTCCCTTGTTACGTTCTGGCCATGGACTTCACCGCCGAGGAGTACGAACGGCGCGATGCCGCGCGACTGGCCGAGATCCTGACCGGCCCGCCCCTGACCTGGGTGTTCGCCGGTGACAGCATCACGAGGGGGGTCGGCCACACCCACGGCCGGCGCAACTTCGTGGAGCACTTCGCCGAGCGTCTCTGCGGGGAGCTGGGCCGGAGCCGGGACGCCGTCATCAACTCCGGGGTGGCGGGCGCGACGGTAGCCGATCTGCTCGACGAGTTCCATTGGTGGGTAGGCAGGTTCGCTCCCGACGTCGTTCTTGCCATGTTCGGCACCAACGATGCGCTCGTGGAACGCGAGGGCGGTCCTCGGGCCTTCCGGTACGACCTCGGGCAGTTCGTCGAGCGGTCCCGTGACCTGGGCGCGACCGTCATCCTGCAGACCCCGCCGCCGGTCGCCGCGGGGGACAGACGCGACCCCGATACCGTCGCTGCCTACGCGGCCGAGGTCCGGGTGGTGGCTCGGGAGCTCGGGGTCCCCCTCGTCGACCACGCTGCCGTATGGCGCGCTGCCGGGCCCGTGGCGGGGGTCGCGTCCGGTTGGCTCGATGACACCGTGCACCCCAGCGCCCTGGGCCACCACGAGCTCGCGCTGGCGTTGTTCGACCGGCTCGGCGTCCGCGACCCCGACAGCCCGGTCTGCGCACTGCGTCTCGACGCTGTCGTGGCACCCGCGACCTGAGCCGAGCGGTCCCTACCCGGGCGGACCTGCCGTTCGGGGCCCGGACTCCGCGGGCGATCGAGGTCCTGGGCGATGAGACGATGAGGGTGGGTGCGCCGGGCGCGCGCCCGTCGTCGATCATCAGGAGTCCTGACATGGACGCAGTCACCCAGCTTCCCGCACCGGTCAACGAGCCGGTCCTCGACTACGCACCCGGGTCACCGGAGCGAGCGGCCCTGACGGCCGCGCTCGCGCAGCTCGGATCCACACAGACGCAGCTGCCCGCGACCATCGGCGGCGAACGCGTGGTCGGCTCGGGCGAGCCGATCGAGGTCCGCCGTCCGGACCGGCGCGAGGTCGTGCTCGGCGTGCTGCACAACACCACCGTGGCAGAGGCTCGTCGGGCCGTCGCAGCGGCCAAGGACGCAGCTCCCGGGTGGCGGGCGCTCTCGTTCGACGACCGGGCATCGATCCTGCTCAAGGCGGCCGAGCTGCTGTCCGGACCATGGCGGGCCCGGATGAACGCCGCGACGATGCTGGGCCAGTCCAAGACCCCGTACCAGGCCGAGATCGACAGCGCGTGCGAGCTGATCGACTTCTGGCGCATCAACGCGTACTACGCCCGTCAGATCCTCGCCGACCAGCCACCGCTGAACTCGCGTGGCGTCTGGAACCGAGCCGACCACCGCCCGCTCGAAGGTTTCGTCTACGCGATCACCCCGTTCAACTTCACCTCGATCGCCGGCAACCTGCCGACGGCCCCCGCCCTCATGGGCAACACCGTCGTGTGGAAGCCCTCGCCCACCCAGCAGCTGGCCGCCCAGGTCATCATGGAGCTGCTCGAGGCCGCGGGGCTGCCTCCGGGGGTGATCAACATGGTCACCGGCGACGGCATCCACGTCTCCGAGGTCGCACTGCACGACCCGGACCTGGCCGGGATCCACTTCACCGGCTCGACGCCGACGTTCCAGCACCTGTGGGCCGAGGTCGGCGCGAACATCCGCAACTACAAGGCCTACCCACGCCTGGTCGGCGAGACGGGCGGCAAGGACTTCATCGTCGCGCACCCCTCCGCGGACCCGGCGGTGCTGCGCACCGCGATGGTGCGTGGCGCCTTCGAATACCAGGGGCAGAAGTGCTCGGCGGCGTCGCGGGCGTACGTGCCCGAGTCGGTCTGGGCGCGGATCCGCGACGACCTGGTCGCGACCACGAACGACCTGCCGCAGGGCGACGTCACCGACTTCGGCAACTTCATGGGCGCCGTCATCGACGAGCGAGCCTTCGCCAAGCACAAGGGGGCCATCGACCGGGCGCACGCCGCGGAGGGGATCGAGGTTGTCGCGGGTGGCACCTACGACGACACGGTCGGTTGGTTCGTGCGCCCGACCGTGATCGAGGTCAAGGACCGTGGGGACGAGATGTTCGCCACCGAGTACTTCGGGCCGATCCTGGCCGTGCACGTCTTCCCCGACGGGCAGTTCGACGCCGTCGTCGACCAGATGGAGTCGTTCGCGCCCTACGCGCTGACCGGCTCGATCTTCGCCCAGGACAGGAGGGCGATCGCCGCGGCCACGGAACGGCTGCGCTTCGCGGCCGGGAACTTCTACATCAACGACAAGCCGACCGGTGCCATCGTCGGGCAGCAGCCGTTCGGCGGCGGTCGCGCCTCGGGCACCAACGACAAGGCGGGGGCGCCGCAGAACCTGCTCCGCTGGACCAGCGTCCGCGCGATCAAGGAGACGTTCGCGCCCCCGACGCAGTGGCGCTACCCGCACATGGGCTGACCCGGCCGCCCCGGAGCGACCGGGCGGAGCCGCGGGAAGGTGGTGGGAGGCGTCGCGACCAGCCCGGCGTGATCAGCGCTGTTCGGACAGCCAGGCGCGACCCACGGTGCCCTCGCTGCGGATCCCGTCGATTATCGCCGGTGCGGCAGTCCTCTCGATCCGGCCGCCGATGAGTGGCACCGAGGCCTTGAGCTTGCCGTCCAGGCGCATCTGCGTGCCGTTGCCCGCCGGCACGAGTGCGAGCCTGGCCCGCAACGAGACAGGAGCCCCGCCGAGCTCCACGGTGAGCTCACCGGTGCGTGAGCCGTCGCCGTCCGGGGCGGCCCACTCGTACGTCTCCGTGATCATCAGGCGTCGCCCGATCAGGGACTTGGCGAAGTCCGGCAGGTTCTCCGTCGGCAGCTCGCGCCTGGTCACGACCCGGCGGCCGGCGTCCAGCCGGGTCACGGCCACGTCGTGCGACAGGGCCCCGGCCTGCTCGCACTTGCGTCCCTGGAACCGCTCGTCGGTGAGCATCGCGAACACCACATCGGGGGCGGCGGGATACTCGACCGTCTCGGAGATCTTCATGGAGGACACGCTATTGCACGGTCTGCACCGACCGGGCCCGCTCGGAGATCCCCCGCAGCACCACCAGGGACACGTCGAGGTCCCGCGAGAACGAGGCGAGGTCCCGACCCTGCGCGGCGGCGACCCGGTTGAGCAGCTCCTGGAGCCGCTCGCGAACCTGTGCCCGGGTGTCCGGCGCCACCCTGCTCGGGCCGGGCCGCGGGCACACCCGGGTCCCCTCGATGTCGAGCTCGTGCCGCGCCGCCTCCCTGCGCAGGTTCCGGCGCCGGACCGAGCGTTCCACGTCGCCCGTGGCGAGCCGTTGCAGCACCGCCCCGATCCGGTCCAGCTCGTCGGCCACGGCCCTGATGAGGTCACGTTCCCGGCAGGTCTCGGGGGCGCCATCCGAGGGTCCGACCGCAGCGGGCTCGCCCAGCAGCTCCAGCAGGCCCACCAAGGTGAGCGCGTGCGTGCGAAGCGCGCCGCCCAGGGCCGACGTCGAGACCGGGTCGGCGGCCTCAGGGACCACCGCAGCACCGCCGACCCACGGTCGCATCCGGTGGCCCGACCCGGTCGAGCAGCCGCTCCCCGAGCGCGTCCGACACCGCGAGCAACGCCTCCGACGCCTGCTCGACCCAGGCGTCCAGCCGCCCCTGGGTCGACGCGCTGCCCAGCTCGGGCAGGTGCGTCAGCAGGTCCGCGGCGAGGTCACGGGTCAGGGACCTGCCGTCGACGAGCGCCCGCGCCACCCGTGCCGAGGGTCCGGGCGTGACGTCCACATCGGCCATGCCCCTCACCCTAGACAGGTTCGGGCAGATCCTCGGGAAGTTCTCCACCGACCTCGATTCCGCCAACGGCCCTCGTCGGGGCTAGGCTCGCTGTGATGCCCGGCACAAGGAGGTGCCGGCACGGCTAGCTCGCGAAGGAATCGACCGCCGACATGTCTGTGTCACTCGACAGCTCTCGCAAGGACATCCTCCAGGCCGCTGCGGCCTCACCCGTGCCGAGCAACGGCCGCTCGGCTCCCGGAGAGGGGGGCACGACCGGGGCCTTCGACTTCGGCGACTACCTCAAGACCTTCTACCGTCATGTCGCGACCGAGGACCTGCAGGCGCGACCACCGGTCGGGCTGGCGGCCGTCGCCGCCTCCCAGCGGCGGCTGGCCGGCGACCGGACGGCCGACACGGCCAACGTCCGGGTCTTCAACCCCGACCCGGAGCGGGACGGCTGGGAGAGCCCGCTCACCGCGGTCGAGATCGTCACGGACGACATGCCCTTCCTCGTCGACTCGGTGCTCGCCGCGCTCGGCGGCTTCGACCGCGGCGTGCACCTGATCATCCACCCGCAGATGTCGGTCCGCCGGGCGATGACCGGTAGCCTCGACGCGGTCCTGACCGACACGGTCGACGGCGAGGTGCCGGCCGCGGGCGTGACGCACGAGTCGTGGATGCACCTGGAGATCGACCGGGTGCCGGAGGCGGGGCTGTCCGAGGTCGAGGCCCGTCTGCGCGGCGCCCTCGACGACGTGCGCGACGCCGTCGAGGACTGGCCCAAGATGCGGGCCGAGGCCCTGTCCATCGCGGCGCAGCTGGAGGCGTCCGCACCGGCCGGGACCGACCCCTACGAGGCCAGTGAGGCCGGGCGTTTCCTCCGGTGGCTCACCGAGAACCACTTCACCTTCCTGGGCTACCGCGAGTACTCGCTCCACCACGAGGACGGCAAGGACGTGTCCCGGTCGGTGCCGGGCACCGGGCTGGGCGTGCTGCGCTACGACCGGCCGGGCGCGGCCGGCCACGTGCTGACGTCGGCGGCGAGCCGGGCGGCCCGGGACTCGACGATCCTGATCATCACCAAGGCGAACTCCCGGGCGACGGTCCACCGCGAGGCCTACCTCGACTACATCTCGATCAAGCGGTTCGACGACGCCGGTACGTGCACGGGTGAGCAGCGCTTCCTGGGGCTGTTCACGTCGGCCGCCTACAACGACACGATCCAGGACATCCCGCTGATCGACGTGCGCGCCCAGGAGGTGCTGCGGCTCACGGGGCTGTCGGCCGACAGCCACAGCGGCAAGGACATCGTCCAGATCCTCGAGACCTACCCCCGCGACGAGCTGCTCCAGACCAGCGCCGGACAGCTGACCGAAATCGCCACGGCCGTGCTGCACCTGCAGGAGCGGCGCAAGACCAAGCTCTTCCTGCGTCCCGACGGCTTCGGCCGGTTCATGTCGTGCCTGGTGTACCTGCCCCGGGACCGCTACAACACCGCGGTCCGGCTGCGGATCCAGGCACTGCTCCTCGAGGCCTTCGAGGGGCAGACCATCGACTACACCACGCGCGTGACCGAGTCGAGCCTGGCCCAGCTGCACTTCGTCGTCCGGATGGCGCCGGAGCAGGAGATCCCCGAGGTCGACGTGGCGACCCTCGAACGGCGGGTCATCGACGCGACCCGAACCTGGGAGGAGGACCTGTCCGAGGCGTTGCGCGCTGCCCGGGGTGCCGAGGGTGGCGCACAGGCCATGGCTGCGTACGCCAAGGCACTGCCCGAGGCGTACAAGGAGGACTTCGACGTCACGACCGCCGTGGCCGACCTCGAGCGCATCGACGCCCTCGACGACTCCCTTGAGGCCACCGCGCTGCACCTGTACGACGACCCCTCGTGCGGACCGACCGAGCGACGCTTCAAGCTCTATCGCCGTGCGGGCCTGTCGCTGACCGAGACCCTGCCCATGTTCACCGACCTCGGCCTCGAGGTTGTCGACGAGCGTCCCTACCAGCTCCGCTTCCCGGACGGGCTGCGCCTGCACATCTACGACTTCGGGCTGCGGGCCAAGGACGCGCAGCACTGGGGGAGCGGGTCACGACGCGACGAGATCAGCGCCTACTTCGAGTCGGCCGTGCGCGCGGTGTGGGACGGCGTCATCGAGTCGGACGGGTTCAACGCGCTCGTGCTCGCCGCCGACCTCAGCTGGCGTGAGGTCGTGATCGTGCGCGCACTGGCCAAGTACCTCCGCCAGACCGGGTCGACCTTCTCGCAGGACTACATCGAGACCGCGCTGGTGGCCAACCCGGCGATCGCCCGCGACGTCGTCCAGCTGTTCGAGACCCGGTTCGACCCGGACGCCTTCGCCGACGACGAACCGGGCCGCGAACAGCGCGAGGAGCGCGAGGACGTCATCGTCGGGCAGATCAAGGACGCGCTGACCGGCGTCGCCAGCCTCGACCAGGACCGCATCATCCGGGCCTTCCTGGGCATCATCCTCGGCAGCCTGCGCACCAACTACTACCAGGTCGGCGAGGATGGCCGGCCGAAGCCCTACGTCTCGCTGAAGCTGGACCCGAAGGCCATCCCGGACCTGCCGGCACCCCGCCCGATGTTCGAGATCTGGGTCTACAGCCCGCAGGTCGAGGGCGTCCACCTGCGGTTCGGCAAGGTCGCACGAGGTGGGCTGCGGTGGTCCGACCGGCGCGAGGACTTCCGCACCGAGGTCCTCGGCCTCGTCAAGGCCCAGATGGTCAAGAACGCCGTCATCGTGCCGACCGGCTCCAAGGGTGGCTTCTACGCCAAGCAGCTGCCCGACCCGACGGTGGACCGGAAGGCCTGGCTCGCCGAGGGGATCGAGGCCTACCGGGTCTTCATCTCCGGGATGCTCGACGTGACGGACAACCTGGTCGACGGCAAGCCCGTTCCGCCGCCCCGGGTCGTCCGGCACGACGAGGACGACACGTATCTCGTCGTCGCCGCCGACAAGGGCACCGCCAAGTTCTCCGACATCGCCAACGGCAAGTCGGCCGACTACGGCTACTGGCTCCATGACGCCTTCGCGTCCGGAGGCTCGGCCGGGTACGACCACAAGGGCATGGGCATCACCGCACGCGGTGCGTGGGAGTCGGTGAAGCGACACTTCCGTGAGATGGGCGTCGACACCCAGGCGCAGGACTTCACCGTGGTGGGGATCGGTGACATGAGCGGTGACGTCTTCGGCAACGGGATGATGTTGTCCGAGCACATCCGGCTGGTGGCCGCGTTCGACCACCGGAACATCTTCGTCGACCCGGAGCCCGACGCGGCGAGCTCGTACGCCGAGCGGCGCCGCCTGTTCGAGCTGCCCGGCTCGTCCTGGCGCGACTACAACCGCGACCTGATCTCCGCGGGCGGAGGCGTCTTCGAGCGGTCGGCGAAGTCCGTGCCCATCTCCGGCCAGATGGCGACGGCGCTGGGGCTGCCCGCGGATACCGCGTCCCTCACCCCGGCCGAGCTCATGCGGGCGATCCTTCTCGCCCCGGTCGACCTGCTCTGGAACGGCGGTATCGGCACCTACGTCAAGGCGGCGTCCGAGACCAACGGACAGATCGGCGACCGGGCCAACGACAGCATCCGGGTCAACGGTGCGGAGCTGCGCTGCAAGGTCGTCGGCGAGGGCGGCAACCTGGGGATGAGCCAGCTCGGCCGGATCGAGGCCGACTTCGCCGGAATCCGCGTCAACACCGACGCCATCGACAACTCGGCCGGGGTCGACACGTCCGACCACGAGGTCAACATCAAGATCGCCCTGGGCGGGCCCGTCCGAAGCGGCGAGCTGTCGCTGGAGCGGCGCAACGAGCTGCTCGAGTCGATGACCGACGATGTCGCCAACCGGGTCCTGCGTGACAACTACGAGCAGAACGTCCTGCTCGGTAACGCTCGCGCACAGCAGCATCTGATGCTGAGCGTGCACGAACGGCTCATCCAGTTCCTCTCGGAGCACGGGGACCTCGACCGGGCGCTCGAGTTCCTCCCACCCCCCGCCGAGATCGCGCGCCGCCAGAAGGCGGGCCTCGGTCTGGTGTCGCCGGAGTTCGCGGTGCTCGTGGCCTTCACGAAGCTCTACCTGAAGAGCCAGATCGTCGCCTCGAGGCTGCCCGACGACCCGTTCTTCGCCGAGACGCTGCACGACTACTTCCCGGCCCCGATACGCGAGCAGTACGCCGCCGCCATCGACGCGCACCCGCTGCGGCGTGAGATCATCACCAACTCGGTGGTCAACTCGATGGTCAACCGCGGCGGGATCACGTTCGCCTTCCGCGCCTCCGAGGAGACCGGAGCCGGGCCCGACGACGTGGCACGCGCCTACGTCGTGTGTCGCGAGATCTTCGACCTGCCTGCCTTCGTGCGGGCGGTCGAGACCACCGACAACGTCGTGACGACCTCGGCCCAGACCGTGCTCTACCTCGAGTTCCGGCGCCTCCTCGACCGGGCGGTCCGCTGGTTCCTGACGAACCGTAAGGGCGAGTTCAACATCGCCACGGAGGTCGACCGGTTCCGGCCGGGTGTCCAGCAGTACGCCGGCCGGATCTCCGAGCTGCTCAGGGGCAGCGAGCGAGAGCGGTTGCTGAGCCGGGCGGCCGAGATCGAGGGCACCGGGGTCCCCGGGGAGCTGGCCCTGCAGACGGCCTCCCTGCTCGACCGGTACTCGTTGCTCGACTGCATCACGCTGGCGGAGGACACCGGCAGCGACCTGGGTGACGTCATGGAGACCTACTTCCGCCTCTCGGAGCGGTTCTCCGTCGACGCGCTCCTGACGCGGGTCACCAACCTCCCGCGGGAGAACCGTTGGGACTCCTTGGCGCGTGGGGCACTGCGGGACGACCTCTACTCGGTGCTCAGTGCGCTGACCCATGCGGCGCTCGTCGTCAGCGACCACGGCGCCTCGCCGGAGCAGCGTGTCGAGCAGTGGTTCGAGCTCAACTCCGAGGCACTGGAACGGGCCTGGGCGTCGTTGGGCCCCATCGACCGGTTGTCCCACCCGGGCATCGCGGCGCTCTCGGTGGCGCTGCGGACCCTGCGCACGGTGACCCGGACGGGCGGAGGCGCGCCTGCCCCGGCCCGCGCGGCGACGGCGACGGCCTCGGGTGCGAGCGCCGGTGCAGGGGCCGCCGACGGTGAGGCGGGGTGACGCCCGTCGGTGGGTAGGCTCTCGGTGTGGCCACGCTGTCCGAGCTCCTGCGCGGCAGGACCACCTTGGCAGGCCCGGACGTCGAGTGGCTGCATCTGCTCGTCGGTGACTGGCAGCTGATCGCCGACCTCTCCTTCGCCGACCTCGTGCTGTGGGTACGGCCGGTCGACGGCGGGTGGGAGGCGGTTGCGCACGTGCGTCCGACGACGGGCCAGCTCGTCTTCGTCGAGGACCAGGTCGGGCAGGTCGCCGACCCGGAACGCATCCGCGGGCTGTTGGACGAGGCCGCGGCCGACCGTCGGGCCGTCCGCGTCCGTCAGGTCGCCGAGAACCCGGAGACGACGATCCGGGAGGAGTTCATCCCCGTCATCCGGGGCGACCACGTCATCGCGATCATGACCAGGCACACCAACCTCTGGACGACACGCACGCCGAGCCGGCTGGAGATCACCTACCTGGCCACCGCCGACGCACTGTGCCGGATGGTGACCGCGGGGGAGTTCCCGCACGCCGGGGCGTCGGCGAGCGTCCGGCGGGGCGCACCCCGCGTCGGCGACGGTGTGCTTCGGCTCGACGTCGACGGGGTGGTGACCTATGCGAGCCCGAACGCCGTGTCCGCCCTGCATCGGATCGGGCATCTCGGCGATGTCGTCGGTGCGAGCCTCGCGCAGATCGTGACCGACAACCTGCGGGAGAACTACCTCGTCGACGAAGGCCTCGCGTTGGTCGTGACCGGACGACAGCCCTGGCGTACCGAGGTGGAGGCCGGCGGCACGACCGTGTCCATGCGGGCGATACCGCTCACCGAGTCGGGCCGGCGGTTCGGGGCGGTCGTGCTCTTGCGCGACGTCGGAGAGCTCCGGCGCCGAGAGCGCGAGCTGATGACGAAGGACGCGATCATCCGCGAGATCCACCACCGCGTCAAGAACAACCTGCAGTCGGTCGCGGCGTTGCTGCGCCTGCAGGCCCGTCGGGTCCCGGACGGAGAGGCCCGGGCCGCGCTCGAGGAGGCCGAGCGGCGGGTCGGGACGATCGCGATGGTGCACGACCAGCTCAGCCAGGGATTCGACGAGACCGTCGACTTCGACCCCATCGCCGAGCGCGGGCTTCGGGCGGTCGTCGATGTCGCCGCCAACGGCAATGGTGTCCGGACCGAGCTGCGGGGCAGCTTCGGGCAGCTGCGGGCGGAGGATGCGACGTCGCTGGCGATGATCGTCAGCGAGCTGGTCCAGAACGCGATCGAGCACGGCCTGGCGGACCGCGGCGGCCTGGTCACCGTGAGTGCAGAACGCTGCACCGACGACCGTGGCCGGCCGATGGTCGCGGTCGTCGTCGAGGACGACGGCCTGGGCATCGACCCGGCCCGCCCGCCCGGCTCCGGACTCGGGACCCAGATCGTCCAGTCGCTCGTGGCGGACCTGCAGGGCCGGATCACCTGGGAGCCGGCCCGGCCCAGCGGCACTCGAGTCCGGTTCACGGCCAGCCTGCGGGCGTTGCCGTGAGACACGCGAGAGCCCGGCGAGAGACCTCGCCGGGCTTCGTCGGCAGCGCGGAGTGACCCTGCTCAGCCGGCGCGCCGTGCCCTCGCGTTGCGGCGCTTCAGCGAGCGCCGCTCGTCCTCGGACATCCCGCCCCAGACGCCCGCGTCCTGACCGGTCTCCAGCGCGAACTTGAGGCAGATGTCGATGACGGGGCAGGTCCGGCAGATCGCCTTGGCCTCCTCGATCTGCGCGATGGCCGGGCCGGTGTTCCCGATCGGGAAGAACAGCTCCGGGTCGACATCGAGGCAGGCAGCGCGGTCGCGCCAGTCCATATGGATCGTGCTCCTTCGTCAAGTGTGGCACTGCCTGACCGAGGCGGTGCGGTATGGGGGCGCCAGCGTCGTTGTCGGAGCCAGATCGTCATCGAGCCACGGAATCTTCCCTGCTCAACACAAACGCGCACGAAGGTGTTCCGTACGCGTCCGCAGGAACAAGTGTGCCGCCACATGCGGCCGTACTCAATAGGTCGGAGGCAGTTCACGGCAGATGTGGACACTACCGCAGGCAGGTGCCGGGCCCGATCCCACCCCGCCGGCTGCTCCTGGGGCAAGTACGCTGAGGGCGTGGCAGGTCCGTACCAAGGACACGGCGGCGGTGGCCGCGCCGCGGCGGGACGCCGTCTCGCCGCGCTCGTGATGATCCTGCAAAGTTGTGCCCTGCTGGGCTTCTCCGCCTTCTTCGGCTACGAGATCGGCCACGGCGCCACCGACGACCTGACGCGGGCCGGCACCCTCGGCGGGCTGATCCTGGTCTTCGCGATCGCCGCCGGCCTGCTCGGACGGGCCTGGCTGCGCGGCGCCGGCTGGCCGCGCACTCCGACGATGCTGTGGAACGCGCTGCTCGTCCCGGTTGCCTGGTCGCTGCACGACGCCGGACGCAACGCGATCGGCCTCGCGGTGGCAGTCCTCGCGCTCGCCGGGTTGGTTGGTGCCGTCCGGGCCGACGGCCGCCATCGACCGGCGCACCGGGGTGCCGACGAGATCAGCTGATCCGGAGCCAGTCGTTCCAGCCGTTGTGCAGGACCAGCCAGGCGATCAGGCCGTAGCCGGCCTGCCCGGGGTGCGCGTGGTCGGGGCTGGCGGCCAGGTCGGCCATCCACTGGTCGTGACCCACGAGGGGCCGGAAGCAGTCGACGTAGGTGACGCTGCGCCGCCCGCACACGTCGGCCTGCGCCTCGGCCAGGGCCAGCACCCGGTGGTTGAGCTCGGGGTCGAGGGTCGGGGCGAGACCCACCACGAAGACCGCGACCCCCGCCGTCTTGGCCTCGTCGAGGATGTTGGCCAGGTTGAGCCTGGACCGGGCCAGGGTCATCCCGGTCAGGACGTCGTTCGTCCCCACCGAAAGCACGAGGCGCCGCTCGCCGCGGCCGCGCCACCGCGGTCGGCACTCCGCGGCCCAGCGGGCCGCGACATCGGCCGAGGTGTCGCCGCGCACCCCCAGGTTGTAGGCCGTCAGGTCCAGGTCGGGGTGCTGGGTGCGAGCGACGACGCGGCCGACCCACCCGAGGCCCTTGGGGTCACCGTAGCCGGCCGTCTGCGAGGCGCCGAGGAAGACGATGCCGACGTCCCGCCCGCTGTCCGCAGGCCCGGACCGTGCGACGGGGCTCGGGCGGACGCTCTCCTCGGGTGCTCCCGCGGCCGGGCCGGCTGTCGTCTGCCCGGACCGGCGGCTGTCGCTGAACTGCTGGTGCTCGGAGGGGTAGGCCGGGCCGACCCCGAACGAGCGGCTCTCGGGGTGGGGTGTCTGTGGAGGGGTCACTGCTCAGTCCTCGTCGTCGTCAAGCCGGGCCAGCCAAGTGGCAAGGCGGTCGACCGGCACCTCGAACTCGGGGTTGAGGTCGACGAAGGCGCGCAACTGGTCGGCCAGCCAGTCGAGCCGGACCTCCTCCTCGCCACGCCGGGCCGCGAGCTCCTCGATGCCGCGATCGGTGAAGTACACGTCTGGAGGCTACCGTGAGCGTGCACCGGGCCGCGGGAGGCCCGTCGCACAAGGCTGGCCGGACCTCCCGCGAGCCGCACCGGAACCGCTAGCGGGCGAAGGCCCGGTCCATCAGCTCGGCCTGCTCGGCATGGTGCTTCTTCGAGGAGCCGGTCGCCGGCGAGGCCGAGGCCTTGCGTGCCACGACCCAGGGGGAGCGCGTCTCCCCGAGCAGGATGAGGTCCTCGTGCAGCCATTGCGCCATCAGCGGCCAGGCACCCTGGTTGCGGGGCTCGTCCTGCACCCAGACCAGCTCGGCCTTGGGGTAGGCGGACACGGCATCGCGGATCTCCTCCAGCGGGATCGGGTAGAGGCGCTCGACCCGCAGGATCGCGATCTTGTCGTCGCCACGCTTCTCGCGCTCGGCCTCCAGCTCGTGCACGATCTTGCCGGAGCACAGCAGGACGCGGTCGACCTGGTCGGAGGGCGGACGGCTGTCGGGCAGGACCGGTTGGAACCCGCCCTGCGTGAAGGCCTCGACCGGACTGGCCGCCGCGTGGGAGCGGAGCATCGACTTCGGGGTGAAGACGATCAGCGGCACCCGGGGGCGGGCGTAGGCCTGGCGACGCAGCAGGTGGAAGTACGACGCCGCCGTGGACGGGAAGGCGACCGTCATGTTGTTCTCCGCGCACAGCTGCAGGTAGCGCTCGATGCGGGCCGAGGAGTGGTCCGGCCCCTGCCCCTCGTAGCCGTGGGGCAGCAGCAGGACGACCGAGGAGCGCTGCCCCCACTTCTGCTCGGAGCTGGTGATGAACTCGTCGACGATCGTCTGGGCGCCGTTGGCGAAGTCGCCGAACTGGGCCTCCCACAGCACGAGGGCGTCCGGTCGCTCGACCGAGTAGCCGTACTCGAAGCCCATCGCGGCGTACTCCGACAGGAGCGAGTCATAGATCCAGAACCGGGCCTGTCCCTCGCCGAGGTAGAGCAGCGGCGTCCACTCGTCTCCCGTCTTCTTGTCGATCAGGACGGCATGGCGCTGCACGAACGTGCCGCGGCGGGTGTCCTGGCCGGCCAGTCGGATGGGGGTGCCCTCCCGCAGGAGGGTGCCGAAGGCGAGCAGCTCGGCCATGGGCCAGTCGATGCCGCCCTCGTGGACCATCCGGGCCCGACGCTCCATCAGTTGCCCGAGCTTGGGATGGATGGTGAAGCCGGCCGGCGGCTTGGTGAAGGACTCACCGATCCGGACGAGCTCCTCCACCGGCACGCCGGTCTGCGTCGAGGAGCGCACCGGGGCCCGGTCGTCCAGCACCTGGGCCGTCGGCTTCTCCAGGCCCGCGTTGTCGGGCGCGTCCGAGGCGCCCCGGGCAGCGGCCGGTGACTCGTGCTCGTGCTTCCGGGTCGCCTCGCGGGTCTCGACGAAGACCCGCTCGAGCTGCTGTTGGTAGTCCTTGAGGGCCGACGCCGCGTCCTCGACGCTGATGTCGCCACGGCCGATCAGCGACTCGGTGTAGAGCTTGCGGACGGAGCGCTTCGCCTCGATGAGGTTGTACATCAGCGGCTGGGTCATCGATGGGTCGTCGCCCTCGTTGTGGCCGCGGCGCCGGTAGCACACCATGTCGACCACGACGTCCTTGTTGAACGTCTGCCGGAACTCGTAGGCCAGCTCGGCCACCCGCACGCAGGCCTCGGGGTCGTCGCCGTTGACGTGGAAGATCGGTGCCTGGATCATCCGGGCGACGTCCGTCGAGTACACCGACGACCTGGACGAGCTCGGCGAGGTGGTGAAGCCGACCTGGTTGTTGATCACGACGTGGACGGTCCCGCCGGTGCGGTAGCCGCGCAGCTGGGACAGGTTGAGCGTCTCGGCCACGACACCCTGGCCGGCGAAGGCCGCGTCGCCGTGCAGGAGCACGGGCAGCACGGTGAAGTCCTGGCCGGCGAGGTTGAGCCGGTCCTGCTTGGCCCGCGCGATCCCCTCGAGCACCGGGTTGACCGCCTCGAGATGGGACGGGTTGGCCGCCAGGTAGACCTTCGTCATCGAGCCGTCCTCGGCGACGAACTTGCCCTCGGTGCCGAGGTGGTACTTCACGTCGCCCGAGCCCTGGACCGACTGCGGGTCCTGGATTCCCTCGAACTCCCGGAAGATCTGGCCGTAGGACTTGCCGGCCAGGTTGGCAAGCACGTTGAGGCGACCGCGGTGCGACATCCCCACGCAGACCTCGTCGAGCCCGTCGGCGGCGGCACGGCACAGGACCCGGTCGAGCAGGGCGATGACCGACTCGCCACCCTCGAGGGAGAAGCGCTTCTGGCCGACGAACTTGGTCTGCAGGAACGTCTCGAAGGCCTCGGCCGCGTTGAGCCGGCGCAGGATGCGCAGCTGCTCGTCGTGGGTGATCTTCGCGTAGGGGATCTCGACCTTGTCCTGGATCCACTGGCGCTGGTCGGGGTCCTGGATGTGCATGTACTCGATGCCGACGGTGCGACAGTACGAGTCGCGCAGGATGCCGAGGATCTTGCGCAGCTTGAGGAACGGCGCACCCCCGAACCCGCCGGTCGCGAAGGTCCGGTCGAGGTCCCACAGGGTCAGCCCGTGCGTCGTGACGTCGAGGTCGGGGTGCTGGCGCTGCTTGTACTCCAGCGGGTCGGTGTCGGCCATCAGGTGCCCGCGCACCCGGTAGGCGTGGATCAGCTCCTGGACCCGGGCGACCTTGTTGATGTCGTCGTCGTGCGAGGAGTCGATGTCCTGGATCCAGCGCACCGGCTCGTACGGGATGCGCAGGGAGGCGAAGATCTCGTCGTAGAAGCTGTCGGCGCCGAGGAGGAGCTGGTGGATGATCCGGAGGAAGTCGCCGCTCTGGGCCCCTTGGATGATCCGGTGGTCGTAGGTCGAGGTGAGCGTGAGGATCTTGCTGACGGCGTTGCGGTTCAGCGTCTCGTGGCTGGCCCCCTGCCACTCGGCCGGGTACTCCAGCGCGCCCACGCCGATGATCGTGCCCTGCCCCTGCATGAGGCGGGGCACGGAGTGGACCGTCCCGATCCCGCCCGGGTTCGTCAGGGAGATCGTCGTGCCCTGGAAGTCCTCGACGGTCAGCTTGTTGGCGCGGGCCTTGCGGACGATGTCCTCGTAGGCGTTCCAGAACCGGACGAAGTCCATGTCCTGGGCGGCCTTGATCGAGGGCACGACGAGGGTGCGGCTGCCGTCGTCCTTGCGGACGTCGATGGCCAGGCCGAACCCCACGTGGGCCGGCTCGACGATGGCCGGCTTGCCGTTCTGCACCACGTAGCTGTGGTTCATCACCGGCATCTGCCGGAGGGCCTTGATCATCGCGTAGCCGATCAGGTGCGTGAACGAGACCTTGCCGCCGCGGCTGCGCGCCAGGTGGTTGTTGATCACGACCCGGTTGTCGATCAGCAGCTTGGCCGGGACGGCACGCACGCTGGTCGCGGTGGGCACCTCGAGCGAGGCGTTCATGTTGGTCACGACCCGCGCCGGGGCCCCGCGCAGCGGCCTGACGAGGTCGCCCTCCGCGACGACGGCCGGCGCCGGTGAGGGGCGCTCGGCGGCAGCGGTCGGCGTTACCGTGGCAGCCGCCGGCAGCGTGGCCGGAGCGGGAGCAGCCGGGGGTGGCGCGACAGGGCGGTCGGGGCGGGCCGGCGCGGCCACCGTGCCGTCGCCGTCGCCCCGGCCGGTATCGGACCGGTAGTCCTCGAAGAAGCTCCACCAGGCCCGGTCCACGGAGTTCTTGTCCGACAGGTACTGCTGGTACAGCTCGTCGACGAGCCATTCGTTCGGCCCGAACGCTGCCATCGGGTCTTGGGAAGTGGGCTGCTCGGACACGGCGGTTGCGCCTCTTTCGTTACCTCGTGGCGGTTACGCGCCCAGCCTAGCCCGCCCGGGACACGCTCGCCGACCTGCCGACACCCGTCCTGCGACCCCGGTCGCGAGCGGGTGACGAGGATCCGGGACCGACCCCGCGGTGCCCGCAGGGCCGGGGTCAGGAGATGTCCGCCCGCACGGTCCGCCACGTCCCGAGGCCGGCCATGACGGCGGCATACCCCGCGAGCACGAGCGCCCCGGCCCACCAGGCGAGCTGGGTCACGGCCCGGCCGTCGAACCCGCTGCTCACGGTGCCGAGCGTCGCACTCGTCGCCTGGCTCGGCAGGTACGGCGTGATGTGCTGGCCCCACGACGGGATCGCGAGCACCACGCCGAGGATCGGTTCGACGATCCAGGCCACCCCGATCGAGATGAGCAGCGCGGCCACCTGGTTGGGGATCAGGATGCCCGCGCCGAGGCCGATGAGGGCCCAGAGCCCGAGGACCAGCAGGGACAGCGCGAGGGTGCGCCAGACCGAGGGGTCACCGAAGGCGCTGTGCCCCCTGGCGGTCAGGACGATCGTGCCGGCCCCGACCGAGCCGAGCAGGGAGACGATGCCGTACATCGCCCCGATGCCGAGCAGCGTGACGACCTTGGCGCCCATGACGCGCCCACGCCGTGGAGTGCCCAGGAAGGTCGCCGTGATCGTCTCGTGCCGGTACTCCGAGCCGATCATCATGATCCCGATCGCCAGCGTCAGCAGGTAGCCGACCTGGATGCCGCTGGTGAAGACCGTCTTCGCGAGGGCGGCGTCGTCCTGGGCGTAGACGGGGGCTTGCTCGCCGGTCATGGCGCCGCTGGTGAAGACGAGCCCGATGATCGTGGCGAAGGCGACCCCGCTGAGGAACACCGCGATGGCCATGCCCCACCAGAGGCGGGTCGTGAAGAACTTGCGGAACTCCGACCGGATCACCGCGTTCACCGGCCCACCTCCTCGGTCGGTGCGGCCGTCGACACGGGTGGTCCGGTGGGGGGCGGGAGCGCCCCGGGCGGCGGACCACCCGGGCCGCCGAGGTTGCGGTTGCGGTGCTCCGCCGACTCGGTCAGGTTGAAGAACAGCTCCTCCAGCCGGGTCTGCTCGGCGCGCAGCTCGTGGATCGCCACCCCTGCTGCCAGGGCGATGTCGCCGATCCGGGCCAGGTCGCCGCTGTGCACCGTGAGGCCCTCGTCGCGGCCTGCGCAGTCGATGCCCTCCCGGCGCAGCGCCGTCTCCAGCGCGGGCAGGTCGGAGGAGCGGACGTATGCCGCCGAGTCCCCGTGCAGGTCCGCGATCGTCCCCTCGGCGACGCGTCGGCCGTTGGCGATGATGACGATGTCGTCCACGGTCTGCTCCACCTCGGCGAGCATGTGGCTCGAGATGAGCAGCGTGCGGCCCTCGCCCGAGAGGTGGCGCAGGAACCCGCGCAGCCACCGGATGCCCTCGGGGTCGAGGCCGTTGGCCGGCTCGTCCAGGATGATGACCCGGGGGTCGCCGAGCAGCGCGCCGGCCAGCCCCAGGCGCTGGCGCATCCCCATCGAGTAGCCGCCGGCCCGCTGGCGCGCGGCGGCCGGGATGCCGACCAGGTCCAGCAGCTCGTCGACCCGGCGGTCGGGTACCCCCGCCACCGCGGCCAGGACCCTGAGGTGGTCCCGCCCGGTGCGACCGGGGTGGAAGCTGGTCGCCTCGAGCGCCGACCCGACGACGCGCAGCGGGTCGGGGATGTCGCGGTACGCGCGGCCGTCGATGGTCGCCGTACCGGCGGTGGGACGGATCAGCCCGAGCAGCATGCGCAGCGTCGTCGTCTTGCCGCTGCCGTTGGGCCCCAGGAACCCGGTGATCCGGCCCGGTCGCACCGTGAAGTCGAGCCCGTCCACGGCGGTGAACGTCCCGAACCGCTTCGTCAGGCCACGGATCTCGATCCGGCCCGGGCCGCGCTCGGGTGCCGCTGTCATGCGTCGTCTCCTCGTCGATGGTGCGCGCCCATCGAACCACAGCGTCCGGGCAGGCGGGCTCCGGGGCATCCGGGGTGCCGGTGCTCCATGTCGTCGGGCAGTGGCGCTCCATATAGTGGGGAGACCATGACCGAGTGGCTGCTGGTGCTCGCCGCCGTGGTGCTGACCGCCGGCACCACTCTCTTCGTGGCAGCAGAGTTCAGCCTCGTCGCACTCGACCGCCCGTTCGTGCAGCGGGCCATCGACGAGGGCGACAGCCGGGCCCGGGTCGTGCTCCGGTCCCTGAGCCAGCTCTCGACGCAGCTGTCCGCGGCGCAGGTCGGGATAACCCTGACGACACTGGTCGTCGGCTATCTCGCCCAGCCCTCGGTCGGCGCGCTGCTGGCCGGCCCGCTCGGCTCGGCCGGCCTGCCCGCGGGGGCGGCCGCCGCGGTCTCGAGCGCCGCCGCGCTGGTCATCGTGACGGTCTTCTCCATGGTCTGCGGGGAGCTGCTCGCGCAGTTCCTGGGCATCTCGGCCCCGCTGGCCACCGCCAAGGTCGTGGCCCTGCCGGTACGTTTCTTCGCGGCCGTGTTCAAGCCCCTGGTGCTGCTGCTCAACGGCTCGGCCAACCGGGCCCTGCGGGCCATGGGGATCGAGCCGCAGGAGGAGCTGTCGGCGGCCCGGACGCCCCAGGAGCTGACCAGCCTCGTCCAGCGCTCCGCCGAGGCGGGCACGCTCGACGTGGCAACGGCCCGGATGCTGACCCGGTCGCTCGGCTTCGGCGAGCGGTCCGCCGACGACGTCATGACCCCCCGGGTCAGGTGCACCGGGATCCACCGCGAGGAGTCGGCCGAGGACGTGCTGCGGCTGTCGCGCCGCACCGGGCACTCGCGCTTCCCGGTCCTCGGCGACGACTGGGACGACATCGACGGCGTGGTGCACGTCAAGCACGCGATGGCCGTCCCGCACGAGCGTCGCAAGGACGTGCCCGTCTCCGCCCTCATGTCCGAGCGTCTGCTGGTGCCCGAGACGATCCGGCTGGACCCCCTGCTGCGCCAGCTGCGCCAGGGCGGTTTCCAGATGGCCGTCGTCGTGGACGAGTACGGCGGCACCTCCGGGATCGTGACCCTCGAGGACGTGGTCGAGGAGATCGTCGGCGAGGTCGCCGACGAGCACGACCGGGCCCGGCAGGACGGCCGGGCCCGGCTGGACGGCTCGTGGACGGTGCCGGGGCTGTGGCGCCCCGACGAGGTGCGCGACGCCTTCGACGCCGACGTCCCGGACGGCCCCGAGTACGAGACGATGGGCGGCTTCGTGATGGCCCGGCTCGGCCGGATCCCCGTGGTCGGTGACGTGGTGGGCGTCCCCGGCTGGCGGATCCTGGTCGTCGCGATGGCCGGCCGCCGCATCGACCGGCTCCGGTTCGTGCCCCACCCCGACTCCCTGCCGGGCCCGACCGAGCCCGGCCCGGCCGGGTCCGCGGAGGGCCGCCGAGCCCACGACGGGGATCGGTGAGGCACGGTGACGACCGGTCCCGCGCTCGCCGTCTCGGTCCTGCTCCTGCTGGGCAACGCGTTCTTCGTCGGCGCCGAGTTCGCCGCCATGGCGGTGCGCCGCTCCTCCCTGGAACCGCTCGCCGACGCCGGCAGCAGACGAGCCGCCACTGCGCTGGTGGCCCTCGAGCGGCTCGGCGCGATGCTCGTGACGGCCCAGCTGGGCATCACCGTCTGCTCGGTCGGTCTCGGCGCCCTCGCGGAGGCGGCCCTGCACGACCTGCTCGAGCCGCCGCTGCACGGCGTCGGCCTGCCCGAGGTCTGGGCCGGAGGGTTGGCGCTCGCCTTCGCCCTGCTGATCGTGTCGTACCTGCACGTCGTCGTGGGCGAGATGATCCCGAAGAACATCGCCATCGCCGGGCCGGACCGGATGGCGCTGCTGCTCGTGCCGCCGCTGCACGTCCTGTCCAACCTGCTCCGGCCCGTGGTGCGGGCCATGGAACGGACCGCCAAGGCCCTCGTCCGGCTCCTCGGGGTCGAGCCGAAGGACGAGATCGCCTCGGCCTACACCGCCGAGGAGGTGGCCGCGATCCTGAGCGAGTCCCGTCAGGAGGGTCTGATCGAGGAGGAGCGGCACGGCCTCGTCTCCAAGACGCTGGAGTTCTCGGACAAGACGGCAGGGGACGTGGCCGTCGCCACGGAGCGGCTGGTGTGCGTCGCGCTCGGGGCGACGCCGGACGACATCGAGCACCTCGTGGCGAGGCACGGCTTCTCGCGCTACCCGGTGAGGGACGCGGCCGGGGAGGTGGCCGGGTACCTGCACCTGAAGGACGTCCTCTACGCGGACGACGAACGGTACGAGCAGCCGATCCCGCCCAAGCGGTTCCGGCGGCTGGCGACCGTGCGTGCCGGCGACGAGATCGAGCAGGTCCTGGCCACGATGCAGCTGACCGGCGCGCACCTGGCCAGGGTCCTCGACGACACCGCGACGGTGTCCGGCGTGGTGTTCCTCGAGGACGTGCTCGAGGAGCTCGTCGGCGAGGTCACCGACACCACGCAGCGGTGACCCTTGGTACGGCGCAGGCGAACCCGTGTGGCGCGCGCCGACGTCGGCGTGCGGGCCCGGCGTGAGCGGCATACGTCCCCGGTATGCCGCTCACCTCCCGCTCGCACCGCGGCCTCCCTCCCCGCGCGGGCCCCCGGCGTCAGAGCCCGGCGCACTCTCCGCGCTTGGGTCCGACGACCTTGTTCGTGGGTGGCACGTTGGCCGGGTTCCCCGTCGCGTCGCCGATCTGGGCCGCGGGCGTGTTGCGGTAGCAGGAGAGGCTGCCGACGATGCGGTTGGCCACGATCTCGTTCGAGTCCGGACCCTGCGGCCAGGCCAGGTTGGCCGACATGTCGGACCACGTGACCGACCCGACGATCGTGTTGCGCAACAGGCCGGCCCAGCAGCCGGACCACCCTCGGGCGCTCAGCCCGCCGATGATCGTGTTGTCCTTGATCGTGAGGGTGTGCCCGAGCGGCGGCCATCCGGGGTCGACGCACTGGTCGCCGGGTCCGCCGCCCCGGACCGAGACGTGTCCGACGATCCTGGCGTTGTTGAGGTAGACGGCCAGCGGCTGGTTGGCGGTGATCCCTCCGGTGACCGAGTCGTGCGACGGCTCGTAGGGTCCGGGCCCTTCGGGTGACGGCTCCCCCAAGGCGAGGATCGCGCCCCGGCCGACGGTGACATGGCCCGTGATCCGGGTCGTCTGGGGACCCATTGCCGCGAGGACGCCACCCGGTCGGACCGTGACCGGGCCCTGCACCGACACCACGGCGTGGTCCGGCACCATGCAGAGGCCCGAGACGACGAGGCCGTCGTAGGTACCGGACCCGAGCACCTGCGCGTTCTTCGCGAAGTCCGGGTAGGGCGCCCAGTCGCCGCCCGCGCAGTGGAACGGGCCGTTGCCCTGCGCCGATGCCGCACCGGCTCCGGCGAAGCCCAGCACTGCGGCGACGGCCCCGACGGCACCTGCTCGCACAAGTCGAAGTGACATCCGTCCTCCTGTGTCTCCCGGCCCGGTGACCGGGCCCCCACCGACCCGTCGGATGGCGGGTCGATCCGTCCGGACGAGGTTCACGACAGACCCCCGGATCCCCCCGCCCCGGCCCGGTGGGCGGCGTCCCGGCCCACTCCCTCGACCGACGGCCCGCCAGAATTTCTCCCATTACGCTGACACAGTCGAGTGGATCGAGATATACGTAGGACGACGTATCTTTCGCACCCCCATGGGCTCTCGGGTCGCGCCCGTGCGGCCGTGTCGACGCCATACGTAGGAGCACGTGTGGACAGTTCCTGGGGCCCCACCCTGCGCGGCCTGCTGGACGCGCTCCGAGTCGACGCGCCGGCGGGCCGGAGTGCGGTACGCGCGGCGCGCGGGTCCGGCAGCGCCGCCGCCTCGACCGGGCTGCCGGCCGATGTGATCGCCGCGATCTGGCGGGCCCTCCCGTGCGACGTGGCCTGGTACCTCGACCTGACCGCGACGGGCCGGGTCGCCCACCACCTGCGCCACCCGGGCGGGCCCGGGCCGGGCCGGGCTCCGGCGGCGGCCGGTCTCGCCGAGCACGTGCCGGCCTGCCCACTGTGCCAGGACCCGGCCTCGTTCGCGGACCCCTACGGGGTGGCGAGCACCGGGGACGCCAGCGTCGCCCGGGTCGTCGGAGCCGCCGCCGCGTACCAGGGTGGCGCGCCACGCGGCTCACCGCACGACGTGGCGGGTGGCGAGGCCCTGGTGGTCGAGCTGCCGGGCAGCTCCCCTCGTGGGGCCCGGCTGGTGCTGTGCCGGCGGCGTTGCCCGTTCTCGCCGGACGAACGGCTCGCCCTGGGCCTGCTGCTGCCGCATCTGGCCGGGGCCTGTCGGCGCCGCGCGGACCTGGCGCAGCTTGGCGGGATCACGCACCGACAACGCCAGGTCCTCGAGCTGGTGGCGCAGGGCTGCACCAACGCCGAGATCGGCGCTCGGCTGCTGGTCTCGACCGGCACCGTGCGAAAACACCTGGACAACATCTTCGCGGAGCTGCACGTCTCGTCCCGGGCTGCCGCGGCAGCCCGGGCGCAGGTGCTCGTGCAGCCGGCGGTCGGGCCGGGCGAGGGGGCCTGACTCCCGTCCGACCCCGCGCGTCGGCCCAGCTGCCGGCCTGATGTGATCTCGGCAGGTCGAGCGGCCGGTCATCCCGGTATGC